>CALAMC010000066.1 GCA_937925655.1 uncultured candidate division Zixibacteria bacterium | reverse complement strand
CCGCCGAAGCCCATTTGATATATTCCTATAAATTAGACGCCCCTTTGATAATATTAAATGGCATGTAGAGCAATCTAAAATCTTTACTACAAAAATAAAACCCGGCAAGTTCTCAAACCCGCCGGGCATAATACTGCTCACATGCATATAACAAATCTCAATTCACTATATGTATCGCCCTCTTATTCGCATTCAGCCCCGCTTCCATCAGCGCTTCGGAGAGCGTCGGATGAATCGCCATAATATGCCCCAAATCCTCGGCGGTACCATCGAATTCCATCAGCGCCGTCCCGGCATAAATGATATCCCCCGAATGCGGGCCGAACATGTGTATCCCCAGAATCTCATCTGTTTTTTTATCAGCAATAATTTTAACAAACCCGTCCTGCGCCTGCGTGGCGATAGCTTTGCCGACCGCCCGGTACGGAAACTTGCCGATATTGACTTCCCGGCCGTTTTTCGCCGCGTCCTGTTCAGTCAACCCAATACCGGCGATTTCCGGGTCGGTGAAAACGGCATAGGGCACCGCTTTCCAGTCGGCCCCCATGGTATGCCCCGCGATCGCTTCGGCGGCCACTATCCCCTCGTGCGAGGCTTTGTGCGCCAGAAGCATCCCGCCCGCCACGTCGCCGATGGCGAAAATCGAGGCGACATTGGTGCGCCGGTTATGATCGGTGATGACAAACCCGCGCTCGTCGGTTTTGACCCCGGCCTTGTGCAAATTCAATTCAGCCGTGTTCGGTTTCATCCCGGCGGCAACCAGAAGCATATCGAATGAGAATGTCATTTCACCATCTTTGGTATCGACCACCACGTCGATTGTCTCACCCTTCGTCTCCGAGGCTTTCACTTTCGCCGAGGGATAGACTTCCAAGCCCTGCTTTTTGAAAGCTTTTGCCGCGGCCTCGACAATGTCTTTATCCAGCGACGGCAAAACGGTATCGAGCATTTCGATCACCGTTACATGTGCGCCGAGCGTATTGTACACCGAGGCCATTTCCATTCCGATCGGCCCGGCCCCGATCACCCCCATATTTTTCGGAATGCGCGGAATATCGATCGCCTCGCGCGCCCCGACAACAATCTTGCCGTCGTGCTTGATCATCGGCAGCTTGATCGGCGTGGTGCCTGTGGCAATAATAAAATTGTCCGAGATAATTTTCGTGCGTTCCGGGCTGTCGCCGTACACTTCGATTTCTTTTTCGGATACGAACGACGCCTTGCCCGTGAATATGGTTACACCCGCCTTTTCCAGCAAAAGCTTGACTCCACCGGTCAGGCGTTTGACTGTACTATCTTTGTGTTTGCGGAGCAGGTCGAGGTCAATCGTTACATTCTCCGTTTTCAGGCCTATCTTGGCGGCCTCCGCCACCGCCCGCTTGAGTTCGGATACGTACAGCAGGGTTTTGGACGGAATGCACCCCCAATTAAGACAGACCCCGCCGATGTACTCTCTTTCGACAATACCGGTCTTAAGCCCTAATTGCGCGGCGCGTATCGCGGCGACATAGCCGCCCGGCCCGGCCCCGATTACGACAACATCAAATTTATCAGCCATAATACAATTCCTTTACACCATTTCCGCCAGCCAGCCGTCGGGATCTTCCAGAAACTCGATCATACGGCGCAAGAACTGCACGGCATAACCGCCGTCCACGACGCGGTGATCGAACGACAGCCCGAAATTCATGATGGGACGGATGACGATCTGTCCGTCGCGCACCACCGGCTTTTCCACGATCTTATGCACACCCAGTATCGCCACCTGCGGGGCGGCAATTATCGGCGTCGAGGCCAACGCTCCATATACCCCGGCATTGGTCACCGAAATCGTCCCGCCGGTGATTTCATTTAATGTCAGCTTATCGGCGTTGGCTTTGTCACCCAGCGTTTTCATTTCTTTGGCTATTTCCAGAAGCGATTTCTGTTCACAGTGTTTGACGACCGGAACGATCAAAGAATTCTCGCGCGCCACAGCCATCCCGATATTGAAATATTTTTTAACGCGAAGCTTATCCTCTTCAACCGTAGCATTGATATATGGATATTCACGAGCCGCGAAAATTATGGCCTTGCAAATGAACGGCAGGTATGTCACCCGGACGCCGTGCTTGGCCTCGAGTTTGTCAACGTAGCGTTTGCGCCATGTCACCAGGCTCGTCATATCGCATTCATCGAACGTCGTCACGTGCGGAATACTGAACGCCGCCTTGACCATGTGTTCGGCAATCACTTTGCGCACGCCCGTGATCGGTATGATTTCTTCAGGTTCGGCCTGCGGAAACTGAAAATCGGGTTTGACCAAATCGACCGTATGCCGCATCTCGATGTACTTAATGACGTCTTCTTTGCTGACCCGGCCGCCTTTGCCGGTCGGCTGCACTTTGCGTAAATCGATAAAATGCTCCTTGGCCAGTCGGCGCACCAGCGGCGAGGATTTGGTCGCCTTGATCCCTTCGGCTACTTCTTCATCATGGGCATGAATACCCATCGCCTTGTGATGTTCCAGTGTCCCGACAAATTCCACGGCCGGTTCTGCTGGCTGTTGCTCTTCGGGAATGCGTTCTTTGCCGTCATCCGGCAGATCCTGAAAGGCCTTGGATTCGACCACGTCGGCTTCCGTTTCCAGTAGGGCAATGGCCTGGCCGATTTTGACGACCGTATCCGGCCCGACCAAATGCTTTTTCATGATACCGTCGTGCGGCGAGGGTACCTCGATATTGATCTTATCGGTCATAATCTCGACCAGCGGATCATCGGCCCTGATTTTATCGCCTTCCTTTTTCAGCCACTTGACAATAGTCCCTTCGACCACCGATTCACCCAGCGGCGGAACGACAACTTTATATTCCATGCTTCCTCCCTTAATATTCCATTACCTTGCGAACGGCCCGGATGATTTTCTCGGCGTTCGGCAAAAAGAAATGCTCCATCGGCGGTGCAAACGGAAGCATCGGTACGTCCAGTCCCGCCACCCGCACCACCGGAGCATCGAGATAATCGAACGCCTCTTCCATGATAGTCGCGGCCACCTCGGCCATCACCCCGCCGGTCTTGGAGTTTTCCTGCACCAGCACCGCCCGCGAAGTCTTTTTGACCGATTCCAGGATCGTCTCGCGATCCCAGGGAGATAAAGTTCGCATATCTATCAATTCGACCGAAACACCCTCTTTCTCCAGAGTCGCCACGGCGTCCAGAGAGCGATGATACATCAGCCCGTAAGTCACTATAGTAATATCTTTGCCTTCCTTGCGCAAGGCGGCTTTTCCGATGGGGACCGTGAAATCGCCGTCAGGCAGGTCTTCCTTGATCCACCGATACAGCCGTTTATGCTCGAAAAATATCACCGGGTCCTCGCCGCGTATAGCCGACTTTAACAGCCCCTTGGCATCGTAGGGCATCGAAGGCAAAATCACGATCAGCCCCGGTTGTGAGAAAAACCACTGCTCATTGATTTGCGAATGGTACAACCCGCCGCCGACATCACCGCCGCAACAGACGCGCAGCGTCATAGGGCAGGTCCACTCTCCGGCGCTGCGATAGCGCATTTTAGCCGCCTGCTGAATGATCTGGTCCATCGAGGGCGTGATAAAATCCGCGAACTGGATTTCCGGCACCGGTTTCATCCCGGCCATGGCCGCCCCGACCGATCCCCCCGCGATAAACACTTCCGAGATGGGCGAGTCGATCACGCGGTCAACGCCGTACTTGTCCTGCAAACCCTTGGTGGCTTTGAATACGCCGCCATAAAGCCCGATATCCTGGCCGATCAAAAAGACTCGCGGGTCGCGGGCCATTTCTTCATCGAGCGCCTCGGTAATCGCCTGAATATACGTCTTTACTGCCATATCACTGCCACCTACTCTTCATCTTCATGCATGAGCTTATCGCGCCGCACCGGAAACGCCGACGAGTATACGTCGTTATAGGCCTCCTCCGGCTCGACATACTTTTCGTTTTCACAAATCCTGACCGCTTCATCGACTTCGACATCGACCTCGGAAATAATCGCGTCGCGCCGGGCTTCGTCGATGACACCGTTGGCCAATAAAATCCTCTCGGCACGGGCCAGAGGGTCTTTCTTTACCCATTCTTCGACCTCGGCTTGCTTACGATAATCGGCCGGGTCGATTTCGCTGTGACCATACCAGCGGTATGTCATGCATTCGATGAAAGTCGGCCCTTCTCCAGCCCGGGCGCGTTTTATCGCTTCGGCGGCCGTTTTATGAACTTCGAAAATATCATTGCCGTCGATAGTAACTCCGGGGAAACCGTACGCCTTGGCCCGGTCGGCAAAACGTTCTATGCCCGCTTGAAGCGTCGCCGGAACCGATTCGGCCCAGAGATTATTCTGGCAAACATACACGCACGCCAGCTTGTGGACCCCGGCAAAATTCAATGCCTCATGCCAGCCGCCGCGGGAAGTGGCTCCTTCACCGAAAAAACATACCACGACGTTATCTTTCTTCTGAATCTTGAAAGCCATCGCCATGCCGGTACCCAGAATTGTCTGCGCCGCCAGCGTCGACGAGGGGTGAATCACACCCTTCTCGCGTGAGCCATAATGACAGGGGTGCGCCTTGCCCTTGTCGGTCGAATTGCGCCGGGCATAAACTTGGGCCACAATTATCGGCAAGGGTATCCCTTTGGTAATGGCCGCGCCCAGCTCACGGTGTGAGGGGGCGATAATGTCGTCGTCGCGGAGGCCGTACGTTGGCCCGACCGTGGTCGCCTCCTGCCCGACGGCCGAAAAGTATGTTCCCGCAAAGCGCCCCTGGCGAAACAGTTTGCGGAATTTTTCGTCCATAACCCGCGTTTTCAATAGATTGGTATAAAGCCCGACCAGCGTTTTTTCGGGCAAAGCCAGCTGGTCCAGGGTCGGGACTTGTTCCGTTGAACTTTCAGCCACTTATCCTCCAATGGCTTGTTATAATGAAACGTTTTTCTTCTAATCTATCCGTTTGCGCAAAAGAGCATCAGCGCTTCAAACAGCTCTATTCCTCATACGGCCACGACGGCAGATTTTTGCGCCGCGGTTTGTCTTCACGATACCCCAGGACGTAATCGGCCTGCATTAACTTGTGTATCTCACGGGTACCTTCATATATCGACGCTCCTTTGCAGTTGCGATAGAACCTTTCCACCGGATATTCATCGGAAAATCCGTAGGCACCATGAATCTGCACGGCATCGGCGGCCGCTTTCTCGGCCTCCTGACAGGCGATCCATTTGGCCAGCGATGTTTCACGCGTGGCGCGAATTCCGGCATTGCGTAACCAACCCGCTTTCATCCATAATAACCGTGAATACTCATAGCCGGCGTACATATTGGCAATCATCTCTTTAACCAATTGATGCCGCGCGATTTCAACCTCGAAGGTTTTTCTGGTATGGGCATATATGACGCTGGCATCAAGACTGGCCTTGATAAGGCCCGTCGAACCTCCAGCAACCGTGTATCGCCCCTGTTCCAGACAGAACATGGCAATCCCGAAGCCCTCGCCTTCATGGCCCAGAAGATTCTCTGCCGGGACCTCGACATCCTGCATGGCTATCCAGCCGGTGTTGCCCGCCCGCACCCCTAATTTGCCATGGATGGTTCCGGTGGTTATGCCCGGATAAGTTCTTTCAACGATAAAACCTGATATCCCGCTGTGGTCGCGCTTCTGTTTTCTATCAAGATCGGTCCAGCCGAATATCAGAAAATTATCGGCCACGTCAGCCAGCGATATCCACATTTTCTCGCCGTTGAGAATATATTTATCGCCTTTTTTAACGGCCGTCGTCTGAATCCCGACCGCGTCGGACCCGGCGTTGGGCTCGGTCAAACCGAAGGTCCCGATTTTTTCCCCTTTGGCTTGAGGGATCAGATATTTTTCTTTTTGAAAATCATCACCCCATGACAGCAGGGTCAGTGAATTCAATCCGATATGAACCGATAATATAACTCGTGCCGAGGTATCGGCATATTCCAGCTCTTCGCAAGCCAGCCCCAGCGAAATGTAGTCCATCCCCGCCCCGCCATACTTTTCGGGGATACAAAGTCCGAGAATATCAGCGTCGGCCATTTTGGTCAGGATGGACTTGTCGAAATGCTCATTTTTATCATTTTCACGGATGGTGGGTAAAATATGCCTTGAGGCAAAATCCCGGCACAATTTGGAAACGGATTCATGATCCTCGTTTAATTCAAATTCCATTGTTTCTCCTGAAAACCGCTGTATTTACAGTTATAAGAATCATACTCTTTTCATCCCATATTATCAAGTCAAAACAGCGGCTTGGCCTTTTGGTTTCAATTAATTTGCATGAATTTATGAAAACCGTCACCCGCCGACTCCCCGATGATACCGAACGACCCGAATTCCGGGCAAAACGGGAACCGGCCCGGTTTATAGATAATATTAGTCCATATTTTCGCACCATCGTATCATATTATTGTTATCAGAATCAGGATTATGGATTTATTCGATAAACACAAAACCGTGTTGATCACCGGGGCCGGCGGTCAGCTCGGCCGGCGACTCGTGCCGCAACTCCTTGGCCGCGGCTACGCTGTGAGGGCCCATTACCGGTCCGAAGAAAAGGCCCGCCGCTGGTGTCCGCGCCATGCCGTTCCGGTCTATGGCGACCTGACCGAACCGTCATGGCTGCATCACGCCATGCGCGACTGTGACTTCGTCATTCACTGTGCCGCCAGAGTAAGCCTTCGTTCCGGCCACATTCCTGACATGAATAAAATAAATGTGGACGGAACCCGGGCCGTTGTTAACGCCTGCCATTTCAGAAATATCCGGCGGCTGGTTCATGTTTCATCGGTAGCCGCAGTCGGCGGTTCACCCGACGGCCACCCGCTTAATGAAAATTCAGCTTTCAATTTATCAGGCTATGACATCGCCTACTTCGAATCCAAACGCGATGCCGAAAAAATCGCTCTGGAAGCCAATGACAACCGGCTCGATGTGGTCGTTGTCAATCCGGCTATAATGATTTCTCCCCCCGATCGTGCCTTGAGTAGCGCCGACCGGGAACGCATCCCCAAACGAATACCCTTTTATTTTGATTTTGGAATAAATCTGGTTCAGACCGAAGACGTCGTTGATGGCATAATCAAAGCCCTCGAAAAGGGCCGGCCCGGCCAACGTTATATTCTGGGCGGAGAGGATGTGTCGTCTCAAAGATTGGTGGATTTGGCCGTGAAATATATCGGCATAAAACGGCCGTTTTTCAAAATCCCCCGAACGCTTTTACATGTAGTCGCCCTGGTCGTGGAGACGCTTGGTTCGAATTATAGCCCGCTGAAGAAAGTCTTCCCAGCTTCGAAATTGAATCGCAACCTGGTCCGTCTGGCCGGCCTGAAGTTTTATTATGATTCTTCAAAAGCCTGCCGGGAGCTGGGCTACAATCCCCGGCCCCTTGAACAATCGCTCACAGAAATTATTGAGGCCTTTTCTGGCCAAAATGCCCCGGCCCGAAACTCATCAAAAAAGGCCGCTATCACCGACAGCGGCCTTCTTGAGTCATCCTGACTATATTAACAACAACTTTAAGTTATTGCAATATCCTTATAATATACAATTACTTGACATACTTTCTGTAACGGGCATTGATTCGTTCCCAGTTGAGATTTTTCATGAAATTATCAATATAAGTCGCCCGCCCCGCGCCGTCTTTATGATAATAGGCGTGCTCGAAAACATCGCAGGGAATAAGCGGGACAGCACCCCACATGGCGCCATAATGGTGCTCATCCACCAGAACATTAAGTAAACGCCCGCTATATAGCATATCAAAAGCCAACACGCCCCAGCCGGACAACTTGGCGGATAAAGCCGTCGCCTTGAAATCCTCGACCCACTTTTCGAATGACCCGAATTCACGTTCAATGGCTTTCTTGACATCCGGCCCCTTGCTCGGATCACCGTCGCCGCCGAGGACTTCCCAGTAAACGTCATGCAACAGCGCCCCGCCGTGATTCCAGGTCTGGCGGCGTTTCAATTCGCCGATTTCCGAATAGTTGCCGTTGGCCTTGCTCCGGTCGGCCGTGGCCAGTCCCTTTTCAATGGTATTGAGGGCGGCCACATAGCCGGCGTGGTGTTTGTTATAATGCCAATCCGAGGTTTCCGGGGATATCACCCCCTTGAGCAGGGTTTTGGCTTCATCGTCGCTGTACGGACGAGCTTTGAATTTCCATTCATATGCCATTTTATTCACTCCTTTTTTTCAATTTTCAAAACTTGATTATTCTTCAATACAACGGCTTTTAAAAAATGTTCCCGGAAAATAGAAAGCATAACAACATCCACCCTTTTAGTTTGCCCCCCCGCCTTTTTGGTCGTATCTTCCATCCGTTATGAATTGCCCGCAATTGAAATTAAAAGCATCGGGGATAAAAACCATCGCCCGCCGTCACCCCTGGATTTTCTCCGGTGCTATCGAACACATTCCCGATGACCTCGAAAATGGAACGCCGGTTTATCTGACGGATTCCGATAAAATTGTCGCCACCGGCTTGTATTCCAAAAATTCCATGATCGCCGTCCGCATCCTCGCCTTTGAAAAGACTTCTATCGACCATGATTTCATAAAATACTGCCTGGCCGCCGCCATCACCGCCCGCAAAGCGATCGGTCTGGGTGACAATACGCATACCGATGGTTATCGCCTCGTCTATGGTGAATCCGATGGTCTGCCCGGCCTTGTGGTCGATCGCTATCGCGATGTCGTCGTCTTGCAGATTTCCACCGCCGGCATGGATAACATACGAAATACAATCGTTGATATCCTCGATGAGCTCTTGCACCCCCGAACCATTTATGAAAAAAGCGACCTGCCATCCCGTAATGAAGAGGGCCTGAAACCCGTTTCCGGACAAATCAAAGGAGCCCCGGTCGAAAAAGTCGAATTCTGCGAAAACGGCCGTATATTTCTGGCCGACATAACCGGCGGTCAGAAAACCGGCTTTTATCTGGATCAACGTGAACTAAGACAGGATATTTATCATCTGGCTCACGGCAAGAAGGCTCTCGACTTTTTCTCCTATACCGGCGCCGCCGGAATCGCGGCTCTTGCCGGGGGGGCCTCATCGGTCAGGTTTATCGATTCCTCCGCTCCGGCCCTGACCTTATGCCGAAAGCACGCCGAACTGAACCGTATTCCCCCGGATTTATACCATCTTGAAGAAGCCGATATCTTCCAATGGCTGGGCGCTCACAATACACCCGAGTATGACCTTGTCATGCTTGACCCTCCGGCGCTGGTTAAATCACGCAAACATCTTGAGGCAGGAGTCAAAGCCTATTATTTTTTAAATCGGGCGTCCTTGAGAATAATAAACGATTTTGGAATACTGGTGACATCGAGTTGTTCTGCTTTTCTGGCCGAAGAAACGCTTCTGGATATATTATTCCGTGCGGCGGCGGAAGTCGGGGTGACCCTTAATATTTTGAAAACGGTGCATCAATCGCCGGACCATCCGGTAACCATTACTTTCCCCGAAGCGGCTTATTTAAAATCATTTATATGTCAGGTGCGGCGGGGATAATTAGCTATTACGCCGGATCGCGACGATAATAAAAATAATCGCCAACAGCACAACCAGGCCGAGCATAACCGCCGTAACCGTCACTCCCCCGAAAATCCCGCGGGCAAAACCGACTTTAAACCCGATAAACAATAATATTCCCAGTGCCACCAGAATTGTCCCGATTATAGCGGCGACAATACCGGCGTTGGGTGAGTCGATACTACTACGATACGGATCGGCTTCAAGATGGCCATCCATGGAGCGACGCTCCACCCGTCTTTTGAACCGCAGACGGTAATCATCGAATTTTTCCACCAGTTCCCAGCCCGCGGCCGTTTCTTCCCGGCATACCCGTTCTATCGTTTCCCGGTTTTTGAATTTACGGGTATTGGCCCGGACAATTTTGAATTCCCAGCCGTCCATATCATCGCTTTTGTATGTTGCCATTTTTTCCTCTTTTTCTCTTTGCCTTTTGGCCGCTGCGGCGGCCGAACTCGCCGCAATTGCGGCTAAAATCGGAGCGATATTGGCTTCTATCATATTTACCTCCCGGTTGACTAAATATACTGCATCAAGGCCCGTGGCATTCAATAAATCGACAGGTATAGCATATAAAAAACCCGGCTAATTTTAAAATTGGCCGGGCGCAGACTTTCGATTAACGCACAGTTACGGCGTCTTTTTAATCAGGACCATTATACCATTGTCATCGCTTTCGTGAAGTTCTATGGCCGCAGCAATATTCCCGTCAGAACTAACCGCGCCGGTTATTATATCGCCGATTTCCAGTATACCGGAAGACGATACCGAATAAGGTAACGTGCCTCCTTGCGCGTCATCTTCGGAACTGGCAATAACATTATACGTGGCAGACCCGATGCCGTTAAAAGAAACCGTTCCAAACGCTACCATATTGCCATAGAAGAAATTCGTCAGATAATATTCACCATTTAAAACGGCCGCCGTCATCCCGGAAGATTTTTTTATCATGACAATTATTTCGTTTTCTCCCGGTTCATCCACGCCAATCCCGGTGATAATATTCCCCGTTGCGTCCACAACGCCGGTGATATCGCTCCCGATTGTCAGACTGCCGTCGGCATTAACCGCATAATCGTCCGACCCACTACTGGTTCCTTCCGAGCTGACCAGGACGTTAAAGTCGACATTATCGGTTCCATTAAAATCGGCCTCACCAAATCGCACCGTATTGCCGCCTTCGTACGCCATGAAATAGTATTCTCCGGCGACACTGGCCGCCGACATACCGCTCGAGGCCTTAATAAATACCATGAACTCATTGTCGTCACCGGGATAAATACCGACCCATGAACCGACCGTCCCGTTGGCATTAGTCATGCCGATGGCGTCGTCACCGAACGTACAGCGGCCATCCTGCCTGACCGTGTATGTGCCGCTGCCGCTCTCCAACGGCCCCTCGGTGTTGATCAGGTGCTCAAAGGTAAGGTTTCCGTCCCCCACGAAATTCGCTTCGGCAAAACGCACATAATTCACGTTTTGATAATTGGCCACATAATAGTCGCCCGTCAGCCGGTCATTATCATAGACAATTTCTGGAGAACTGCTGTCACTGCCGCACCCGCCCATAATAAGCATGGCGACACCAAGCGACAATAAAACCAGTCCCCATCGAACCTGTAAAATCCCGCCGGTCATTTTGGAATGCATCATTCCCTCCTATATAGTTGATATCCTCGAATTCCCTGCTTTAAAGTCCAGCACGAAATCAATCCATAATAACGCGACACATATTTATAGCCAATATCGATTGAAATGTCAACTTTAAGATGCAAAATTCCGAGTTGATTGAGGGCGGACGTCTTTTGGTCCCGCCCTCAAAAGATTTGGATTGTCGCGATTTTCTTGAAAAACCGCCGTTTTCCCGGGACGATTTTTTTCACCTTGGGATTGAGCCGCGATATCTGGTCAATCATCCAGCCGCGAATCAGCTTCTGCAATAGCTCGGCATACTGCGGTGAGGAAAACCGCAATACATACCCGGAATCATACCAGCCCGTATTGTGGTTCTGCCGACACCAGCGACATTCGGCATCGAAAAACAACTCTTTTTTCCCGTCGATTTTTTTTTCCAGAGGCAATTTGCAATAATATTTTTTGCCGATCTCCATCGGTTCTTCGGTCATGATCTTCATTCCCCGCTCGGACATGTCCAGAACCTGACCCATCGGCAACCGGGTGTTCAAATCATAGACAACCAGAGACTGTGAAGCCCTCCGCCTTACTTTCGCAACCTGCTTTTTTTCAATGACTTGCATATTTCCCTCACTATTTGCCTGTAGTACATTAGTAGTAATCGGATATGCCGGAGCGAATCTATAATTATTTATCATATTTTATAGAAAAAATGATTGCGCAATCGGCACGGTTTTTATAGCCTGCAAGAAATTTTCCCGCAAGAGTGGCTTCGTCATGAACGGAAACTTTCAGATTGCGGTTGGAATATTTGACGCACAATCAAGCTCATTCATTTTGAGCGGAAAGGACTCATGATATATGTTGAAGAAATCACTCGTACTGTGTGGACTATACCTTTTGGCGCTGGCGTATACGCCCGACGCCCAGACCGTTCCCGCCGCTGACTCCGCCAATTTCTGGACCATCGGCGACATTCATCTGAATCACTTTTCCGCCGGCAGCGGTCAGAAAATATTAATTGTGCACGGCGGGCCGGGCTACCCCGGCACCGAACCGTGGCCCGGACTGGAGTCACTTACTAATCAATATGAATTCGTGTACTATGACCAGCGCGGTTGCGGCAAGTCCACTCGGCCCATCGACAAATTTGACTCGCCCGATTTTATGGCCAACATGAACATCTTGATCGAAAAACTGGGGCTCGACAGACAGCTGGCGGATATCGACGCCGTCCGTCAAATGCTCGGTCAGGAAAAGCTGATTTTAATCGGCCACTCCTTTGGCGGGTATATCGCCACCATGTACGCCCTGAAATACCCGCAAAATGTCAGAGCCATTATCCTTGTTGCCCCGGCTGGAGTGATTGTTATGCCGCCCCCGCCGGAATTCGATTATTTAAATAAAATGAAAGAGTTGTTGCCGGACAGTCTCAAACCCGGGTACGAAGACTTTCAGAAACGGTATTTTGATTTTTCCAACATTTTCAGCAAATCGGAATCGGATCTGGTGGCGCTGAATAATGAAGCCGCCTTGTACTATAAATCCGCCGCCGATAAATCCGGATTTAAACTTCCGAGCGCATTCGACCCGCAGGCTTCCGGCGGCTGGATGACGGTCGGCCTGTATATGAGCATGGGCATGAGTTACGATCTTAGGCCAAAATTAAAAGAATTCAACTTCCCGGTTCTGGTCTTGCACGGCGCCAAAGATTTTCAACCGGAGGGAGTGGGCCGGATGTACAGCGACAATATTTCGGGCGCCCGGTTCCAGGTAATCGACGGCGCCGGACATTTCATGTTCTATGACAAACCGGCCGAATTCGGAAAAGCTATCGGCGAGTTTTTGGGAGAACTGGAGAAATAATTTGCAGAAGCTCTCTTGAATAAAAAGCGCACAGGCCGAGACTATTTCAATATAACCATTTTACGCGTTTGAGCTTGTTGTCCAACCATTACTTTAAAGAAATAAACCCCGCTGGCGAGATCGCGGCCGGATTCATCCGTGCCGTCCCAGTCGATACGTACCGCCCCCGGCTCGCTATACCCGGTGAATGTTTTAACTTCCCGACCGAGAATATTGCATATTTGAACATTCCATTCACCGGCAGAAGTCATATCGAAAGAAATCGTCGTAAGCATATTAAATGGATTCGGGAAATTCTGGCGTAATTCGAATTTTTCCGGCAACGGCCAGTTTATCGATATCACCCCGTGAAGACCATAATAGCTTGACACCGCTGCCGTAATCATCGTCGGTTCGGAATCATTACAATAGGCCGTAACAAATGATTCCATATTTGCTGTAATTGAATCTCCCCCATTCCAGCTATAAACGAGTATATTCACGGTGTCGTTGTGACTGACGGCATACGTTTCCAGCTCGTTTATATCCTCATTAAAGGTTACCGAATCAATACAGGATTCAGGATATAATTTTAAATATACCGCCCCAACAGCCAATTCTGAATTCATTGAAAAAGCGATTTGATTATTATCCCGATCGCAACGCAAAGCTACATCAAACGAATCCCGAACGTGTACATATGATAAAGCGTCACCGGTAATTACTCTCAATAAATAAACAAAATCGTCAAGAGTTAAATTGAAGCAATCACGATTAACGTCAGATGCAGCAGCTTGTCCATTTTGATCATAAATGAAAGAATCGAGTCCATACAAAAAGTAATTCTGAAAAGCTATCAAATCCGCGACTTCATAGCGGATCCCATTGAGATTTACATCGCCCCGAGCATCGATTATATCAGCACAAATAATATGGATAAAACCGTTATAAAAATCTATGGCCGGGATTCTGTCTTGCCATGCCGTACTGCTGGAACAAAGATTTTGATAACCGGCGAGGGTCGGATATCCTCCAGGGTCGTCGGGATTGCCCGCATCATTCCAATGCGGATCACAGTTCGGGAAACTACAGGTATCGCGATTTTTCACAGCTCGAGATACGCATGTAAAATAGTTTAAATAATGGTTCGGATCTTCAATTGACACCACATTATCGCCGCAGTCGAGCCAAATAAATTCTATCGGAAGCATTGCACATTCATAAGTTCTATCATTGGTAACCCAAAAAACGATTTTAAATAATTCCCCGCCATCCGGTACATGCCTGTCAAGCGGGTGATGCGGTCCGTCATTTGATTCTGCCATGCCCACTAATCGCAACTGCCCCGAAGGACAGCTGTCGCATTCAACAAAGGGGCCGAATCTATACGTGAAATATTCCCATTCGTACGAACCGGGAATATTAAAAATATCCCCGGGCACTGCCCCCATACATGTCAGAGGAGTTCTATCATAGCCGATCAGTAAATCGAATCCATAGAATTCATGGTCGCCATATTTCTTAATCACGGGCACATCGGAATAATGACCCTGCAATTGGTTACGAATCCGCGCAATTTCAATGCCGATTGCGGCAATAGTATCAACGAACAAATTTATATTTTCTCCGTTGAATCCCGCCGCCATGACCGAAGTCAAATCCAATTCCGCATTTTCCGATATGATATCCAGCAAGCGATAATCACCGGCGGGGATAGAATCCAGGATCAGTATTTTTAATTTATTATCGCATATATTCCATTCGAATTCCAGGTCGTCGGCAGCTTCAAATTCAAACTCGGCTTCCGGACCTACATCGAACACCAGATGAACCGCCCCGCCGGACTTGGCAAAATCAGTCCGGATGTTTATTTTCCCCGGCTGCGGTTGGTAGAACATCCGCCCCGTGAACGGAGATAATTCATCATAGGGGATATCCTCATTATTCATAATCCGGCAAAAATATACCAGGTCGTCGAGCCCCAGTGGCACGATATCGGGGATAACATTGGTTTGCTCGATTTGAAGCTGGGGGTCAAGCTGAAATGCCGATAACCCGCACGTTAGAAAATAGTTTTTGAATATTTGGAAATCGTCCCCTTCAAAAGATATACCATTCAGATTCAAATCCCCTTCCCCCCAGATATCTTCAGGACACATAATGCTAACATACCCGTTCACAAAGTCCACCGAATGATATGCAAAACCGCTATTTTCTTCGATTTGATCCAGACACTGCTCGGATAAACCGGAAAACGACCAGCCCTGCTCCGGCAAACCATCGAAGCTATAGACATTCCTGGATACGAATTTGTTATTTCTCTTTGCCAGATGATTATCGTAACATCCGAGCCATCGAAATTTCAAAGGCAACTGCACACAGGAATAACCTCTTTCCGGCCGCACATAAAATCGGATATCGACCAGACTTTTTCGCCCGGGTAAATGACGCCAGACAAGCCCTCTTTTTTTTGTCCCGATAATGGTCAACTGGCCGAGCGGCCCCGTATCATTGTAATGATTGGAATATTCAACCTGCCATTCCAGATCCCATCTTCCACAGCGGTCAAGATAGTTACCGGGGAGCACTTCGATCACTTCAAGAAGAGTGTCATTGAAGGCAATATCGAGTTTGAAATAATCAAATGAGCCGCGCATGCCCACAATATTAACCGATACATTAATCTCAGTTGTAAACAGGACGTTTTCGATTTTGCTTAATTCCAAACGGCAGCGATTATTATTAATTCGCCCTGTCGCTGATGCCGCCAGGAATAACAAACAAATAACCAGAATTGGCAGAATCTTGTTCATGAACCGCCCTTTGGAGCAAAGAATCATTCTATTTTAATATAACCCCATATCATCTCTTGTCAAGTCCTTATGCGGTACAATAATGCTTGACAACATGGGCATACCTGCCTATTTTTTATTGTAAGGTTCAATTTACGAACGCAACAGCGATTCGAACATCAACCTGCTGGATATCTTATACCTTATTGAATACCTCTATGGCAATCCACCCGGGCCTGACCCCGACTGCCCGGATTCGCAATAATCAGTAATTGGCCACTCATAATACCCTTTTATGCCCCCCCTTGTGAAATTTGTCACATTTTTCTCTAAAATAATGTTGACAATTGTCCAACATTCTCATAAATTCCCCGCTTAAATTTAACGACCTGGTAACACGGCTATGGGTTAGGGAAAGACTATGCCTCCGGGTGTAAATGCTTGTTATCGTAAAATAATCAATAATATAAACCACCTAAACTTCAGGGAGTCGTAAATGGATTTCTGGAGCTATCTGTATACCGCGCAGGTGCTTGGTGTCGTGGGGATACTGTTTGCGGTTATCCTCTACTTCACCATCAAGCGCAAGCCCGCCGGTAATGACCTCATGAAAGAAATCGCCGGGCAAATCGCCACCGGTGCGATGGTCTTTCTGAAACGCGAGTATTCTATCCTCGCCATTTTCATTGTCATCGTCTTTATCCTGCTGGCGATTAATATCTCGGCCGCCACCGCTATCGCATTCATCTGCGGGGCAATAAGTTCCATGCTGGCCGGATACTTCGGCATGCTGGCCGCCACCAAAGCCAATGTCCGCACGTCGGCCGCCGCCAAGGAGCATGGGCAGGGCGGAGCGCTCTCGATCGCCTTCACCGGCGGCGCCGTTATGGGCATGTCGATTGCCTCGCTGGGACTTTTGGGTGTGGCCATTTTCACCTATCTGGTCTTCCGCTTGGATTTCTTCACCTGGCCTGATTTGGCCGGTTACGGCATGGGCGCGTCGTCAATCGCCCTGTTTGCCCGTGTCGGCGGCGGCATTTATACCAAGTCGGCCGATGTCGGCGCTGACCTGGTCGGAAAAGTCGAAGCCGGTATTCCCGAAGATGACCCCCGCAACCCGGCCGTTATCGCCGACAACGTCGGCGACAACGTCGGTGACACTGCCGGTATGGGTGCCGACCTGTTTGAATCCTATGTCGGTTCCATCATCGCCACTATCGCCATAGCCGTGGTCGCTATGGGCAGCGAAATTCCCGATGACCAGATTCTTCTGGGCAAAATCATGCTCCCGATTGCCATTGCTACGGCGGGAATTATTGCCTCAATTTTAGGCGTCCTTTCGGTCAAAGCTTTTGCCGGCATGAAAAACCCGGCGGCGGTTTTAAGAATCGTCACCTATGTGGCCTCAATCGTCCTGTTTATCGCGGCCTGGTTCTTGATTGAAAAACTTGGTCTGGATCAAAAACTTTTCTGGGCCATCCTCGCCGGTAACATCGCCGGAATTATCATCGGCCTTATGACCGAATACTATACGGCCGCGGCTCCCATACGCCGCATTGCCCATGCCTCTGAAACCGGTCCGGCCACTAATATCATCCAGGGACTGGCTGTCGGCATGCAATCAGTGGCCCTTCCGGTGTTTATCATCGCCATGGCCATCCTGGTTGGATTTAAGCTGGGTGACCTCTACGGTATCGGTCTGGCCGCAGTCGGTATGCTGTCCACTATCGGAGTCACCATGTCGGTTGACGCCTATGGTCCGATTGCCGACAACGCCGGCGGCATTACCGAAATGGCCGGCCTGGGCGAAAATATCCGCAAAATCACCGACCGCCTCGACTCCCTCGGCAACACTACCGCCGCTATTGGCAAAGGTTTTGCCATCGGTTCGGCGGCTCTTACCGCTTTGGCCTTGTTCTCGGCCTATTCCACCGCGGCGCAGGTTGAAAACATCAGCCTGCTTAATCCTTATGTTGTCGTCGGCTTTTTCATCGGCGGTATTCTGCCGTTTCTGATTGCCGCCCTGACCATGACGGCTGTCGGCAAAGCGGCTTTCAAGATGGTCGAAGAAGTTCGTCGTCAGTTCAAGGAAATCCCCGGATTAATGGAAGGCAAAGCCAAACCCGATACCGCCCGGTGCGTGGATATCGCCACCAAAGGCGCTCTGGTTGAAATGGTCGTCCCCGGTCTGCTGGCCATTGTCGTTCCGGTTTTTGTCGGATTGCTACTGGGCAAAGAAGCTCTGGGCGGTTTCCTCGGCGGCGCCACTCTGGCCGGTGTCCTGCTGGCTCTCATGATGGCCAATGCCGGCGGTGCCTGGGATAACGCCAAGAAATATATCGAAGCCGGTAACCTCGGCGGTAAAGGCTCGGCCACCCACAAGGCGGCCGTCGTCGGCGATACCGTCGGCGATCCCTTCAAGGATACCTCCGGCCCTTCGATGAACATCCTCATCAAGCTGATGGCGATGGTTTCGCTGGTGCTGGCCCCGCTGTTTATATAAGATTATTTTTTCGGTATAAGAAAGCGGCAGTCGCAATGACTGCCGCTTTTTTATTCACAATTCCCATAATACAGGTCGGGCAAAAACCCGTCATATTATCGGGACGAGAAACCGGACAAAACCATGGGCGTTGTGCCCGGTCGTAGATCCTGAACTTTGAAGGGTCGCTCCTCAGATCGACCGGGTATAAAAAGGCTTAATCCAGAAATTCCCAGGTGATCCCGTAATAATTGTACCGCCCGATCAGATAATGATCCTCGCGGGCCTGATACCCCCGGTCGAGAAGATTCTGGAAAATATAATAGAAACGAAACTTCTTTATCTGGAATGACAGCTTGGCGTTGAATATAGGCTCCTTGCCCAAAGCCGCCCCATTGATACCCGTGTACGGCCCGGAATATAATAACTCACCGTACGCAAACAGGCGCAGTTCCAGCGGAACCACGTAATAGTATAACTCCAGATTGGTGAAAGTCTGATATTCGGGCGAGTATGGCGGATTATCATTGTCATCATGTTTTATATAATGATAACTCCCGCCGCCCGACCAATAGATATTTTTGCCCAGTGTCAGCCTCTGCTTCAATGTCCCGTTGACAAATTCGATATCATGATTGACCGGCCGATAGGCGCCTATTTCCAGCCCCAGCGTATCGAACCGTATCCAATCGATGGCATCGGTGATTTTTCCACCGGTGACCGATAGCGACAAATCCGTCCCGGCCGGACCGACCGTCACCATGACATTGCCCGTCAACTGCTTTTCCGGGACAAGTTCGGGATTGCCTGTCTCGAAGTAATCATTGGTAGTCGAACTGTACACCGGTTCCAGCCGCCGGCTCGTCTTTAAATCGTACAAACGTGGAAAGATCGTGGCGTATCCCGCCGAGGCCGACAACGAAAACCATCGGGAACCCGTCATAAAAGAGATCTGCCCCGATGGCGACAAATCGAATCCGGAAACCGTTTCCCCCCGGCCGTACAATGTCAGACTTCCGGCTTCATCCCCGGAGTGAATCAGGACATCGACAAAAGCGCGTTGCCTGTCGTCGTCATTGCCGTTATCGCGTTCATAAAACTTTTCCTGCGCCACCTCGCCCCTTATCCGGGCGACACAACCGTTGAGCTTTCTGTGATGTGCGAAGGTCACGCCGTTATCGAAAACGTCGATATCCCGCCCGTACGATTCGGATGCTTTGTACAGCTTCGACTCCGACCGTTGATGCCTGAAATTGACCGAACTTAGAGAATAATCATTGTGATTATAATACAATCCCGCATTGATATCCCGGTCGCGACGACCACGGTTAAAATTCAAAATATCGAAATCAGCCCGCGGACTGAAGGTGCCGGTACGGCGATACAGCCGTATATCACTCTTGAACTCCAGTCGCCGAAATAACGGTTGCTCCAGTTCGTAATAATGATGATAGGCGTTATCATCGCGGCCTGTGATCGCCCCGTTTGCCTTGCGGTACCCCAGCGACAGACGCATAAGCCGTCCGTTTTCGTTCCGGTGGGCCAGAAGCGCCTTGGTATAGGCGTACCCGAACGATCCCTTGTCCACCATAAGCCTTGATTCGATACGGGTCGTATCCGGTTCGTACGGCAACATAACCAGCGATGAAGTCGCATTTTTCCCGCCCAGAGCCAACCCCAGCGGACCCTCAACATTGTGCACTCTTTGCACGTGCTCCGTGGGAATATCGTTGAAATCGAGCCGGTTGTCCGGTTCAAAAATATGTTCCAGCGGATTTAGCCGACGGTTATCAAAAATGGCATTGATACGGTTTCCGGGCAGGGCGAACGGCGCCACCGTCGTACGAATCGGGCTGTTCTGATAAAAAATCACCTGGTTGGACGCATTGAACTTGAGCATATCCCCGGCATCGTGGAAAAAGGAACGGGTCAACTCGTCGTTCAGATTCCAGCGTGCCGTCAAAATATTCGCATTCAGAGTGCTGTCGAAGTCAAACGCCCGAATGCGTGGAAGCTTTTCAGCAACCTGTATATCTTCCGGCCGGTCCTGCCCTTGCGACGTCGAATCAGGTCCCGGTCGCGTTGTATCCGACGCCATATCCTGGCCGAAACCCGAAGCGGCCATAAGTACGGTCAGACAAACCGCTGCGATAACTAAGGCCGATATCTTCATCTCAACCCGTATATTCTTTCTTATATAAAAAAACCAGGGCCGGGAAAAACAACGGGAATATTATAGTGTTTGAGACGATGGTTATCAATGAAAATGCCAGTCCCGCCACAAGGCGCGGCCAGAACGGCTGATACAGCCAGGCATCGACCACGTCCACGACGACATGATACGCCAACCCCGATAACAAACCGCAGACGGCCATGATTACAGCCGTATAGCGATTCCAGCGAATTTCTTTAAAAACCTTTCGTGCCAGCGTCCCCAGCATCCCCGAGAAACTGATGCCGACAATCTGTGACAACAAAAGCGGCAACGGCGACGGACCATAAGGGTTGGCCAGTATCCAGATTAAATATCCGACCGCCCCAACCGCCACTCCCGGCCACCAGCCCCAGAGAAATCCGGCCGCGAACACCACGAAAAACGCCGGGTTGACATTCGGCACAAATGACGATAGAAAGCAAAATGCAAACACCAGGGCGGAAAATACCGCCACCCGCGCCAACCGCCTGGTCTTCGTCATCATTTGATTACGGCAACCTTTACTCTTTCTATCTTGGAATCGGAACCGTCGGTAAAGACAAGTTTCACCAGCGCCAGGTAAACCCCAGCCGCGACCTTTTTACCGCTCTGGTTATCGAGATACCAATCGGCCCATATTCCCTCGAAATATCCCGGTTGCGATTCGAGATGCCGTACATTTTCCCCCGCCACCGTGAACAGGTCTATTTCCAGGTGTGCCTCTTTGACAAGCAGAGAATCGGGCGATGTCTTCGCCCTCGCCTTGAACGTGATTCGGTCGTTTTCATGAGTGGCAACAATAAGACTTTGCCGGGTATGGAGAATTTTGCTGGAATAATTCAGTGATGTATCCAGAATAAAATAGGAATAATGAAAACTTTCGCTATAGATGCAGGGATAGGCCGCCGGTATCGTCGAGGTTACCGATGGAATAAATACCAGGCTTTGTAAATCTTCATGATTTTCAAAAGTGTAAATGGCGCTGGCGTTTTCCGGATGAAGATATATCTCCACCCCGGCGGTGGCGCGTGGATCGCGCGGTATCGTTATAAACGACATGTAAAAGCGCGTCCCGTTCCAGGGCACATTAAAGTCATCGCGCGTCCGGAAGACCAGCTCCTTGGACAAAGCCCCGACCGAATTCATCAAGACATAATTGGCCGACATATTCTGGAGCAAGTGAGGAAGCTGGAATCGGGAGACCCGCAGCGTATCATAGGCCACGTGTTCGACAATCGGCCGATACACCTGCCCCCCTTCGCTGTATTCCTTCGGAATCTTCGGATAATTCATGCCCTCGGAAAAACGCATCGTATCCGGCGCCCGATAAAATCGGTCGCCCGTGAACCAGTTCCAAACCGTAAACTCCGCGAACGCCCGTCGTAAGTCATAATCACCGTTCGAATGAAATAGTATCGCCTGGTTGGCCGCGCTTAAAAAATTCCCTCCGAGTTGTGCCGCACAAAGGGTCCAGATATCCCGGACTATCACCTGTCCCCATTTCTCGGTCAGAAAAATCGGAAAAATCCCGGCGCCGTACGGATGTATCCCGATAAACGACTGTATCGATTGCCAGGGCACTTTATAATAATAGGGTATGTACGTATAATAATCGTTTATCTCATCGTATAATTGCTCTTCCATCCAGACCGAAGACATTTCCCACCAGTACACCCGGGCCGAAACTCCATCCGGCGGATTGGGCTGTGTCCCGCCCTCATATTCGGTATAGTCCATACCCAGTTGCACGGCATGAAAGAATTCATGAGCCATGGTCACGCGAATGACGTCGAACGGCCTGTCGGCATATTCTCCGACGGCATAGTCGTTGTCCAGCTCGATGTATGACGTCATGGTCCGATCAGAGATGATATATTCCATAGTGGTCTGACCATAAATGGCCGGACTTAGCGCCCTGACAAAAATATCATAGCGGCTGTCCGGATCACCGGCCGCCCCGAAGCCGTCCTGCGGCGGAACCGGATAACCCATAACGTTGATTATATTATGCATAACCGAGTCGGCTATAATAGCCAGCATGTTAATATAATCGGGCACGCCGTCGCCGCCGTCCATGACATCCACCCCGGCATCGCGAACGGCTTGACTGCCGATCACGGCATAATGAATCAGGAAATAATCGCTGGGGGATACATACGATTCCGGCAAATCCATGGGACGAGCCATGAATCCCCGCGCCTTTGCCTGTTGCTGTCGTCCCATCTGTTCCAGGCGAAGATATGCGTCGGCCAGGTACGGCGTCCCGCACCAATGATGAATACTGTCTATCGACGCCGGCCGCGGTCCGTCGTTCTTGATATATTCCAGTCTTGCCAGCAACTCCGCCTGTTCTTCCAGCGACATGGTTTCCGCGAAAGCATTTACATACCAGCCCAAAAATAACAGCACCGACATTCCGATTATTTTCGACACATTGTACCTCAACTGCCTAACTAACTCGTTCTTTCATTTCATCCAGCAACCTGGCCGGAACTCTCTGCGAACCGATCATACCGTAACGGCCGTCACGACCGTGATAATCCGAACCTCCCGATATAAGCAGGTTATATTTTTGCGCCAGCCGTGTGAATCTTTTTACCATACTCCCGTTGTGTCGGCTGTGATACACCTCGATGCCGTCCAGGCCGTAGCCGACAAACTCCTCCAGATACCTGATGGTATTGCTTAAGGCCGGGTGCGCCAGAAAGGCCAGGCCGCCCGATTCATGAATCAACTCGATAGCTTCTGACGGCGAGATATTTTCTTTAGGCACGAAACCGGGACAGTCATTACCGATAAACCGATCGAAAGCTTCGTTGTAATTCTTGACAACTCCGATTTTTGCCAACGCGTCGGCCACGTGAGGCCGGGCGATTGCGCTAACCCCGGCGATTTCGTGCATTAATTCCTCGGGAATGTCTATTCCTATCTTTCTTAACTTGTTTAACATCTGGACGCCCCGCTGGTTCCGCTTGCGGCGCAATTCCGCCAGCAAGTCCGCCAGGACTTTGGATTCGGGGTCGAACAAATAACCCAGAACATGAATATCCTCACCGCTTTCCCCGCAGGATAATTCCACGCCCGCCACCAGTTCGATTTCTCCTTCACGCATTATTCCGGCCGCCTTGGCATACCCCCCGATATGATCGTGATCGGTTATCGAAATCGCCTTGAGATCGAGGTCACGGGCCAAATTCACCAGCGTCTCCGGTGAATCGGTACCGTCGGAATAGGTCGAATGCAGGTGCAAATCGATACAGCCGGTCATCGCTCTATAATTTACTTTCGACTATCTGTTTTATTTCCGCCGCCAGTATATCGCTTTTGTCCTGTAATGCCTTCGCCTTGGCAATCACGTCATCGACAAATGCCCGGTCTTCAAAACTGCCCGTATTTATTTTCACGTTGTATATGGCACCTTCCAAACCGGCCTTGGCCATCAGGGCCGCCACCCCGGCATCGGACACCGAATTGACATTGCCTTTTTGGGCCACGGTTTTCGAAAATTCCATCACCTGCAACGCCAGTGTCGCCGTCTCCAGGGGCACCAGCGTAGCCAGTTTGGTCGCTTCATACACCGCCTCATCGCGTTTCTTCTGTTCTTCTTCGAAGTCTTTGGGCATTTTCATCGCCGCCATGAGCTTGTCGAAGGCGTCGCCGTCTTTCTTGATCATATCCTGCAATTTATGGCGAAGCTCTTCCGATTTATTTAAAAGCGCCGTGAGTTCTTCGGCGACGTCCTTATATTTTTTCTTCATAACCGTCAGGCGACAAACCATGGAGTTGAGCGCCGCGCCCATTGCCGCCGCCGCCGCGGAAACCGAACCCCCGCCCGGAGTCGGCGTTTTGGCCGCAACTTCTTCATAAAAGTTTCCGGTCGTGGTCCCGCCCCCGCCGCCCAGACGGCGGATTTTCTCTTCGAGTACCTGTTCCGCGCTGAATCCTTCCAGTTGCAGATAAAATTCGGCCACGTCGAACAGCGCCTCCTGCGGAACCAGTCCGACGATTTCTGACGACAGCACATTGACACCGTACCGCGCCGCCTCGGATTTTATCGTCTCGAAAACACGAAATATCGGTGTCTGCGTATAATTGACCAGGTTCATCGACACCTGCGTGCAATTGCGCTCCTTAATCATGAAACCCATAGCCTTGACAAAGCGATATCCGCCCCGAAGAAATCTCACCGCATCGGCAATCTTGCTGGCCACCGAAACGCGGTTGGTGTCGAGATAAACATTGTACGCCACCAGCGGAAAACGAACGCCGATCGCCGTCGCCCCGGACTTGAGATTCATCCTGGCCGGTCCAAAATCGGGACGGCGGGCCGGATCTTTCTCGATGGCTTCGATTAAACCTTCGTATTCTCCCTTGCGCACGTCGGCCAGATTTTCCCGGGCCGGCGTCGTGGCCGCCGATTCATACAGGAAAACCGGAATCTCCAGTTCGTTCCCGACCCGTTCGCCAAGCTTCCGGGCCAGTTCCACCGCCTCCGAAACCTTGATGCCCGATATGGGAATAAAAGGACAGACGTCGGTTGCACCCATGCGCGGGTGCTCGCCATGGTGCTTTTGCATGTCAATCAATTCCGCAGCTTTCTTTATACCTCTATAACACGCTTCCACCGCGTCCTCCGGCGGACAAACGAACGTCACCACCGCCCGGTTGTGATCGCCGTCCATGGAGTGATCCAGCATCGTCACCGATGCCACCGAGCTTATCTCGGTGATAATCTGATTTATTACTTCCTTGCGCCTTCCTTCGGAAAAATTCGGAACACATTCCACCAGTCGTATCATGATTGTCTCTCCGTCATTTTTTTATCTTTTTTATATGGCCCTTCAGTCCCCAGGCCAGAAGCGGGATCATGATCTCATGATGCCCGACAAAATTGAAACCTTTCCCGGCCCGATGCGTCGGCCGTTGCACGACGTTGACGATCGGGCGGTACTGGTGTATCATATCGAAGTTCGCCGTATTTATCTTCCGCGTTTGTTTCCTGACATTCCGGGCCACGGTCAATGCTTTCAAAAAGACTTCCGGCAGAAGCACCGCCGACCCGATATTGATCACCACCCCGCCCCGGTCGGCATCGACCAGGACATTGGAAAGAATTTTGAAATCTCGAAACGAGGCTTCCGCACCCGGCCCCGGACGAAAACTCGGCAACTGCTGCACGATGTCCGTCCCGATTGCCAGATGCACCGTCGCCGGAATATTTTTCTCGTCCGCCGCCGCAAATAACGAAAATCTGCGATACCGGGCTTTGTTTGTTCGAATGTACTCTCCGGCGGCTTCGCCCAATCCGAGTTCATATTTTTCGGCCAGCTCGATTACACCCGCGAACATCGCCCCGGTATCGGCCGACATACCGAATGTCCCATCGTGTATTCCGGCCTGCACGTCTTCGGACGTCTTCCCCGCGAAAGCCAGTTCCAGATCATGAATCAATCCGGCGCTGTTAAACGACAACCCGGTAATGATATCGCGTTTTATCAGGTCGATGAGTATAGGCGATAGTCCGACTTTGATGACATGCGCGCCGAGCATGACATGGAACGGCAGGCCCTTTTGACGAGCCCTTTTTATCAGGTCAATCAGTTCTCGTAAATCATCGGCCTTGAGAAAATGCGGCAGGCTGTTGAAAAAACCCGGAGCCGAGCGAGATCCACATATTTTCCCCAGCGCCCCGAACGACACTTTGCTCGGCCGCTTGTTCAGCGAAACCGTTCTGACCTGGTTCAGGTCAACCCCCGGAAATATCGGTTTGCGTCCCATCAGAAATCGACTATTTCGCCCAGTTCATATCCCGTTAATTCCGCCGATATGGAACCGACCAGCACTTTGGATTTCATGAGTACCGGCATCTTCAGACGGTCATCGGTCAACCAGACCGTAAGCCTGCCCTCATGCTTGAAAATTCCCGGCGACTGCAACAGCGGTTCGACTACGATGCAATCGAACCGCCCGGCCTTGACCTTGATCTGTTCCTTGCGTAACACGTTCACCTGCAGGGAATAAACCTTGCCGTCGGTGAAATTGTCGGCATAAACCGACTCGCCGACCTTCAGGTCCTGCGTGCGGATATAGTACAGTACCGACAACGCGTCCTGTGTGTACGGCGCCACTTCAATCGTGTCTTTTTCATAATATATCAGATTTAAAAACGGGTCGAAGTCATGTTGCCGGTCGGAGCGGTATGACCCCTCGCGCAGGTGCTTTTCGAAATGCCACGAAAACATGGCCTCGGCGTCGACGATGCTTTCCACCCGGTCTTCCACACGGTAAAACGATGAAAAGAATTTGTTGGAGTTGGCCGAGGATACGATATGATAGCACGGCCGTTCCTTATATTCGACCACGTCGACTACTTCCATGGTCGCGTATCCAGCATTGATAAAACCGTAATTTATATCGAACGATAGCTTCTCACCCGGCCCGAAAGCATCGTTGGGAACATACCGTAGCGGCCTGTCGGGCTTATCCCCGGTCTGACCGGAATCGCTCTGGGCTGACGCCGAAGATTGCGTGAAATAAAAAACCCCGCCGGCAACGACAATGGCGGCCAGGGAAAAAATCGTTGCCATGAATATCTTCTTCATCATCGAATTAGTCGCTTTCTTTGGCCTTTTTGGCGGCGGCTTCCTTTATAAACGGCAGGATACGGCCCAGTTCCTCGCCGATTTCAAGAAAGGCCCGGTTATAAATATCCAGCGTCCCCCCGATGGGATCGTCGATGCCTTCCCCCTGGCACCCCTTTTTGGGATAATTTCGCAGCAGATAAATTTTATCGCGTGAGAATTCCGACAACCGTTTGACTTCTTCACAATGCGCCGGACTCATGCATAATACCAGATCCATGCGCTCGATCAACTCGCGCGTGACCGGCTGGGACTTATGCCGGCTGATGTTCGCGTCCCAAATTTTGGCCGCCTCGATGGCATAATCTGTGGCCGGAAATCCGAAAACCGCGCCCGTCCCGGATGAAACGACTTCGACGTTGTTCACGCCGTCTTTTTCCAGAAGTTTTTTCAGTGCCCCCTCGGCCATGGGCGAGCGGCAAGTATTGCCGGTGCACACGAACATGATTCTGTATTTGCCGGGCATCATACCGCCACCTCTTTGGCTATTTCATCCTGCCCGATTGCACCTTCACGCAAAATTCTGGCTCTGTCCCCGCTGGCGTCGACCACCGTCGAGACGGGGCCGTCGAGCCGTCCGGCGTCGAGATACAAATCGACCGCGTCGCCGAACACGGCCGCAATTTGCTCCACCGTTTCCAAATTTCCCGTGCCGGACCTGTTGGCACTGGTCGCGGTCAATCCAAAAGCGACCGTATCAAGTAAGGCCGCTATTACCTTCGACGAGGAAATCCGCAATCCGACTCTGCCTTTGTAAACGGCCGGATTATCCATGCCCGGGCGGGCATCCAATACCAGCGTCAGAGGACCGGGCAGAAACTTCGCCGCCAGACGGCGCGATATATTCGTCTCCACCGCATAATCGGGTATGCACTCGGTGTCCTTTATAAAAATGGCCGATGGAATTTTTTCACTGCGGCCCTTGATATCGTAAACCTTCTCAAAGGAGCTCTGGCGGTCGGCCCGCACCGCCAGACCGTAACGAGTTTCGGTCGGAACTACCAGCACACCATCATGGTCTAAAATGTCTGCGGCTGCGAGAATAATATCAGTCTCCGGTGTTATCGAGTTGATTTTGAGGATATTGGGTCGTGTCATTAATAATTTCCGTGCTGTTATCGCTGTCTTCGTCAACGGAATCCGTAAAGGGTATGATTTCCGCGTTGTCATACACGCCTTCCAGGCGGCGGGCATCCAGATTAACCTTAACCACCCAGGCGTTGGAATACCCCGCCTCAACCGCGGCCGGGACATATTTTTCGGCCGATTCCCGGTCGGCAAAATCGCCCACCCGGATTTTATAATACGGCACCTCATAATCCAGCCAGACTTTCTGGTCGAACACCTCTCTGGCGATATTCAATTCGGTCATGGCGGGTTGATAAGTTTTGGACGTGAATAATTGGATCCGGTATGATTCGACGCGACCGGTGGTCGCGGCCGCACCCACGGCCGGGACCTTGTCAACCGCCCCGGTCGTCTTTCCTGTTGCACTATCTGCCGCCGTCGCCGCTTTCGCGTGCCCCGGAACGACCGCAAAATCCGCGGCTAAACCGAGCGGATCATCCTCGATGCGTTCGGCCCGTACGGCCGACTCCTCGCCGGCCTTACGATTGAAGGAGCCCTGGCATCCGGTCAGCACCGTCAATAAAGCGACCACCAGGACGAGGCGGATTGCCCGTGTACATATCATTACAAGTACTTCCTGTTGTTTTCATCCCTGGCAATATCGGCCAGGACTTCCTTGACCTCGTTGGCATGAGCCTTGTGTGCCACCAGCACGACGTTGTCGGTCTTGACCACGACCAGGTCGGATATCCCCAGCGCCACAATCAATCCCTCGTCTTCGTTGTAAATGGTATTCTCATAAGCGTTTTTGGTCAGGGCGTTGCCGACAATGACGTTATGCTCATGGTCCCGTTCCTTGTATCGTTCCAGCGAATTCCAGCTGCCGATATCATCCCAGACGATATCGCCCTTTATGGCCAGCACGTTGGCGGCATTTTCGAGCACGGCGAAATCGATCGATATGGAATCGCTGTCGTCATACAACTCGCGTCGTGCGGTCAGTTCTTCGGCGGTCCCGATAAAAGAAGCGTACTTATCAAGCCCCGCCCCGATATCCGGAACGCATTGTCCGATGGCATCCAGAATGGACCGCACCGACCAGATAAACATCCCCGAATTCCAGAGGTGACGACGCCCGTAATAGTACTCCTGCGCCACCGCCTGGCCCGGCTTTTCGGTGAAAGCCTCGACCATATAGACGGCGATATTCCCGACCGAACGATACTGGTCGGCCAGCTTGATATAACCGTAACCAGTTTCCGGCCGAGTCGGGTCGATGCCGATCGTTATCAGTTTGTCATCGGACGCCGCGATTTCGGCCCCGGCCAAAATCAGGTCATGCAGTTTTTCGGCCGGGCGAATAATATGATCGGCCGAAAGTACCACCATGACCCCTTCCGGGTCGGTCTTTTGAATATGACGCGCCGCCAGGCCGATCGCCAGACAGGTGTTACGGCCAAACGGCTCGGACAAAATATTTTTAAAAGTCAGTTCCTTGATCTCACTCAAAATCGGTTCAACCATGTTGTCGGACGTCACTATAAGAAGACGCTCGCTGGGGATTATGGGCAAAATACGATTGACGGTCTCCTGAAGCATCGTCTTGTCTGAAATCAGTCGCAACAATTGCTTGGGTCGATTCGACCGCGACAGCGGCCAGAACCTTTCACCTCGTCCCCCGGCGAGTATTACGGCATGAATCAAATCGGCTTCCTCCGGTAATTAAAAGCTTATAAGGTAACCATATGCGGCCCCGATGTCAATAACGCCTATTCTCCGAATATCGTTGCCTGGAATTTATAGACAACGGCATCGGCCGACAGGTAATCATTCTTTTTCAAACCCGCCTTGAGGCAGGTTTGCTCCAGAAAGGTCGTCCGATCCCAGTTATATTCGACTGCCACCTGCGGCAAAAGAAGACCCCGCGCCGCACCCTTGAAAATCATCAGGCCGTCGCGTCCCACAACAATTTCATCCCAGACTTTGACCTTTTGAAGAGGCGATAGAACCGAAATCTCAATATGCAAATTGCCCAATTCGTCCCTTGTCACCGGCGGAAATCGCGGATCGGACACGGCCGCTTTGACGGCACATTCGGAAACACATTCATAAAGAGGCCCCGAGGCCGTCGTATAGCCGATACACCCCCGCAACTGACCGTTCTTTTCAAGTGTCACGAAGGCGGCGCCGTACTTGGCGACATTATCGCTGATTTCAAAATCGGGCGGTTCCTCTCCGGTCAGATAGCTTTCAATCGAGGTCCGGGCGATGTCCAAAAGCAAGGCCCGATCCGCATCATCGAGACTCAATTGTTGCGGCAATTCCGGTTTCCCTGCCGAACCGGACGGTTTGGCCGACGTCTCCGCTCCGGCACCGGTGGACTTATAAAACGCCAGCGCCGCATACCCGACCACCGAGCTTTTGTCGCCGGAAATATCGCCTGAATCGCCGTATTTCAGCAGTTTGACCTTATCGGCTCCATGAGCCATGGCCGCCTTGATAACCGCGGCCGCCGCCCCCCCGCCGCATAATTCGGTTTTGCCGCCGGCGATATAATCATATAATTTATCCGGATCCATATCCAGCATGCATTGCAGACCCGCCGAATCCAGGCGCGAACCGACCGAGGCCGGGCGATAATGCTGCCAGTCGCTCGACGCTATAAACACCGTATTTTTATCGACCTTGAGCGACGTCAGGGCGTCGGCCAAAAGTTCCACCGTACTTTTATCCTGATTGCCGATTATGATCGGGACAATTTTAAAATTCCCCAGAACCGTCTGCAAATAAGGCAACTGGACCTCCAGACAGTGTTCCTGCTCGTGAGCCTTGGCGACGACATTGATATTTTTGTTGAATTTCAAAAGCTGGTCGCATAGGGCATCATCGCATGCGACCGCACCGAGCGGCGTGCGCCATTTGACAAAAGGCCCGTAAACCGACAGACCCGTAAAAGCATGGCGATGCGACGGCCCGCACAATATTACGGTCGAAATAGTCTTATGCTCGAGGAGCTTGTAACCATAAGCCGCCACCTGTCCGGAATAAACCAGTCCCGCATGGGGAACCACCAGTGCAATTATCTGGCCATCGATTTCAACCGGGTCAGACACGGCGGCCAGATGGGCTTTTACCATGCCTTCGAGTTCTGCGGCATCGGCCGGGTAAAACATCCCGGCCACAGCCGGGGCGCGTTCCACGGCCAAGGCAGAAGAAACAACCATAACGGATAAAACAAAAAACGTCAAAATAATATTGAATGGTCGCATATATATCTCCTCCGGGCACAATACTAACCATTATACAACCGGTCAAGCAAAAAAGTATTGGCTTTCCGATGGCAAATCGTTGTATATAAATTGGATGAGCAAAGTCGTCGTCATAAAAAATCCCGGCCTTGAAAATCCCGGCCGACTGGCATATGTTGCCATGCTCAAAGCCGGTCTGGCCGAGTTTTTCGGAACAGGAAACCCGATTCCGAGCCTGGCCCAAATGTTTTCATCGGGCGCGGTCGGGATGAAAGTCAATTGCCTGACCCGCAAATTCAACTCGACCCCGGTCGCCCTGACCGGGGCATTCGGCGACCTCCTGCTGGAAGCCGGAGTCACCGAAAACAACATCGTCGTCTGGGAACGAACCAATCGCGAACTCAAAGACGCCGGATATGAACTCAACGCCTCAACATTCGGCCGGCGATGCCTCGGAACCGATACCAACGGCCTCGGCTACAGCTCGTCTTTTTTCAATTCCGGTGATGTTAATTCGATGATATCCAGTATCTTGACAGACTTACTCAAACATAACGTCAATATGCCGATCCTCAAAGACCACAGCCTGGCGGGGCTTTCTGGATGCTTTAAAAACATGTACGGTGCGATTCACAATCCCAATAAATACCATGATAATAATTGTGATCCCTATGCCGCCCATGTTTCCAATCTGGCCCCTATCCGCGAGAAAACCCGGCTGATTATCATGGACGCCGTCAGAATCCAGTACAATAATGGGCCGGGCTATGACAGCCGTTACCTCGCCAATTACGGCGGGTTGATTATCGCCCGGGACCCGGTCGCGGCCGATACTATTGCCCTCGAAATAATGGAAAATTTTCGCGCCAAAAATAAATTAACCGATTTGAAAGGTGCCGGACGACCGGCCAAACATATAAAAACGGGCGAATCTCTGGGCCTGGGGGTCGCCACGCGCGACAAAATCGACCTTAAAGTTATCGTTATGGATAATAATGGCCGGATTTCAAACGGAGAGTTGACGTAATGCACCGGCGTCTGTTTATGAAATGTCTCGGTTGCACCGCCGCCGCCACGGCCCTGACCCAGACCGACCTTCTCCCCGAGGCTCTTGGTGGAATACAAAACGCCATGGCCTTCGATTATACTACCGAACTGTCATCGGTTGAAGCCCGCTATTATGAAAAAAGGCCGGAAGGCGGTGTTATCTGCAAACTCTGCCCCCGACAATGCCTCGTCACCGACCTGGAACGCGGGTATTGCGGGGTGCGTGAAAACCGCGGCGACATTTACTATACGCTCGTTTATGGTCGGCCCTGTTCGATGAATATCGACCCGATCGAAAAGAAGCCGCTTTTTCACTTTTATCCGGGAACACAGGCCTTTTCTCTGGCCACGGCCGGGTGCAACGCAAATTGCAAATTCTGCCAGAACTGGGAAATTTCACAGGTCCGCCCCGAGCAGACGCAAAACTTCAATCTGCCACCCAAAGACGTCATCGAAATTTGCCGCCAGCGGCAGATACCGAATATCGCTTATACCTATTCCGAGCCGATCATCTTTTATGAATACATGTATGACATCGCCGAACTGGGACACAAGAACAATATCAAGTCGGTCATAATTACCGGCGGCTATATCGAAACCAAACCGCTGGCCGATTTATTGCCGAAGCTTGATGCCGTAAAAGTCGACTTAAAAGCCATCCGTCAGGATTATTATAAAAAAATCGTCAACGTGGATCTTCAACCCATCCTGGACTCTTTGGTTCAGATCAAAAAGACCGGGACCTGGCTGGAAATCGTCTATCTGGTCGTGCCGACGCTCAATGATTCGGAACAGGAATTCAAGGAGCTGGCGGTTTGGGTTAAGAACTATCTCGGCCCCGAAATTCCCGTGCATTTTTCCCGATTTTATCCCCAGTACCTGTTGAAAGACCTCCCTACAACCCCGACCAAAACGCTGGAGACCGCCTGGCATATCTGCAAAGCTGAAGGATTACACTTCGTTTACATCGGCAATATCCCCGGCCACGAGGCCGAATCGACCTTTTGTCCCGGTTGCGGCCAAATCGTCATCGGTCGCCGGGGCTACCGCATTACTCAATACAACCTCGACGGCAATCTTTGCCGCAAATGCCAACGCGTAATTCCGGGGCTGTTCTGATGAAATACAAGGCGTTCCTGCTTGGCCTTTTTTCCGTAATTACCCAGGTCCTGATGCTTCGTGAACTGCTGGCTTCCTATGGCGGCAGTGAGCTTTTTATCGGCACCGCCCTGTTCGGCTGGATGATGGCCATCGCGCTGGGGGCATATATCGGCGGGCGCCGTAACCTCGCTTTTTCCGCGACCGTAATTTTTATCGCCACCGCTATCCTGATCCCGCTTATTCTTCTGGCGATTCGTTTCTCGCCTTTTATTTTCACCGGCATCGTTGGGGAAACTATCCCTTTTACACGGGCGGCCCCGCTGTCGGTCGCCCTCATGCTCCTGCCGGGATTGATGTTTGGCTGTTTGTTTACCGTCATAAACCGCGAAGGCTATCGACCATCGGAAGCCATCATTTGCACCTATCTGTACGAAGGCGTCGGTGCTTTTATCGGCGGCCTGTTAATAATGCTCGCCGTGGGGCCGCTGTTTTCAACCCTCTCGTTTGCCTTGATAACCAGCCTGTTTATAATCTTCGCGCAGTTCCCGCTTCATAATAATTCGGTCAAAATAGTCTCGGTTGCTTTTTTTATCGCCGCCGCGACGGCCCTGGCACTCATGACCGAAACGATGGAAACATATATAGACAGCCATAAATACACCGGATATGATATCCTCGCCTCATTCGATACCCACTACGGCCGTCAGTCGATACTGCAGAAAGACGATGCCGTCATCCTCGTGACCGACAACGCCGTCGAAGCCATTCTGCCCGATCATGAAGCGGCCGAATATGACCTTGTCCCCCCTTTGTTGTATCGTCCGCATAGTACCGACCTGCTTTATATCGGCCGGGCCGAATTCGGCGCCGCCCAATTTTCCCATGAATTCCCCGGCCTGATCATCCACGCCCTCGACCCGCGCCATTCTCTCGATAAAAGGCTTAAAAATATGATACCCATGGAAACTCCATTTTCACGCCTCACCGCCGACCCCGTTTCATTCATGCATAATGCCGCACAGGCCGGACGTTATGATGTTATCGTTTTGAAGGCCCCCGACCCGACCACTTTTGCCGCCGCCGCCTTGTACGGATCCGAATTTTTTCAGTCGGCGCGCAACGTTCTCAAGCCGGGTGGTATATTGTATATTCCCACATCATACGACACCGACCGTTACATCCTCCCCGAAAAACAAAACATCCTGTCAATGATACACGCCGGACTAAAAGCATCCTTCAAACATGTCGCCGTCTGGCCCGGTCACACCACCCTGTTTTTTGCCTCCGATGATTCTGTTCTCAATATTGCACCATCGAAAATTATCATACGGCTTGATAGTCTATCATACTGCCCAACGTATATCGACTCATATTTTCTCGAAAACCGGTTCGATGAATTTAAAATATCACGACTTGAGGAAGCGCTGACACCCGGCCCCGAATCACACTCTGTCGAGCGGCCGTTATTACCCATCTATCAGGCCATCTTTAAGTCGCGGGCGCACGGTTTTGATGACCGTCTCGTCCCGCTTTTAATAAATAACCCTTACCCCGCTATCGTCGCAGGAATTTTCATGCTTGGCATATTTATCGTCACGATTTTGAATCGTCGCCGCGGGCGCATTTACGGCTTGTTCTTATATTTCATGGCCGGATTCGTTTCCCTTCTTCTGGAGTTAGTCGTTTTCTATATCTATCAAGCCCATTGTGGTTCACTTTATTCTCATATGGGGGTATTAATCGGCGTCTTCATGCTCGGCCTCGCGGCGGGGACCTATTACGCCGACCGCATCGACTCCCGCAATATCGAACTGCCCGCTTTGCTCATGCTCCTGACGGCGGCCGTGATATACATGACCACCTGGCATAAAATCGACTATCGCATATTCCTGGTTTATAACGCCCTGTTCATCGGCACCGCCGCACTCGCCACCGGAACTATCTTTGTCGGGGCGACCCGCCGCTTCTATTTCGGGCGCTCCGGCGCCAACCGTGGCGCCGGTTATGCTCTCGAAATTCTCGGTTCCGGTCTGGCGGCGTTAACCGCGCTGACCCTGTTTTTACCGCTCTTGGGCCTGGGCTGGCTATTGGGCTTGGTTCAAATCCTGATTGTGATTTCACTGGCGGGTGCAATTTTTTCGCAATAAATTCCGGTAACCATGAAAAAGAAAAATAACAAATTCATCCTGTTCTTGAATAATCGCTATCCGACAAAGGATAGCAACTTTTATCTGGCACACCTGGAAAATCGAACAACCATCGCGGTCGACGGCGGCGTCCGCTTTTTTATTAAAAACAAACGCATCCCCGATTATCTTTTGGGCGATTTCGACTCCGCGCCCCGAATTCCCAGAGCCCTGCGTGAGCGAACAACCGTCATCACCCATCCTGCTCGCAAAAATAAAACCGACTCCCAGCTGGCCGTCGAACTGGCTCTTGCCAACGGCGCCGGCGAAATCCTGATCTGCGGAGCGGTAGGCTGCGACGAAATCGACCATACACTCGGCAATATATTCCTGCTGGAACTGGTATCCTACCATGCTGAAAAAACGAAATCTCAAATCAATACCCGGCTTATTCATCCTCAATGGGAGATATTTCTGGCCAAAAACGAGACGGTTTCCATTACCGGCCAACCCGGTCAATACCTGTCCATTCTGCCGCTGTCATCGGGCGTCCGCCTGGAATTTATGGGCCTGTCTTATCCGGCCCCGAAACGGGCCTTAATAATCGGGGATACCATCAGTCTGCGCAATCAACTCATAAAAAGCCGGGCTCGAATTAAGATTAATGGCAAAGCTCTGATTATAAAATCCGATAATAACTAAGCATAAGCATAAGGTCGTATGACTGAAAAAAGATTTGACAATTGGCTGAATAGCTGTATATTCGCCGATTGAAAGCCCGTCTTAACCGACGGGTTCATTAAAAATAGGTATCTTCCGGCTTTCTGGGGGATCGTCCAACGGCAGGACCTGCGGCTCTGGACCGCATTATCGGGGTTCGAATCCCTGTCCCCCAGCTTTTTTATTGCCCAAAACTTGCGGATTTTGACCAACCCGCAAAACTCATTCATGCGTCAAAAATTGTCAGCGAACGACCCGCCCGGCATGCTCGCATTTTGCACATAATTTTCGCTCAATTTTCTGTCGCATTTCGTACGATATCCGTAATGCATTACATTCTATACAGTTAATAAAAGCTTTAACCGGATAGTTTTTATTCGTTTTTTTCAACCCGCCTGGTTTATAGTCGATATTAAAACCAGACATACAAGTGCTCTCGGCCCCCAGGGTCAATTTGATTCTGCACTTATACATGCCTTGCCCCTGCCGGCCCGGCGCAGACCGAAATAATTAAGGAGGGGTTCTCATGACCATCAGAACCAAGATTATTTCCTTATCCATCGCCTCGGCAATTCTTCCCGTGGCGGTCATTTTGATTCTGATTGCTGTTCAGAAAGGGAACCTGAACGCTGATCTCATGGAACAGAATGAAGCCCAGGTTACCTCACAAATGACATCCGTGGCCCGCGATATGCAGGCCCTTTGTCAGAGTCAACAGGAATCGATTGAGCAGATGCTTGAGGCCAATCTGAATGTGGCCCGCGATATAATGATAAGAAAAGGCAATGTCGGCGTTCTTTCCGAAACCGTCAACTGGTCGGCCAAAAATCAGATAAACCAGAATGCCGTTAATATTGACCTGCCCAAACTGGCGGTCGGCGGCAACTGGCTGGGCCAAATAAGCGACCGGTCATCCTATGCCCCGATCGTCGATGACGCCGCCAGACTTGTCGGCAATACCTGCACTATCTTCCAGAAGATGAATAACGAGGGCGACATGTTGCGGGTGGCCACTAATGTCATTAACAAAGAAGGCAAACGGGCTATCGGTACATACATTCCAGCCCGTAATCCCGACGGCAGCGCCAATCAGGTGGTGGCGACCGTCCTCAAGGGCGAACGATTCGTGGGAAAGGCGTTTGTGGTTGACCGCTGGTATATCACCGCCTATGAGCCAATCAAAGACCAGTCCAACGAAATTGTCGGTATGCTCTATGTTGGTATCCCGCAGGAAAACGTTCAAAGCCTCCGTCAGGCGATTCTCTCGACCAAGCTGGGCAACACCGGCTATGTTTTCGTTCTCGGCGGCACCGGGGCCCAGCAGGGACAATATGTCATTTCCCGCGGCTCCAAATATGATGGCAAAAGCCTCTGGGACGCCAAAGACGACGCCGGCAACAGTTTCGTCCAGGATATGGTTCGAAGCGCCGTAACCCGCAAAAACGGTGAGATCCGCTTCCACCGCTATACATATAAAAGCGAGGACGACTCCCAAAGCAGAGCACGCGTCACCGCCGTCACCTATTTCCAGCCGTGGGACTGGGTGATTTGCGTCACGGCGGACCATGAGGAAATCTATCAGACCAGCATTCATACGCAATCCGCATTGAATTCATTCATAACGATATCTTTGATATGCGGCCTGATTTTCTTTGCGATTTCGCTGTTTATTTCGATAAAGATTGGATTCGGAATCGCCGGGCCGATCAGCCGTATCGTCACCAATCTTAATGACGGCGCCGAACAGACTGCCGCGGCCGCCGGTCAAATTTCTTCGGCCTCGCAACAGCTTTCCGAAAACGCCACCAACCAGGCGGCGTCGCTGGAAGAAACCTCCAGCTCCCTGACCGAAATTTCGGCGGTCACCAAAAACAACGAGGAAAACGCCCGCATCGCCAATAACCTGGCCCAGAAAGCCAAGGATTCGGCCCTGGAAGGCAATAATGCCATGAAAGAAATGCAGTCCGCCATGGCCGGTATTAATGAATCCTCGGATAAAATCTCTCACATCATAAAAACCATCGAGGAAATTGCCTTCCAGACCAACCTTCTGGCCCTCAACGCCGCCGTCGAAGCCGCCCGCGCCGGAGAGCACGGCAAAGGCTTCGCCGTCGTGGCCGAAGAAGTGCGCAATCTTGCCCAGCGCTCGGCCGAAGCCGCTCGCAACACCGCCGAACTGATTCAGGACAGCACCATCAGGGTCAAAAGCGGCGCCGAAGTGAGCGAAAAAGTCGGTGCGTTTCTTAAGGAAATCACCGACAATAGCCGCAAGGTGGCCGATATCATTTCTGAAATCGCCGCCGCCAGCAAACAACAGGCGGAAGGTATCGATCAGATTTCCAGCGCCGTGGGACAGATGGATAAATCGACGCAGGACAACGCCGCCGCCTCCCAGGAATCCGCCTCATCATCCCAGGAATTAGCCGCCCAGGCCGAATCCCTGCGCGGACTGGTCAAAGAGTTAAAACAGGTCGTTTAGTTTCAGGAACTTGAATTCTATACTTTCGTCCGCGGGAGCCGACATACGGCCCCGCGGGCGGAATATTTGCGCCCACGGACGGCACTAATTTGTCGCGATTTTAAATTTATTAATTCCCTGTACGTTAATAGACCCTATTATCTTTTAATTTTGTATTCTCAACTCCCCATCGCCTGCCGCCGATCGTAAATAGGGGTGTAAGACATGGCAGAATCCAAAAAAATGACCACCATTTCAGACCCGGCTCATACGGATTATAAAAACTCCATACCGCCCAGGCGATGGAAACGAATAACCCAAGGTACAGCGGCAACATCAGCCTCCAGTATGGCACCGTGGGATGACGCCACGGTGCAAGCGATAGAATCGCACCGACGGCAATGACAAACAAGCCCAGCCCCAAAATCCCGTCAATCATGCGCCCCCGAACAATTATTACTATGGCGAGAATGGACACCCATATAAATGCGCCCAGCCAGCCGGCTGTCCAGCCGGCTTTTTCGCCGGTACGCTTGCCTATAGTCGTTTGAACTTCAGCCATACCTCCCTCCTTTCCGTGCGGTTTATTGCGTCAATATTCAATCTTCTTTAATTCTATTCAAATAATATTTATTTAATCGTTTTATCGGCTTAAGCTTCGGTGCCCCGCCGCTTCAGACATCTTGTTGTCGGGTTTCTCATCCCCACTGCGTCGGGATTCGGAACCCGGCCTGCTTCTTGCGCCATGCATGCCTTTTATCAACAGGGCCAGAATGGCGGGCCACCCCGGCGCGCGGTGCCCAAACAACCTAGCCCATGGCAAGCCATGGGCGACCCCGGCCTAGTCAACCGTCACGAGCGTATCATTGCGATACAGATTTTCTTCGATAATACTGCCGTCGAAGCTGTACCGCACCCATTTGCCATGCTTCTTCCCTGCGATTTTCCGGCCAACATTGAACTGCGTGCATCCCTTATTGGTTTCGATCCACAATTCCAGCCGACGGATATAAAAACTGCTTTCGGGACAGCACGGGCCGTAGGTTTTACCCAGACAAAAATCGAGGCACTCTTCGCCGTACAAATAGAATTTTTGCCCTGTCATATTCAGCCCCGGATTGCTGGGGTCCTCCCCCGGCTTGAACCAGGTGCATAAACCATGCAGTTTCCCGTCGGTATAATACAGTATTTCGGACTCGGCATCATCGGCATGCCAGCTTATACTCCGCCCGTGCAACACCCCCTTACGATAGGTCGCCTCGGCGAGGCGCTGTCCGTTTTCGGCCCAGATAATCCAGACGCCGTCTTGCGCGCCCCATTCATAGCGGCCCTCTTCGGCGAGCTGTCCGTTTTCATGCCACGAGCGGTACTGTCCGTGTTTCACAAAGCCCCTTTCATTGCCGCTGAAACTGGCGCGCGTGTACCATTCCTGAAGGTGGCCGTTCGGCCAGACGGTTTGCACCGTGTCATAATCGGTTTTCCACCAGGCCTTGGCCGCAGAAGCAAGCAACAGGCTCGCCATGATTGAAATTAATATTGATTTCATGTTATTTTTGATTCTCCCGTATAGTTATAAGCAGGCCTGTTGTTAAATATTATACCATGAAATCAGGCGCGCCATTAATTTTTGATAATTGTCCGTTAAACAAATATTGCCGCACGGTTTTAATTGTTTTATAATTTACCGGAACTTTTGACGGCAATCGGAGGGACAAACTGCCCGAACCACAATTGCATAACGCCGAAAAGAATTTTGTTGCTCCCGAAATAACAGATTCTCCGGGCAAGTCCGGCAACGGTCTTGTTTCGGTGGTTATCACCGCCGGTATCATTATTGCGGGGATGATTATCGTCGGCATTTTCAAGGACGATATCAACAATTTCGGCGTCGAAATCATGGGCCGCTACGGCCAGACGCAGGTCGATATAATACTTTATCTGATAACCGCGATATCGGCCAGCCCACTGGTACTTCCCATCTGGCAGTATGTCATGATCGGGGTGGCCATGGGTTATGGCATCGTCCATCTGGCCATCGTCATGGCGCTGGGCTCGGCCACCGGTTCGGTGATAACTTATTATATCGGGCGTTATTTCGGCAACTCCAAATTCATCCGGACCAAATTCCCCAAAGCACAGAACCATCCCTGGGTCGCCGGCCGCTCCAAATGGTTCGTGACCGCGGCGCTGTTTTTGGGCACCGCCTCGCCCATACCGTTTGATATCCTGTATTTCGCAAGCGGTATAAAACGCTACCCGGTGCTTCTGTTGTTTTTCGCCTGCGTCGGCGGCCGGATAATTCGTTATATGTATCTTGGGTATGGGTTCGATTTTTTCAGCCGGTGGCTGTAATTATTTCAGATTTTTCTGCCGTTGATTTCTTCGGCCGCTTTCAGAGTAGTTTCAACCGGCGGGATGTCTTTCATCGACTGTCCATAGTATGAAAACCTTATAATGCTCTGTTTATCGACCAGGGTTTGAGCCGGAAGGCGTCCCAGCTTCATCAGGCTGACTTCCTGTCCGAAACGGTCGAGAACGTTGCGCTCCGGATCGGGCAGTCCCACAAAAGGCAGGTATTCCTTGCGCCAGTAATTCTTGAAGGCCTTTTTCTTTTCCGGGCCGATGACGATTACTTCCGTATCGCTCCGGACAAAATCATCATAGTAGCGCCGCAGTTGGGCCATGTGTTTGCGGCAAAACGGGCACATGAAACCGCGGTTGAAAACGATCAGCATATTTTTTTTGCCCAGCAGGTCACCCGATGAAAAACCCTCCCCGTTTAAATCCTCAAGACTAAAAAGCGGTAGCTTTTGCCCCGATTTAAGCTTTTCATTTAGTATTCGCATTTATTGGGCCGCCCTTGGAATTCTGTCCATTTTTAATGTACAGGATTTTGAGCCATAAATCAAGACCTCATTATTAAAGGGCAAAGGGGATAAAATAACAAAAAAAGGGGTGGTTTAATCACCCCTTCATCGGAATATCTGAATAAACTTGTTTTCAGTATTCGAAATCAGTCGCGCGGGCCGCGGCCTTCATCTTTTCTGCGCGCGATATTGATGCGCAGTTGACGACCGTCAAGCTCATGCCCGTTCAGACCGTCGATAGCCGACTGCGCCTGATCATCGGACGGCATTTCGACGAAAGCGAAACCACGAGACTGGCCAGTCATTCTATCTTTGATCACGTTAACATTGGCGACTTCGCCATAGCTTTCGAAGACTCTCCGAAGAGATTCTTCATTAGTGTTGTAAGACAGATTGCCGACGTAAATGTTCACAAAACGCTCCTTTAGTCTGTTTATCTTTCAGGTACTCGGACAGCTCAAAAGAGACCTGACTGATAAACGTTTAAACGAAAGAATTTGTTATTTGCCTGGATATGTTAAAAGAAGATATCGAACAAACTAAAACCCTGCGGAATAAAATAATTCACAATTCATTGTATAAAATATATCGGAATTTGTAAAACTGGCAACATAAATTTTCAGCCCGGCCGAAAATTTCTCCCACTATTGATGCCCGATGTCCTTGTTAATTCTTAAGTCAGGCGGCTATGTCAGGCCGTTTTGGATTTCAATGTCCTGGTGGCGGACGATTTCGCCTTCGACCATATATATAACGTCTTCGGCAATATTGGTGGCGTGGTCGGCAATTCTCTCAAGGTTGCGCGACACGCTTAAAAGGTCTATTAGATAATTGGCGTTTTCCGGTTGGCGCTTGAGTTCCTCGATAACGACCCGATAGGTCTGGCGATGGCTTTCATCGATATCATCATCAGCCTCGCATACCTCGCGGGCGATTTGCGTGTCCATTTCAACCATGGCATCGGCGCTCATTTTTACCATGCCCATGACTTTGGCCAGAAGACCATTGAGGTCAAAAGGAACGACCATATCCGGCTTTTTGGCCAACGAAATGGCTCGTTCGGCGATATTTTCCGCCAAATCACCGATTCTTTCCAGGTCGTTGTTTATTTTCATGACGGCGATTATAAAGCGCAGATCAATGGCCACCGGCTGATATAACGCCAGAAGTTTCAAAACTTCTTCCTCAAGCTCAACTTCGTAATTGTCAATTTCCATATCCCGATTGATAACATCCTGCGCCAGCACAGGATTGCGCTCGGTAATGGACTTGACTGCCGTCCGCAGATTTTCTTCCACAAGGGCCGTCACGTGAAGAATATCTTTCTTGAGTTTCGTTATTTCATTTTGATAATGCTTTGTCATAAACCAATCCTTATCCGAAACGACCGGTAATATAATCTTCGGTTTTCTTCTTGCCCGGTTTAGTGAATATTTTCCTGGTCGGGCCGAATTCGATTAATATTCCCTCATAGAAGAAGGCCGTGTAGTCCGATATCCGGGCGGCCTGCTGCATATTGTGAGTCACGATCACTATCGTATAGTTTTTCTTCAATTCACCGATCAGGTCTTCAATTTTGGAGGTGGACAGGGGGTCGAGAGCCGAGGCCGGTTCATCCATAAGAATTATCTCGGGCCGTATAGCCAGCGCCCGGGCGATACACAATCTCTGCTGTTGACCGCCGGACAACATATAGGCATTGTTTTCCAGCTTATCCTTAACCTCTTCCCATAAAAAAGCCCGCTTGAGGGAATCTTCGACGACCTCGGTTATAATTCGTCTGTCTTTGATGCCATTGACGCGGAGGCCATAGGCGACATTTTCGAATATAGATTTGGGAAACGGATTCGACTTCTGAAAGACCATGCCGACCCGGGTTCGGACCGCCGACGGGTCGTCGAAATCTTTGTAGATATCAGTACCATCAAGCCTGATTGTACCTTCCATACGGACACCGGGAATCGTTTCGTTCATGCGGTTGAGAGTTCTTAAGAAAGTCGATTTTCCGCAACCGGAAGGCCCGATCAGGGCGGTCACCATATGTTCTTGTATGTCCATGGAAATATCGAATAACACCTGATTTTTCCCATAAAAGAAATTCAACTTTTCCACGGTCATTTTCAGGCGATTTTTCCCGGTCGGTCCGCTTTCCGGAAGACTGATTTTTGCTTTTTCTTCTTCTGCCAAAATAATATCCTCAGACATTAGCGCGCCTCTTCCTCATTCGGGATCTGATCATAATGGCGACCAGATTGAGCATAAAAGTCAACAATAATAAGACCAGCACCGTTCCGAACAAAATCGGTTTTGTGGCCTCGATGTCCGGTGACTGCGTCGCCATAATATATATATGATAACCCAGTTCCATGAACTGGTCATTAAGCCTTTGCGGTAAATATGGGAGGTAATATGCCGCGCCGGTGAACATAATCGGAGCGACCTCACCCGCTCCGCGACTGATGGCCAATATAGAGCCCGTAAAAATCCCCGGCAGGGCCTGCGGCAGGATGATCCTCCGAATTGTCTGTAATTTGGTCCCGCCCAAGGCATAACTCGCATCCTTCAGTTCACGGGGTATTGTCCGAAGGGCTTCTTCGGTAGAGATAATCACAACCGGAAGAGTCAGTATCGCCAAGGTCAGCGCCGCCCAAATTATGGCCGGTTGTCCCCAGACCGGTCCCGCCGATGAAGAAAAAACTTTGTCGATTCCGCCGCCGACAAATCCTATGAAAAAGCCCAGGCCGAAGAGACCGAAAACAATAGAAGGAACACCCGCGAGGTTATTGATGGCGATTCTAATCAAGCGCGTTGTTTTTGAATCAGGTCGGGTATACTCCTGAAGATAAATGGCCGTGAGAACACCTACGGGCAACACCGCAATTACCATGAGCAACACCAGCGCGACGGTTCCGAAAATGGCCGGGAAAACGCCTCCGGCCTCCATACCCTGTTCGGGAGGACGGCTTAAAAATTCCCAGCTCAAAGTACCAACCCCGCCGATAAAAATGTTGGCCATGATTATCGCCAGCATGGCAATTATAATAATCACTGCCATCAAGGTCAGAAAGCGGGGGATCATCCCGCTGGATTTGGGACTAAAGGCCAGTACTCGTGATACCTTATTGGAGCCGACCGTTTCTATTTCTTCCCTGATTTTCAATTTGATTTACCCTGGAGTTTTTCTTTCAGCTTCATAAGAATCAGATCGCCGCTCAAATTTATCAGGAAAGTGAACACAAACAGCAGTGACCCGATAAAGAAAAGCACGGTATAATGAGCCCCGCCGAAGACGACTTCGGCCAGTTCCGCGGCGATAGTGGCCGAAAAGGTCCTGATGGATTCCACAAAGCTGGCGGAGACGATGGCGGCATTGCCGGAGGCCATCAGGACAATCATCGTTTCGCCGATCGCCCGACCGAAGCCCAGGACCACTCCGGCCGCGATCCCCGGCATTGCCGCCGGGAATACCATAGTAAGCGAAACCTGCCAGGGATTGGCCCCCAGGGCAATCGCGGCATCGCGCAGGGATTTCGGCACCGAGGTCATGGCATCCTCGGCGACAGTAAATATGATCGGGATGACGGCCAGGCCGAGAGCAATTCCGGCGTTCAAGGCATTTAACCGGAATGTCAAACCTATTACGTTCTGTAAAAAAGTCGCCAATAGCATCAGGGCAAAAAAGCCCAACACGACCGACGGAATAGCCGCCAGCATTTCGATGACCGGCTTGATTATTTCTCTCATACGTTTCCCGGCGAATTGCGAGGAATAAATGGCCGCGCCTACTCCCAGCGGGACGGAAAAGAGCATGGCAATTATGGCCGCCTTTATCGTCCCCAGAAACAGCGGGTAGAGCGAATACTTGGGGACGTCGGAATTGGGTTGCCAGGAAAATTTCGGTTCACGGCCCTCATAGAATTCCTGTTTGAAAATCATCCTTTCGACAGTGACTTCGTCGCGTATTTCCTCGTCGGTGAAAATGGGCAGAGCTTCTTTAAAAATAAAAACGAAAATAAGTAAAATACCTATGAGGGCGGCATAGGCATTTATGGAAATAAATTTCTCGCCAAGAAATTCTCGTAATTTCGATTTCCGTTTAAATTCTAATTCAATCATACGGCATTCAGCAATTCATGACGGCGGTCAAAACCGCCGCCATGAATTATTGGGAAGAGGGCGTAATTTTACTCAATGGTCATTTCGTTGGCCCGTTCCCGGGGAAGGGGTATATAATCAACTTCTTCGGCTATTTTCTGACCCGCCTCGCTTAATGCCCAGTTGACAAGGTCTTTTAACTGGCCGGTCGGTTTGCCATTGAAAAACCAATACAATTCTCTCGAAATCGGATAGGAACCTCCCGATACCGTTTCCACCGAGGGCACGACGGCAGGACTGGCATCATCCTTCTTGATCGCCGCATATTTAACCCCTTTGGCCCAGGCGATACCGCCGTATCCGATACCATTGACGTCTTTGGAGACGGCATTAACCACGGCCGCCGTTCCGGGCAAAGTCTGGGTGTATTCCGAGTAGTCTTCATTGCCCAGAACTTCTTCTTTGAAATAGACATACGTGCCGCTGTTGTTCTCACGGCCGTAGATAATAATTCGGGCATCGTTGCCACCGACTTCCTTCCAGTTTGTGATCGCTCCGGTATATATACCTTTTAATTGGGCAATGCTCAATTCCTGAACCTTGTTTTTTTCATTCAGGAACACGGCAATACCGTCAAGGGCAACCGAAACCCTGTAGGGCGTGACACCTTTATCTTTAGCCTGGGAATATTCCTTTTCCTTCATGTCGCGCGAGGATTCGCAAATATCGGTCGTGCCGTTCAAAAGCGCCGCGATCCCGGTTCCCGAGCCGCCGCCCGCGACCTGTATGACCACGCCGTTGTTTATTTTCATATATTCTTCGGCCCATCTCTGGCCAAGCCGAATCAGTGTATCGGAGCCCTTTATGGTGATATTGGTTCCGGCAATCACGAATCCGGCTATTACCAGGGTTGCGGTTAGCAAGAATAAAGTCTTTTTCATCTTCTCCTCCTTAATCCTTTCCATCAAACTTCAGTTTCTTTTATTAAGATTTCATTAAGACATTCAATTTTTTTGCTGAATTAAAACTTCAATTGCAGATCTATCTGCATCCGGTTAAAATCGGTCGGGTCGTCTTCTTCCAAACCGATTTCATTTATAAAGTACGTGAAATTGAAAGCGGCTTTATCGCTCAACATATAGGAGCCGCCAAACTCATGGCCCCTGGCGTCGGTTCCGCCGTCGCGGAAATCCGAATCGGTAAACATACCCACCACGGCGTCCCGTTCGACCTTGCGATAGATATAACGTACATCCCAGGTGCCGCGTTTTTTGGCTTTGCCGACGCCAAAACCGACCAGCCAGCCGGTGTTAAGACTATCGGCGGCGGTATTGGTGACAAAGTCAGCCATGATGGTAAACGGGATATGGTTGACCTTATGAGTCAACTCACCAAACACCTCGAATAACTCATAATCCTCGGCATATTGATAATAAGAGTCATCGCCATCAATAATTTCTATCGATGAATTACCCATCGGGTCGCCGGAATCATAGAAGACCGGAAAACCTTTGGTATTTGCATAGCCGAAATACCCACCGCCGACTGCCACGCTTGATTTCTTCTCGTTGAAATTAAACCGGGTCATCCCCTGAAATGCGGCCAGATAGGAATCATCGCCCTTGGAACGTTCGTCTATCCATAGACCGGCCCCAACCAGAGTCAGGGTAACATTCTCAAAATCATGGGTGAAGTTGGCCGCGCCGCCCTCGGGATTCAGGTCCACATCCCAGAGCAACTCCGAAGTTCCCGGTCGTAGAAAAGGGTTGTGAAATTTGCCGCCGGTTATTGTCAATCCGGGCGCCTGCCTCGGCTTGTAATCGAAATAGGCCAAATCGAGCCGAACATCCTTGCTGGAAAAAGCGTTGTCGAGCGTCTGATTGGTGGAGATCGGGTCGTTGGAGCCGGTCGCCAATTGAACGGTGGCGTTGATTTCCGATGAAACTTTACCTTCGATGGCCAGCCGGGCCCGAATCCGATGACGATGTTGCGGATCATTGTCGTCGGTCTTTTTCATTTCGTGACGATAACGCAGGTCCCCTTTCACTTTCACGGATTCATACCAGTTGTCGGCGGAAGCTCCCCCTGTCAGCAAAGATATCGACATCAATAGAACCAGAATTTTTGAAAAATTAAATTTGTTCATCTCTCTCTCCAATTATATCCCTTATTAATTTTCAGTACAGTCCTGACTAAAACGCCATCATGATTATTCTATCCTTGCCACCCTCCTTGTTTGTCATATAGATATCATAGTTTGTTTTCTTATATTGCTTTTCCAATCCACGTTTATATGGATTGAACCTGTTTTTTGTTAAGAGAATATTAAGGATTGGTTAATGTTTGATTAGAGAATGGACCGGAATTGACAATCAAATAACGGGCAGGTCAATTCTAAAAATGGAACCCTGACCCGGCGTACTCTCGACCGTAATCCGACCGCCGTGGGCGATCACAATATGCTTTACGATCGACAGGCCCAGACCGGTCCCGCCCAATTCGCGGCTGCGGGATTTATCGACCCGATAGAATCTCTCGAATATGCGCGGGAGATGCTTAGCGTCGATTCCGGGCCCGTAATCTTTTACCGTGATTCTTACCGAAACCTCATCACCCTCGGCCCCGATTTCAACCGGTTTGCCGTCACTTCCGTACTTCAAGGCATTATCGATTAGATTAATTATGGCCTGCTCGAACAGGGGCGCATTTAATCGGGCCTGGATATCGTCGGCACAGCTTAGTGCCAGTTTTGACGATTTGGTTCTGGCCAAAGACTCACAATCGGCAATGGCCGCCTGCAGAACCGGCCGCAAAGCCACTTTTGACAGAACGATCTCACCTTTCTCGGCCTCGGTTTCGATTCGCGACAGCCGGAGCAAATCTTCTATTATTATATTCAGTCGGTCCGACTGCCGCGCGATGACCTTCAGGAATCTATCGGCCTCGTCTTTGTTTCCGACCGCTCCGTCCAGAAGCGTTTCCACCGCACCGATAATGGACGTAATCGGAGTTTTCAGTTCGTGCGAGACGTTGGCGACAAAATCGCGCCGGAGGTTTTCCAGCTTGCGCATTCGAGTAATGTCATTCAGCACAACCAGAACGCCCCTTTCATCGCCAGCGGCGTCTTTCAGGACCGTGGCCGAGGCTTGCGCCCAGCGCTCTTCTGTTCCGGCGAACTCGATGGTATCCACTATTGGCCTTTTTGACCATAACGCTTCACGGATAATTTTCTGGAGCCGGGAATTACGTATGGCCTCGTGCAGTGTTTGACCTATTGCCCGCGAGGCATCAAGTCCCAAAAATCGGGCCGCCGCCTGGTTGAAATTAATCAATCGTTCATTGGTATCGAAGGCGAGAACACCCTCGGACATGCTGGCCAGAACCGCTTCCTGTTCTCCCTTCTGGCGTGTGATGGTATTAATTCTGTCGCTCAATTGGCGGGCCATTTCATTCATGGCCGACGCCACGCCTCCGATTTCTACCGTATTCGATATCGGCAGGCGTCGGTCAAGATCGCCGTCGGCAAACCGCCGGGCGACGTCTTTCAGCTCTATTAAAGGACGGCTGAATTTGCGGCTGACCAAATAGCTGACGATGGCCGCCAGGGCCGCGACGAACAGACCGACCAGCACCGCCCGTCTTTCGCCGTGACCGATTTCCTCATCGATAAAAGTAACCGGAAGCGCCGTCCGCACTATCCCTAAAATCCGGTTGCCGTGTTCGACCCGCGCCGCCACATACATCAATCTTACCTGCCGGGTATTGCTGAAACGAATGGAGATCCCCCGACCCGATTGCCATGCATCGATCATTTCCGGTCGATTCCGGTGATTTTCCATAGTGCCGGGGTCCTGCTCGGTATCAACCAGAACCATCCCGGCCGTATCGATAACGGTTATTCTTGTTGTCGAAATCTGGCCGACCCGCTCGCAAAACTGCCGGGCCGGTTCCAGATCACCCCTCGACAGGGGCTCTGCTATCTGACCCGCAACGATCAGGGCGCGATCATATAACACCGATTCCACATAATTCAGGAGGTTCTGCTTTTGCGTCCTGATGCCATACCAGCCCATAATGACCACGGCCGCAACCGTTATAACCAGATATGACGGGTATAACAGCCAGATGATACGTTTGCTCGGCATTATGACTCCCTGAAGCGATACCCGACGCCCCGGATGGTTTCGATAAAATCATTGCCTTTACCGAGTTTTTTTCTTAAACCGGCGACGTGAACGTCGATCGTACGATCCGTTATAAACACGTCTTCTCCGCGAATGGCGTCAACCAGTTGATTTCGCGTAAATACCCATCCGGGACGGCGCGCCAGAACATGAATCAGGTTGAATTCGGTATGCGTCAATGTTATCGTTTTGCCGCCGACAGATACCAGATGTTTGCCGGGGTCGATACGAAGGTTACGAAATGAAATGGTTCGGCCGTCAGGAATTACGGCCTCGGCCTTGCGTCTTAAAACCGCCCTCAAACGGGCCAGCAGGACCCGGGGGCTGAATGGTTTGGTGATATAATCATCGGCCCCCAATTCCAGACCGGCCACGATATCGGCTTCCTCGCTTTTGGCGGTCAGGATAATAACCGGAATGTCGCGCGTTATATCTTCACTTTTCAGGCCGCGACAAACCTGCAAGCCATCGATGCCCGGCAACATCAAATCAAGGATTATCAGCTGTGGTTTGCTTTTTCTGGCTTCGGCCAAGCCCTTTTCACCCGACGTCGCCTGAATGACAGAGTGCCCCTCACGCTCAAGGTTGTATCGAATCAGATCGGAGATGTCTTGTTCATCCTCGATTACCAGTACTTTTTCTCCGGACATTACAATCTCCTGAATGCAATCTGGTTAATAATAATTCCAGCCACTACAATGCGCAACAAGAAGAAATGTGCGGATTATGAAGATAATATTAAGTTTTTTTATGCCGGCCCATTTATAAACCCCGGCATTTGCCAATTAAGCCTTGCGAAAAAAGACAAAAATGGTTAACTTTGGGGAAATTGACAAACACGGAGCACGTCTCACAAGGAGTTGGCAACATGACCGGTCATCGTCCAATTATCTTCTCGCTCGTGGTTTTCCTTCTTCTGTTTATCCCCGGTTTCCTTACGGCCGATGAAGCGAAGGGAGCTTCGGCACCCTTTATTGACCTGGACGGCGACGGTCTCGACGACGGCGCTCCCGACGACGACGGCGATGGCATTTTCAATATAGCCGAAGGTAGATCAAAACCGGTTCCGGGCGAAACGTCTCCGGCCCTGACGGGACTGGCAAGTTTCGAGACGTCCGCCGCGGATTTCTCGGCCGATTTTACCCCCAATTCCGGAAAATTCTCGCAACTGAATCGCAGTTGCCGCATAATATCAACTCATCGCGGCGGGTTCGGCTCCGGGGACCAGTTCGGACCCGGCAACGGTATCGGTATCGGCGCGGTATCTTCGGGCGGCTGTGCCGGCGGCGTTTGTCATTAGGGGGGCATCAGATGAGTAAGGTAATTTCAAATGGGCTATTGGCCGCGGCGATAATTCTGTTTTCTGCATCGTCAATGGCCGACGTCAAATTCGAGGCGGGCGTCAGCAGCGGCTATCAAAGCAATTTAATCAATGATAACAATGATATCGATGATATTAGTACAACAGCCAGCGGACGGATATACTTATACCCGCTGTCGTTTATGGAAATAAGCGGCGCCGGAGAATATACGTATTATGGGGAAACCTACAAGATCAGCAATCTGCTGACCGGCGGGGAAATCACGTTGATTCCCTCGTGGAAAGACTCGCCCCTGCGACCATATGTCAAAGGCAGTTTTTACGGCAGCCGCTATCGCAGGGATTTTTCCGGGTTCGATAATAACTCCGGGACAGTGTCGGCCGGGCTCATGTATCGCGCGGCGTCACAATTGCATTTGCGTCTCGGAGGTAAGTACACCCAAACGTCATATATAGACAACGATATATATGACCAGAAGACCATCGAATTCTTCATGGGAGCCAACAAGACGTTCTGGAAAAATAATACTCTCGATATCGAGGCGGGATTCGGCACGGCCGATTACAGCTCCATCCGCGGCGACCTCGACCCCTTTGCCGATATACTCGACGGTGTGCCGGACACTTTTCTTGTCGAAAAAAACCTGAAATCATGGTATATCTCGCCCCGTTTTTCCCGGCCGCTGGGCAGCAAAACCGGTATGAATATTACCTACACTTACCGAAGCTTCACCAACGACAGCGCCGGAATAATATTCGGTTCATCCAGTGAAAACCTGTCGCCGTGGTCGTCATTGTGGGAAGGCCAGTCGGTGACGGCAACCATAAAGACGATGTTTTTTACCGACGCCATTGTCACCGCCGGAGCCGGATATTTTGAAAAGCGATATTTAAGAACCCTGGAGGAGAGTCAATATTTCATATATATGCAATTGGGCCCGCCCCGCCATGATTATCAGTCTCGGCTGTTTTTCAAGATTCAAAGACCGATAGTCACGAAATCCGGCTGGTTTATCGAGCCGTCGCTTTCGGTTGAAATCGTCACCAACGAATCCACAACCGAAATTGTAAGAATGGATCTCGACAACATGCCCATCGACCACCGTTATGACTATGATGACTTCTCCATTTTCTGGGGACTAATCCTGCGGCGATGATTCGCGAAACCACCGGACTTTTACGTTAACTGCCTGTATTATAGTTACTTAATGCATAGTTTTTAGCCTTGACAAAGAGGACAAAAAAAGTATATTTATCATAATTGATAACGGGACCTACTTTTATACTTCCTTGCTGACGGGTCAAAAATGTTGCAACCGGTTTTTGATCACTGTGTCCGTTTAAATCGTATTGCTTTCATAAAGAATACAATCCTTAACTTCAATTATATAATTCAAGAGGTAGCACTTTGAACAAATGTCAACGCCCGTTGTGGACATTTCCGGCGGTCTTTCTGGCGATAGTGATTATAATCGGTTCGGCCTTTGCGGCCGGCGATTATACAACCGTCGCAAATCAGGGGGATGCCCCGCGACCAATGCCGGTCGTCGCCGCCCGGGATGTCCAGGCTAACCCCAATTACACCGGGTATCTGCGCATTTATGTCACGGAAAAATCATCGCGCTGGGCGACATACTCCGGAACCAAGTACAACTACGGATTTCTGGATTTCGCTTACGGCGATTATTTGAACCTGGCGTACATGGAATCTCTGACCGATACCATCCTCTGGGATGGCTCGCAATCATGGTCGGATTTGGAGGCCAGCAATGTACGAATTATGGCGGTGGCTTTCAGCCCTGATGGCGCCACCAGATATTCCGATGAAAACAACCCGCATACCAATCCCTATACGGCTTATCCCGTGGACGCCACAGCCGCGGCCGACCTTACGGAAACCTGGCCGAACACATCCACTTATCCGGGTTTTACGCATACGGTTTTCATTGAGGAAGGCACGAGGACCACGTGACCATACTGCCCTCGGGTAAGTAATGCGTTGCATTACATAGATCTTTTCGATGATTATCCGTTTTTCTATGCGGCCATGGTGCGCAATATGAACCCCAAGGCGCAGGCACGCATGATTACCGATTATAATCTTTGGGGCGATCCCACCTGTTATTATGACGGTGGTATTTATAATTCGCTTGGGGGGTACCCGTCCGGACAAACCGACACTTGTCTTTCGAGAATTTTCGCCACCGCCGCGCGGGATGTTCATGAACTGGAATTAGAAGTCCATTGGTCATGGAAAGGCGGCGGCATAATCGAAATTTATTTCACCGTTACCAATATCGAATTGGTCAATGACGCCCCGGCTGTCCCGGGCGCTCCCACCGGCACTGGTGACGGGAATCTCGGCGTCGAATATCAATTCGAGGCGGTTACAACCGATAGTCATGGCAACGACATATTTTATATGTGGGACTGGGGCAACGGCGATTTTTCGGAATGGCTCGGTCCATATAACTCCGGTAACCCCTGCAACACATCATATGCCTGGTTCGACGACGGCACTTTTAATGTCAGAGTCAAGGCCAAAGATATTTGGGATGCCGAAAGCGACTGGAGTTCGGTTTTGCCGGTTAATATTATTTCATATGTTTGCGGCGATGCCAGTGGTGACGGCGAAGTCAATCTCCTGGATATACTGTTTTTAATCGCGTATAAGTACAATAATCCTCCGGGAGAGGCACCCGATCCGATTGAAGCCGGAGACGCCAACGGCGACGGCGATATCAATCTGCTGGATATTCTTTATCTGATCGGCTACAAATACAATACTCCTCCGGGGCCGGAACCGATTTGCCCGGAATGATCTTTTGACCGCGGACGAATTGGGGGGACAAGAAGTTGTCCCCCTTTTTAATTATGTAAAATCGGCCTTTTATTTTTCCCCCTTTTTATGTTATATATAGGCCATGAAAATTACACTGGCCCAATTGAATCCGACGGTCGGGGCAATTGAACAGAATCTCGAAAAGGCTCTCGATGTCATAAAAGAAAACGCCGCCTCGACCGATCTGATAGTGTTCTCTGAATTGTACCTGACCGGTTATCCTCCCCGCGATTTGCTGTTCACTCACGGTTTTATGGACCGGGTGGGCGAAGCTCTTGAGAAGTTGCGGGAAATTTCCAATCGATTCCCGGATACCGGGCTTATTATGGGTGTCCCGACCCGACGCAAAAGCGGAAACGGTTTTCGTCTGCATAACTCGGCCGTAGTGATTCAGAACAAAAGCATTCTCGCCATATGTCATAAGAGTCTGTTGCCGTCGTACGACGTTTTCGATGAACCGCGCTATTTCGAACCGGCCGGGGAAATCGCTCCGGTGGATTTCAAAGGCCTCAAGCTGGGCATAACCATTTGCGAGGATTACTGGAATGAATCGGAACTGTGGCCGTTTGGGGGATACACGGTCGATCCGATAGACCGATTGGCCCGCGCCGGAGCAACGTTATTCATAAATATTTCGGCTTCACCTTTTGTGCTCGGCAAGGATGATCTTCGCAAGCGACTGATCGGCAATCATGTGGCGCGGCATAAAAAGCCGTTTATAATCGTCAACCAGGTCGGCGGCAACGACGAACTTATTTTCGACGGCGACAGCCTGTATTTCGACGCCGACGGGCGTATCATCACGGAACTGCCGGCGTTCGAGGAATCTATAGGAACCATAAACATCCCGGCCGAGGGATCGCCTTATAAAATCGAACCCGCGGAGAAAATCGAGCAGGTATATAAAGCTCTGGTGCTGGGGCTGCGCGACTATATCACTAAAACCGGTTTCTCCAGGGCGGTAATGGGACTTTCGGGCGGGATCGATTCGGCGGTCGTCTGTGCGCTGGCGGCCGCGGCGCTTGGGCCGGAAAATATTGCCGGCATAGTCATGCCCTCGAAATTTACGTCTGTGTTGAGTATCACAACCGCCCGAAAGTTGGCTGAAAATCTTGGGGTCAAATTGTTCAATATCCCGATCGATACTATTTATCAGGCATACCTCGATGAACTGAACAACGGATTGAAGGCCGATCATATGGACGTCGCCCTGGAAAATATTCAGGCCCGCATCCGGGGCAATATCCTGATGGCTTATTCCAATCGCCACGGGCATTTATTGCTGACCACCGGCAATAAAAGCGAACTGGCGACCGGATACTGCACTCTTTATGGTGACATGGCCGGGGGGCTGGCGGTAATCTCTGACGTGCCCAAAACGATGGTCTATGAACTGGCCGCATACATTAATCGCGACCGGGAATTGATTCCGCAGGAAACGATTGAACGTCCCCCGACTGCCGAGCTTCGCCCCGATCAAACCGACCAGGATACGCTTCCCCCCTATGACATTCTCGATGCCATCCTGTACCATTATATAGAAGATGGTCAGAGCGCCGCGGAAATAATCGAGCGCGGTTATGAATCCGAGACGGTGAACTGGGTCATCCGGGCGGTCAATCGCAATGAATACAAACGCCGCCAGGCTCCGCCCGGCCTGAAGATTACTTCCAAAGCCTTCGGGGTTGGCCGAAGAATGCCGATCGCGGCAAAATATTGATTCAGTAAATGAAATTGCTCCTTATTACATTGTGGCTAATTGGCATTTCTATTTATACCTGGGCCGAAACCGAGACGGCACCCATACGGCATCGGGATGATCGTTATGGCGAAACGGCTGTCGAAATTTCCGACGGTCTGCCTTTTGTCATGGGCAAAATCAAAGGCCATCGGGTGGGATACTTTCTGGTTGATTTGGGCGCCTCTCATACGATTGTGCAACGGTCGGTTCTGGGCGAAAATGAAGGCTACGACACTTCTTTGCTTTCAGGCCAGGATATGCCGGATATTCTGGGGCTCCAGGGCAAGATTAAAAACATATCCGGTCAAATAACCCTTGAATATTTTAAAACGGGGACCATCAATCTAAAAAAGGTTCCGGTTCTGGTCGTCGATACGCTCTATGATTTAGGGGGCAAAAAAGTTCTGGGGGTACTCGGGCTTGATATTCTCGGTCGGGCTCCCTGTTTGCGCTTCACCATGTCGCACGGACGTAAAGCCAAATTTAAAATGATGATGAGTGGTTGTGACGATGACAGTTCCGCCGGATCATTGTCCGATTCGCTTATTATACAAAACGACTTTGTCATTATACCGGGCATGGTTAATGGACACCGGACATATTTTATACTCGACACCGGCAGCAAATATTCCTTTGTCGCCCCGGAAATCGCCCGGCAATGTAATGTTATTATGGACAGCAATTCCATATTGGTATATACGGGTCTGGATTTAAGCCCCGATACGGCCATAACCGGTCATGCCGCGAATATTAGTTTGGGGCAAACCCCGGTGGAACGGGTTGGTCTTTATATCGGGAATATCCCGGAAGTAAAGGGTGAATGGTATAGCACCGGGGGGATAATCGGAATGGATATTATTAACCGTTTTCAAACTCTGGAAATAAATTTTCGCCAAAGGCAATTCAAAGTTCTACCATAGGTTATATTAATGTCAAAGGGTAAACTGGCCAAATTTGCAGATCTTAAAACTTTTCCCAATGTTTTTGAAGAACTGCCGCCGCCTAAAGGCAGATGGGCCGAGCGCTTCGGCAACAATAACCGCATTGTCCTGGAACTGGCTTGCGGCAAAGCGGAATACACCATAAATCTGGCGTTACGTCACCCCGACCGCAATTTTATCGGTATCGATTTAAAGGGTGCCCGTATCTGGCGCGGGGCCAAAACGGCCGCCGAGATGGATATATATAATGTGGCCTTTATCAGAAACCGGATAGAACTTTTGACCGAATTTTTCGATAAAGATGAAATTTCAGAAATCTGGATAACCTTCCCCGACCCCTTCCCAAAACCGTGCAAATCACAAAAAAGACTGACATCGGCACGTTTTTTGGCCCTTTACAGCCAGGTTTTAAAAAAAGACGGCCTGATTCATCTCAAAACCGACTCGGACGGGCTGTTTCAATTCACCCTTGAAACCATCGCCGACGAAAAATGCTGTATCCATGAGTTAACATGGGACTTATACGGTTCTCCGATTAAAAATCAAGATTTGGCCATACAGACAACATTTGAAAAAGGGCATTTGCTGGCCAAAAGAACTATTAAATATGTATGTTTCAGCCTTGCCCGATGAATTCTTATTTTGAAATTCGCGGCGAATTTAAATTGTACACATAAACTCTTGACAAACCCGGCCGCATCTAATATTATCAATGTCAAATATTTTGGACGAAATCGGGCAGAGCAATCTGCTTTTTAAATGACAGGATTTGTTAAAAATTTCACAAGCAAGACAAAATAAAGAAGAATAAGATAAAGCCTGTCCCCAATTTCGGGCGGGTGAACAAGGAGATGCACAATGGCTGAGTTTGAACCGCGCGAAGATACCATCACCGCCGATACTCTGGTGGTAGGCGGTGGTATCGCCGGGATGACAACAGCAATCGAAACAGCCGAGGTCGGCAAGGATGTAATTCTGGCCGAAATTCTCCCCACGCTGGGTGGCCGTGTCGCGGCCTCGAAGCAGTATTTCCCCAAACTGTGTCCCCCAACCTGCGGAATTGAGATCAATCTCAAGAGAATACGGTCCAACCCCCATGTTCGCGTCCTGACGCTGGCAAAGGTGGAAAATGTCACCGGCGAGCCGGGTAATTATGAAGCCCGGATAACATTGATGCCGCGCTTTGTCAATGAAAAATGCACGGCCTGCGGCGAATGCGAAAAGGTTTGCGAAATCGAGCGCGATAATGATTTCAATTATAATCTGGATAAGACCAAAGCGGTTTATTTGCCCCACAGCCTGGCCTACCCGTTCAGGTATGCCATTGACCCTCGATATGCCTCCGATGAACGGATGAAAAAATGCGCCGATGCCTGTGCTTATGGCGCCATTGAACTGGATATGAAGCCCCGCACCATAACAGCCAGGGTTAAAGCGGTGGTCTGGTGCACCGGCTGGCACGCGTATGACGCCACAAAAATAGAAAATCTCGGTTTCGGAAAAATCAAGAATGTCATCACCAATGTCATAATGGAACGACTGGCGTCGGACAACGGCCCGACCGGAGGTAAAATTTATCGCCCATCGGACGGCAAGGAAATTACCAAAATCGGTTTTGTCCAGTGCGCCGGGTCCCGCGATGAAAACCACCTGCCCTACTGCTCGGCTATCTGCTGTCTGGCCTCGATGAAACAGGGCACGTATATCCGCACGCAGTACCCCGATGCGGAAGTGCATATGTTTTATATCGATGTCCGTTCCCCGGGCCGGCTGGAAGATTTTTACGTCAAACAGCAAGCCGATGAGAAGTTTCATTTCCATAGGGGCAAGGTGGCCAAAATCACTGAAAATCCGGCCAATGGCAATGTCATCCTCGAAGCCGAAAATACGCTGACCGGCAAGATTACGAAAATGGAGGTTGACATGGCGGTATTGGCGGTCGGGATGGTTCCGAATACATCGGAAACGCCGCCTCCGCTTGGTACTCCGCTGGATGAATTCGGATTTATTGTCCCCGACAGCGGTAAAGGGGTCATTGGCGCTGGAACGGTCATGCGACCGATGGAAGTGGCGGCATCCGTGCAGGATGCCACCGGTGCGGCCCTGAAAGCCATCAACCACGGGATGAGGAGGTAGCACCATGGAAGCCAAAATCGGATGCTATATCTGCAAAGGGTGCGATATCGCCAAATCCGTCGATATCGATAAATTGATTGGCGCCGCCAAAGAAAAGAAGGTGGCTATTTGTCGCACTCATGAGGCCTTCTGCAATCCCGAAGGTCTGGAAATAATCAAAAACGATATAAAAAACGAAGGCGTAAATAAAATCGTGCTGGGTGCCTGTTCACCCCGTGTTTTTCCGGAAATCTTCGATTTCGGTGAAGATATTTTGGTTGACCGGGCGGTTCTTCGCGAGCATGTCGCCTGGTGCCATCCGGCGGGCGACGAGGACACCCAACTTCTGGCCGAGGATGTCATCCGCATGTCGGTCGCCAAGGTTGAAGCGGTGGAAGTGCCCCAGCCGTTGATCGAAGAAACCAGCAAAGACATTCTGGTCATCGGCGGAGGCATGACGGGCATGAGGGCGGCTTTGGCCGCGGCCAACGCCGGATATAAGGTAACTCTGGTTGAAAAAGAAAACAAACTGGGCGGCTGGGCCACCCGGTTTAAAAAAGTATTCCCCAAGGCCCCGCCCTATCAGGACCTGGAAGATTCCGGCGTTGAGGCATTGGTCGAACTGGTTACAAGGCATGACAATATTACCGTGAAAACCGGATGTACCGTCGATAAAACCAAGGGACAACCGGGGAAGTTCGCGGTAACATTCGGCGATGGGTCGGAGCCAATGACCTTCGGTTCGATTATCCAGGCCACCGGCTGGAAACCGTATGATACCAAAAAACTGGATTATCTCGGTTACGGCAAATCACCGAATATCGTTACCAATATTGAACTGGAAGCTATGGTTACCGGCGGCGGTATTAAAAAGCCGTCCGACAACAAGCCGATTGACAGCATTGCTTTTATACAATGCGCCGGGTCTCGCGACCAGGACCATCTGCCCTATTGTTCGTCGGTGTGCTGTCGCGTATCATTAAAGCAAGCCATGTATGTCCGCCAGCAATACCCCGATGCCAAGATCTACATCATTTATAAAGACCTGCGTTCGCCGCAGCAGTATGAGCTGTTTTATCAACATGCCCAGAATGACGACGGTCTGTTTTTGACCAAGGGAGAAATCGCCGAGGTTCGGGCCAATAACGGTTCGGTGGAAATAGACGTCGAAGAAACTCTTCTCGGCGAAGATATAACCATCAAAGCCGATATGCTGGTACTGGCCACCGGAATGGTGCCGACGACCAAAGTCGATGACGCACCGGCGAGCGCCGAAGGCAGTGAGGCAGGGTCTCGACCGACCGAGGAAGGCAAAACCGAGGACGGTAAAAAGGCGGCGGAAAGCGCCGAAAAGGGAGCGCATATTTTAAATTTGACCTATCGTCAGGGCACCGATCTTCCCACCCTTAAGTATGGTTTTCCGGATTCGCATTTCATTTGTTTTCCGTACGAGACTCGTCGCACGGCTATCTATGCGGCCGGTTGTGTCCGCGCTCCTATGGATTTCGCCACGGCCCAAAACGACGCCTACGGCGCCGCTCTTAAAGCCATTCAGGCTGTCGAGGCCATATCGAACGGTAAAGCGGTCCATCCCCGCGCCGGCGATTTGAGCTACCCCGACTTCATGATGCAGAAATGTACCCAGTGCAAGCGTTGCACCGAAGAATGTCCGTTCGGGGCGCTGGACGAGGATGACAAGGGCACGCCCTTGCCCAACCCCTTCCGCTGTCGCCGTTGCGGGGTTTGCCTGGGAGCCTGCCCGGAAAGAATCATATCGTTCAAGAATTACAGTGTCCGCATGATTTCACAGATGATTCGCTCGATTCCGATGCCGGATGAATTCGATGAAAAACCGCGCATCCTCGCTTTCATCTGCGAAAACGACGCCCTCCCGGCGGTCGATTATGTCGGGATCAAACGTATTCAGTATAACGCCATGATTCGCATCATCCCTCTGCGCTGTCTGGGGTCGATGAACGCCGTTTGGGTTAGCGACGCGCTGGCCAGTGGTTACGATGGCGTTCTTCTGATCGGCTGCAAAAAGGGTGATGACTATCAGTGCCACTTCATCCGCGGCAGCGAACTGGCCGACTACCGCATGGAAAACGTGCGCGAGAAACTCAAGCAACTGGTGCTTGAAGAAGACCGCGTGGAATTTCATGAATTGGCCATTTCCGACTATGACCAAATCCCGAAAATATTCGATGATTTTCTGGAAACCATGAACCGCGTCGGGCCTAATCCTTATAAAGGTATGTAGCCCCGATAATTCTTATTTAAAAAAGGGCCCTCTTGCGGGGCCCTTTTGCATAATACCAAATGGCCTTAATGACCCCGGTCTTTCGGGTTTTAGGAATTGACATATTTTTGGCAAATTCAGCCCGAATTATAACTATTGAAATAATGGCGTATTCTGGTACGATTACTCGCTCTTTTGGTATAACATATTATATTACATTGTGATATAAATGTGAATTATTTCCCAAGCACTTATAAAAAAGGAAATATAAAAAATAAGATAATGAAATTTTTCACAAAATGCTCTTGACTCGAAGTGTAAAATAAGTTACTTTTAGGCTTTAGTATATAGGATAAAACCGCAAGGCCGGATATAATCGCTCATTTTTTCCGCGATAGTATTTATAAGGTAATGCGGGAAAATTCTAATGGATTGGTTGACAAAAATTTAAGATAAAAAACACACTTTTCACTCAAGGAGATGCAATGGCGGATCTTCCGAATACCCCAAAGCTTGATGAGCTTGAGAAGGGAAAATGGCCCAGTTTTGTAAAAGAGATCAAGATGGCGGCCAAAAAGAGTCCCATGGCGGCAGACCTTCTCGGCCAGTTGGAGCAATCCTACAATGAAAAAATTGGGCACTGGAAACATGGCGGTATTGTCGGGGTTATGGGCTATGGCGGCGGCGTTATCGGCCGCTACAGCGATTTACCGGACAAGTGGCCCAACATTTCCCATTTCCACACCATGCGTATCAATCAGCCCGCGGGATGGTTTTATACCAGCGAAGCCCTGCGGAAGATTTGTGATATCTGGGAAAAACGCGGCTCCGGCCTGACCAATATGCACGGTTCGACCGGCGATATCATTCTTCTGGGAACGACCACCGATCAGTTGGAACCGACTTTCAGCGATTTGCAAAATATTAATTTTGATATCGGCGGCTCCGGTTCCGATCTGCGTACTCCCAGCTGTTGTTGCGGAATGGCGCGCTGTGAATGGGCCTGCTATGATACCATGGCTCTTACCTATGACCTGACCATGCACTATCAGGACGAATTACACCGTCCGGCCTTCCCCTATAAATTCAAATTCAAAATGGCCGGCTGTCCCAACGATTGCGTCGCTTCCATCGCCCGCTCCGACCTGTCCATCATCGGCATCTGGCGTGATGAGATCCAAATGGATAAAGCCGCCGTCAAGGAATATGCCGACAAGGGCATGGACATCCAGCACGACGTGGTTGACAGATGTCCCGGCAAATGCATGGAATGGGACGGCAAGGAATTGAAAATTGAAAACAGTTACTGCAAAAAATGCATGCATTGCATAAATGTCATGCCCAAAGCGCTTCGTCCCGGAAAGGATCGCGGTGCCTGCCTGCTTCTCGGTTCCAAGGCTCCGATTATCGAGGGTGCCATGCTTTCGTCGGTCATCGTTCCTTTCGTAAAGCTCGAACCTCCCTATGATGACATCAAGGAATTGATCGACAATATCTGGGACGTCTGGTGCGAAGAAGGCAAAAACCGTGAACGCGTCGGTGAATTCATTCAGCGCGTCGGCATGGGCAACTTCCTCGATGCCATCGGGCTGGAACCCGTGGCCGAAATGGTCGCCCATCCGCGTGAAAACCCGTATGTGTTCTACGGCGAAGACGAAGAATAACTGGAAAGAGCAAACAAACAGAAAATTGAGGTTTGAAATATGACTGATGTAATGCAAGACAGACGGACGGACTATGGTCCTCCCCATTATGAGCAGTTCCTGCCTCCGATTATTAAAGAAAACTATGGCCAGTGGAAATACCATGAAATCCTCAAACCGGGCGTCATGGTTCATGTCAGCGAGAGCGGCGCCAAGCTGTTTACGGTACGGGCCGCCTCCGGTCGCTTGATAAGTATCGAAAAAATCAGAATTTATTGTGATCTGGCCGACAAATACTGCGGCGGTTATCTGCGCTTCACCAGTCGCCACAACGTCGAATTTCTTCTGACCAAATCCGAAAACATCGATCCCCTCATTCAAGACCTGGCCAAACTGGGTCACCCGGTCGGCGGCATCGGCAACGCCATTTCGAGCATTGTCCATACGCAGGGGTGGGTGCACTGCCACTCGGCCGCGACCGATGCTTCCGGTATCGTCAAATGCGTCATGGACGACCTGATCGAGTATTTTGAAAACACCAAGCTCCCCGGTAAATTGCGCATCGCCCTGGCCTGTTGCCTGAATATGTGCGGCGCGGTGCACTGCTCGGATATCGCTATTCTGGGCATTCACCGCAAGCCGCCGAAAGTGGCCCACGAAAACGTCAAGAAGATGTGTGAAATCCCGAACGTGGTTGCCTCCTGTCCGACCGCCGCGATTCGTCCGGCGACGGTTGACGGGCTTCCTTCCGTGGAAGTTCTTGAAGAAAACTGCATGTATTGCGCCAACTGCTATACGGTTTGTCCGGCGATGCCTTTGAATGATCCGATCAACGACGGCGTTTCGATCTGGGTCGGCGGCAAAGTTTCCAATGCCCGGACCGAACCGATGTTCTCGAAACTGGCGATTCCGTTTATCCCGAACAACCCGCCGCGCTGGCCGGAGGTTACTTCCGCCGTCCGCAATCTGGTGGAACTGTGGGCCGCCAACGCCCGGAAGTACGAGAGAATGGGTGAGTGGATAGGCCGTATCGGCTGGCCCAAGTTTTTCAATATGGCCGGAATTGAGTTCACCAAGCAGCACATCGACGATTTCAAGCACGCCGGTTTGACTTTTAAACGCTCGACACATTTAACCTTTTGACGGGTAATATAGATATGGCGAAAACCAAGGAAGACGTTGTCGAGGCCATGTTCAAGATGGTCAAGGAGGCCCAGGGACAGAAGAAACTGAAACCCATGGACCTGACCAAAGCCATGATAGAACTGTATGGTGACGAGGGCGTCGACAAACAGATGTGCAAAGATGCCATCAAAGAATTGATCAACTCCGGACGTTGCGTCTATACTTATTATGGTGGCAGCTACATTGAAATACCGCATCAGGAAGGCGCCGCGAATTAACATCCGCGGCGCGCGGGTGCCGCAATCATGCTTGAACCAAAACCGCGGATAATATTCGCCGGTTTATCCGGCGATTCTGGCAAGACAATAACAAGCTTGAGCTTTCTGTCGCATTGCCGACAGAAAGCTCTGGCTGTTTCGGTCTTTAAAAAAGGCCCGGATTATATCGATTCGGCCTGGCTGGGTTATTTTGCGCAAACACCGTGTCGCAATCTCGACACCTGGCTGGCCGGAGATGAAATCGTTTACAGGTCATTCTGCCGCCATTCACGAGGCGCGGATATATCGGTAATCGAGGGCAACCGAGGATTGTTCGATGGATTTGACGTGGAAGGCACTCATAGTACCGCCGGCCTGGCACGGCTACTGAAGGCGCCGGTCATTCTGATTGTGGATGTCACCAAAGTGACGCGGACGGTGGCCGCCCTGGTAAAAGGCTGTATTGAATTCGAGAAGGATGTCAATATTGGGGGCGTGATTTTAAACCGGGTCGCCGGCGAAAGGCATAAAAAGATCATTATCGATTCCATTGAAAAGTATACCGGTCTTCCCGTTCTGGGAGCGATACCGCGGCTGGACCGCGACGGAACCATAATTCCTTCGCGCCATCTCGGCCTGGTAACACCTTCGGAATTTGACCGAAATGTAGCCCTAAGTTCACGGCTCCGCGAAATTGCCGAAAAATACTTAAACGTGCCGGCCATGATCGAATTGGCCGGGCAGGCGCCGCCGCTTGACGCGGGCGAATTGAAGCCGGCGGTGAGACCTGAAATCGAAATAAAAATCGGGTACTTTCGGGATCGTGCCTTTACGTTTTATTATCCTGAAAATCTGGAGGCGTTGCAAAATCACGGCGCCGAACTGGTGGAAATATCCTCCATGGAAGATGGCGCTCTCCCCGCCATCGACGGCCTTTATATCGGGGGTGGTTTCCCCGAAACGCAGGCAGAAAAAATATCAAATAATCAGTCGCTTCTGACAACCCTCCGGAATGCCATTCAGGAGGGGTTGCCGGTCTATGCCGAATGCGGCGGGCTGATGTTATTATGCCGTTCCGTCGTCTGGCACAATCAAACTTTTCCCATGGCCGGAGTTTTCCCCATAGACCTGACCATGCACGCCAAACCGGTCGGGCACGGTTATACTTTACTGGAAACAGATGCCGCCAACCCCTTTTATCCACCGGGATTCCGGATTCGCGGGCATGAGTTTCATTATTCCGCCCCGCTGGAAGACAAAGGGACCTTACCGACATGCCTGAATGTCGTTAAGGGCACGGGGCTGGGAAACAACCGGGACGGTCTTGTTTATAAAAATTGTCTGGCGGCTTATACGCATATTCATGCCGATGGCCACCCCGAATGGGCTGAAGCCTTGTGCCGCCTGGCTCGACGCTACAAAAGTGGAGAAACAGATTTTTTTGGAATAGATTCCCCGGGGGTGCCGGTTGAAGCCGGCACCGCATGAACGGGGGTGCGATATTAATGCAAAATAATTTTTCTCGATTAAGAGAGGCAACATGGGTTTAGTAGGAAAGAAAAAGGACCTTAAGGTCAAGCACGGCGGGGGCGCCGCGGGCGGATCGGGCAAAGAACAATCATCGCGGCGGCCAAAATTCGTGGAGAAAATCCCGCCATGCATCAATAAATGCCCCAACCATAATCAGATCAGAGCGGCCCTGATGACCGTCAACAAGGCCGCCGATTACGAGAAAACCTATGACGTGGCGATGGAACAGGCCTGGCATATATTCGCTGAAACAACCCCGTTCCCTTCGGTGTGTGGACGCGTCTGCCCGCACCCATGCGAGACTGAATGTAACCGTATCGCCAAGGAAGGCGCCGTTTCAATAAACGCCTTTGAACGGCATGTCGGCGACTATGGACTGGACAAAAAACTCAAACCGGTTATGTTGACCGATGAGAAACGTTCCGAAAAAATCGCTATTATCGGCTCCGGCCCGGCCGGTTTAAGTTGCGCTTATCATCTGGCACGGCGCGGCTATCCGGTAACCGTGTACGAGGCTTTCCCCAAGGCCGGCGGTATGCTTCGTTATGGCATCCCCGATTACCGTCTCCCCGCCGCAATTCTGGACGCCGAAATAAAGCGTATTCTCGACCTGGGTGTGGAACTCAAACTCAATACGGCCGTGGGCAAAGATATTCCCTTCGATGATCTCAAAAAAGATTACAAAATGGTTTTCGTGGGACTCGGCGCCCATCAGGGCTACAAGCTGGGCGTCGCCGGCGAGGACGCCGAAAATGTCTGGACCGGAACACATTTTCTGCACAAGGTAAATTGCGGCGAGGCCGTTGAAATCGGGAAAAAAGTGGTTGTTGTGGGCGGCGGTGATACGGCTATCGATGCCGCGCGCGTTTCTCGTCGCCTCGGCGCCGAAGTGACCATTTTATACCGTCGTACCCGCGAGGAAATGCCCGCCATCGATGAGGAAATCGTTGGAGCCGATGAAGAGGCGGTAACCATTCACTACCTGGCCGCTCCCATCGAAATCTTTAAAAACGGCAGTATGGCAACGGGTATGAAATGCCAGAAGATGCAACTGGGCGAACCGGATTCTTCGGGACGTCGCCGTCCGGTGCCGATCGAGGGCGACACTTTCGATCTGGAATTCTCGACGCTGATTGCCGCCATCAGCCAGGAGCCCGATTTCACCGGGTTTGATAATTTGCGCGAAGGCCGCGATTGGATAAAGGTCGACGAAAATTTCCGCACGCGGCATGATGGCGTGTATGCCGGCGGCGATAATATAAATCTCGATATCGCCATCACGGCCATCTATCACGGACGCAGGGCCGCCGAGGCAATGGATGCGGCGATAAGAGGAATTACCATTCCCAAACCGGAAGAAATGGGCATAATCCGTCACGAAAAGATGAAGCTTGATTTCTATGAAACCAAAGAGCGGGTCAAAGTAAGCCATTTGCCGGTCGAGGAGCGTTTAAAAAGCCTGACGGCGGAGATTGCCCAGACACTGTCGGCCGACCAGGCGGTGGCCGAATCCAAACGATGTATGAGTTGCGGGATGTGTTTCGATTGCGGCACCTGCTGGAGCTACTGCCAGGACAACGCCATCGTCAAACCTCTCATCAAGGGCGAGAAATACAAATTTAAACTCGATTACTGCAAGGGTTGCGACAAGTGCGCTGAAAACTGCCCCTGCGGATACATAGAAATGTTTTAAACGAGAACTTGAACAATTAACTTTAAATTCACTTTGGAGGACAAACGATGCCGATTTTTGAACATGGCAATATCAAAATCAACGTCGACGAAGACGGCTTCATGGAAGATCCTGACGTCTGGAATGAAGAAGTTGCCAAAGCCCTGGCTACCACCGAGGGCGTGGATAACATGACCGAGGACCACTGGAAACTGGTCAATTACTTGAGAGACTATTATCTCAAGTTCGGAATTGCCCCGATGATTCGCAAGCTCTGCAAGGAAACCGGTTTCCCGCTTAAAAGAGTGTACGAATTATTCCCGTCGGGACCGGCCAAAGGCGCCTGCAAAGTCGCCGGACTGGCCAAGCCAACCGGCTGCGTGTAAGTATGGATTCGGTTTTCAGGGAAAACCCCACCAAGGGTTTTCCCTGAAACTAAATATGCATCGAGAGTCAAACAGGTTGGTCCGCAACTGGTGGTTTCAACATAATTTAACACACAGACAAACCTGTTTTATTTTAGACATTAATGTGAAAAAAATAACTTGTGAATGCCGGTAACATGAGCCTGACGAGTATCTTAAAAGAAAAGAAATCCGATATTTTGAGGATATGGTTTGACGCCGTCCTGCTATCATATCCTCAAGATACCGCTAATTTTCTCATAAAAGAAAAAGATCGCTTTGCCAATCCGGTTGGCTTCACTTATCAGCATAATATGGAAATCATTTTCGACAGCCTGGTTGGCACCACCGATCGCGACACGGTTCTGCCGGCGATAGATAATATAGTCAAAATCCGTAACGTGCAAAATTTCGCTCCCTCGCAGGCGGTCGCAATTTTCTTTCTGCTCAAACAGGTAATCCGGCAATATACGAATGAGCACATCGCCAATGGTTATCGGGATGATGAATTGCTCGCATTGGATGCGAAAATCGACAATCTGGCCCTGGCGGCTTTCGATTGTTACTCGTCCTTGCGGGAGCTAATGGGTGACATTCGCATTCGCGAAGCCCAGCGCCGGATACAGAAGCTTATGGATAGAACGAATATATTTAATGATATATCTGATCAGGAAGGGGATGCTACGAATGAACGAACGTGAACGCGGGCATCGGAAAGGAGCGGGCCGCCTATGGGTATAATTATATCACTGGTGGCGGTCATTGCGCTGACGCTTGTCGCATGGATCGGTGCCGGCACTCTCGGCCTGCACTACCTGTTCGGGGTGATTATCCCGTATCTGGCTCTGGCGGCCTTTGTTTTCGGCCTGATATATCGGGTCGTGAAATGGGCCAAAGCACCGGTGCCGTTTAAAATCACGACGACCTGCGGGCAGCAGAAATCCCTGCCATGGATACGGCATAATAAACTGGAAAGCCCTTTTACGGGCTGGCAGGTTTTCGGCCGCATGCTTTTGGAAATACTCTTTTTCAGATCGCTTTTCCGCAATACAAAAATGGCACTTAAGAAGGGACCTCGGCTGGTTTACGGATCAGAGAAGTACTTATGGCTGGCCGGACTGGCTTTCCATTACAGTTTTCTGGTGATTGTACTAAGACACCTGCGGTTCTTTATAGAACCGATACCGGGATTTGTCATGGCCATTCAGAATCTCGACGGATTTTTCCAGGTGGGCCTGCCGATAATTTATATCACCGACGGTGTCATTCTGGCCGCTCTGGTCTTCCTGTTCTTCCGCCGGGTGATAAACCCCAAAGTCCGTTACATTTCTCTTGCCGCCGATTATTTTCCGCTCTTTTTAATCGGGGCCATTGCCTTGACCGGTATTCTTATGCGTTATTTTGAAGCATTCAAGGCCGAGCTTATTGCCGTCAAGGAACTGGCGATCGGCCTGGTTGGTTTCTCCCCGGTTGTACCGGAAGGACTGGACGTAATATTTTTCATTCACCTCTTCCTGGTCAGCGTCCTGCTGATGTATTTCCCTATGAGCAAGCTGGTACATATGGGCGGCGTTTTCTTAAGTCCGACCCGGAATCTGGCCAATAACAACCGCAACCGTCGGCATGTAAATCCGTGGAATCCCGACGTCAAGGTGCATACGTACGAAGAATACGAAGATGAATTCCGTGAACTGATGAAAGCGGCCGATATGCCGTTGGAAAAGGAATAAAATATGGCAGACGATAAAAAGAAACCGGAGGAGCTGGCCAATATCAGCTATCGGCTGCCGGAAAAGTCATGGATGGATACCCCGGTCGACTTCCGCAAAGGCACATACAATTACGGCGCCGTCGCGGAAAAAGCCAAATACCTGGGTCTTCCCCATGCCCGAAAATGGCAACCGATGGATGCCGACTGGCAACTGCCGGAAAACTGGAAAGAAATCATCCTCGAAGGCATGCGTGAACGCCTGGACAAGTTCCGCTCGTTTCGCATCTTTATGGATATATGCGTCCGTTGCGGAGCCTGCGCCGACAAATGTCACTATTTTATCGGCTCCGGAGACCCCAAGAACATGCCGGTTCTTCGGGCCGAACTGTTGCGGTCGGTTTATCGCAAGGATTTCACCGCCGCCGGGAAAATCATGGGCAAAATCGCCGGGGCGCGCGAGCTTACGGTAGATGTGCTGAAAGAATGGTTTTACTATTTCTTCCAGTGCACCGAATGCCGCCGCTGTTCCGTTTTCTGCCCTTATGGCATCGACACCGCCGAAATTACCATGATGGCCCGCGAGCTGCTGAACCTGGTCGGGTTGAATATCGATTGGATCGTGACACCCGCGGCCAACTGCTTCCGCACCGGCAACCACCTCGGCATTCAGCCGCACGGTTTCAAGGACAGCATCGAGTTTGCAGTCGATGAACTTGCGGAATTGACCGGAGCCAAAGTCGAAGCGCCTATTAATAAGAAAGGGGCGGAGATATTATTCGTGGCGCCCTCGGCGGATTACTTCGCTTCTCCTCATTATTATACCCTGCTGGGATATTTGCTTCTGTTCCATGAAATCGGGCTGGATTACACGTGGAGTTCGTTTGCTTCCGAAGGCGGCAATTTTGGGCTGTTTCATTCCAATCAGGTCATGAAGCGGCTCAATGCCAAGATATATATGGAGGCCAAACGGCTTGGTGTCAAATGGGTTTTGGGTGGCGAATGCGGCCATATGTGGCGCGTGTTACACCAGTACATGGACACCATGAATGGCCCGGCCGATTTTCTGGAAGTCCCCAAAAGCCCCATAACGGGGACGGTATTTGAACATGCCAAATCGACCAAGATGATACACATCATGGAGTTTACTTCGGATTTGATCAAAAACAACAAACTGAAACTCGACCCGAGCCGCAATGATCACTGGAATGTCACCTTCCACGATTCCTGCAACCCGGCGCGCGCCATGGGTCTTCTGGAAGAACCGCGGTATGTCATCAAAGCCTGTTGCAATAACTTCCACGAGATGCCGGAAAACACGATTCGTGAACAGACGTTTTGTTGCGGCAGTGGATCCGGGCTGGGGACCGATGAAAATCTGGAAATGCGCCTTCGGGGCGGATTTCCACGAGCCAACGCGGTCAAGTATAATCACGACGTTTACGGGACCAATCTTTTGCTGTGCATCTGCGCCATCGACAAGGCAACGTTGCCGCCGCTGATGGAGTACTGGGTTCCCGAAGTGGACGTGGGTGGTATTCACGAAATGGTCGGAAACGCCCTGGTACTCAAGGGCGAAACGAGGCGCGCCACCGACCTGCGCGGCACGCCTTATCCCGAACCGGAACCGGCCCAGTCCGAAGGAAAGGAGGTAGCCAAAGATGTATGACGGTGGAAAAATAATATTCGGCATTGTCGTATTTTTGGCGCTGGTCACCTTCCCTATTTGGTTTAATGTCGCCGTCGGAAAGACTGACTTTGCCCCCGATCCTAAAATCGTCACCGTCGGCGAGCAATGCATGGCTTCCGGTGAATACATGAAGCGCAAGCACATGGATATGCTCGACGTTTGGCGCGACAGAGTCGTTCGCGACGGTCAGCGCACGTTCATTGCACCCGACGGCAAGGAATATGAAATGAGCCTGTCCAACACATGCATGAAATGTCATCCGAATAAAACGGAATTTTGCGATCAATGCCACAACTACCTGGCTGTGACCCCCTACTGCTGGGAATGTCATATCGAGCCCAAGGAGACAACGGAGGTGGCCAATGGGAATTAATCGACGCAATTTCATCAAACTGGCCGGGATAACGGCGGCGGTGGGCGTCGGCGGCAAAAAAATCATGGGCGAGCTGGTCGATGACACGACCGGCCTGCCGGTCGTTGACACCGCACAAAAAGCCTCTCCATTGAAAGCCAAACGGTGGGCGATGGTCATAGATTTGAAAAAGTGCCGTGAGAAACAAGGGTGCACCGCATGTATCAATGCCTGTCATGCGGTCCACAATGTGCCCGATTTGGGTAATCCCAAGGACGAGGTGAAATGGATCTGGAAAGAAGATTTCGAGGGAGCATTTCCATCGGCCGACCATAAGTATCTCGAAGAGGAGATTCGCAATTCGCACGCGCTGGTGTTCTGTAACCATTGCGATAATCCGCCCTGCGTTCGGGTTTGCCCGACTCAGGCAACCTGGCGGCGGAAGGCCGACGGCATTGTCATGATGGACATGCACCGGTGCATCGGTTGTCGATACTGCGTGGTGGCCTGCCCCTATGGTTCCCGCAGTTTCAACTGGCGCGATCCCAAACCGTTCATCAAGGAGATCAATCCCGATTATCCGACGCGCATGCGCGGCGTCGTCGAAAAGTGCAATTTCTGCGAGGAACGTCTCGACCGGGGCAAAATGCCCGCCTGCGTGGAAGCCTGTCCGGAAAAGGCACTGGTTTTCGGTGATCTGGAGGATGCCGACTCCGAAGTGCGCAAGCTCCTTCGCGAACACTACACGATTCGGCGCAAACCGTCTTTGGGCACTAACCCCGAGATTTACTATATAGTGTGAGGGTGGTATGATAGAAAAAGCATTGACAGGATCGAAACAATACTGGGGCTGGGTAGGCCTGCTTTTGATATTGATCGGTATCGGCTTTCTAACATACCTGCGTCAGTTCAACAACGGTATGTATATCACCGGGCTGGGACGCGACGTCCCCTGGGGACTTTATATCGCGCAGTTCACCTTTCTGGTCGGGGTAGCCGCCTCCGCGGTGATGGTGGTCTTGCCGTACTACCTTCACAATTACAAGGATTTCGCCAAGATGACCGTGCTCGGCGAATTTCTGGCGATCGGCTCGGTTATTATGTGCCTGCTGTTCGTCTTCGTTGACATCGGTAATCCGATTCGAATTTTAAATATGCCCTTGAACCCGACGCCCAGTTCGCTTTTGTTCTGGGATATGATTGTCCTTTCGGGATATCTGTTTTTGAACGTTTTGATTTCCCAGGTGACCTTCAGCGCCGAGCGCAAGGGTATCAAGCCGCCGGGATGGATTAAACCATTCATAATTATATCGATACCGTGGGCGGTCAGTATTCATACCGTTACGGCCTTTTTATACAATGGCCTGGCGGCGAGGCCGTTCTGGCTGACGGCCATTCTGGCCCCGCGCTTTTTGGCATCCGCTTTTGCGGCCGGTCCGGCTTTTCTGGTCCTTATTTGCTTCCTGCTCAAAAGGTTTGCCAATTACGATGTCGGCGAAAAAGCCCTGGCCAAACTGGGCGAGATCATAACCTACGCCATGGCCATCAACGTCTTTTTTGTCCTGCTGGAGTTGTTCACGGCTCTCTACAGTGACATCCCGGAACACCTCCACCATTTCGAATATCTCTATCTTGGCATCGGTGATGCCAATTTCCTGGTGCCCTGGATGTGGACTTCGGCGGTACTTTCCGTCGTATCCCTGGTGCTTTTACTGGTTCCCAAATTCCGCGCCAATAAAGGCCTGTTTCTTCTGGCGTGTATCACGGTAATCGGGTCACTCTGGATCGAGAAAGGCATGGGCATGGTCATCACCGGTTTTGTCCCGTCACCGCTGGGCAAGGTGGTGGAATACATTCCAACACTGCCGGAAATTATGATCGTGATCGGCATCTGGAGCGTTGGATTTTTGGTTTTAACGGTTTTTTACAAAGTGGCCATGGCCGTGCGGCATCAAATTGGCTACAAATAGGATATTGCTTTATTCGACATATAGGGTATTTTCAACGCCGGCTCCACGCCGGCGTTGGCATGATGGGGAAGACCAAAAACGATGGGCAAAAGATATTCCGACGCTGTCATAATCGGTGGCGTCGCCGCCGGTCCAAAAACGGCGGCAACACTGGCCCGGAGAAATCCGGAAATGAGTATTACACTCTTCCAAAAAGAGGCATTGATGTCTTATGCGACCTGCGGCTTGCCATTTTTCGCCTCCGGCGATATCGGTTCCTTTAAAGAGTTACTGGTGACATCATACGGTCTTGAACGCAACCCGGCATTCTTCGAAAAGGCTAAAGGTTTTAAGGCAATCACGCAGGCAGAAGTCACCGCAATCAATCGCGCCGATAAAACGGTAACCGTCAAAATGCTCAAAACCGGCGAAATTATCGAGCACGGCTATAACAAACTGGTTATCGCCACGGGCGCCAGTCCGACGGTCCCGCCATTCAAATTCCCCCAAAGCGATAGAATCCGCCATTTCACTCGCCCCGAAGACGCTCTGGGATTTCGCAAGCTGGCCGAAACCGGGCAGGTCGGAAACGCCGTTATAATCGGTGGCGGTTTTATCGGATGTGAACTCATGGCCGCCTGTGCCGAACTATGGGGCATTGAAACTACTCTTATTGAAGTGCAAAATCATCTTCTCCCCTATATTCTTGACCCGGAAATGGCCGCCATCGCCGAACGCGAGGCGAGGCGCAATAATATCAGCGTCATGACCGGTGTCGGGGTGGAAGAAATCTCTCTTAATGACGACGGCCATCCGGTGGTTTCAATAACAGGCCGAGAACCGATAGTCGCTGATTTTGTCTTTCTGGCCCTTGGCGTAAAACCGGAAGTACGTCTGGCCAAAGAATGCGGCCTGACCATCGGCTCGACCGGAGGCATAGTTGTCAACGAGTACATGCAAACCTCCGATCCCGATATTTACGCCGGAGGTGACTGCACCGAAGCCACCAATCGCTTGAGCGGAAATAAAATGTATATTCCAATGGGTTCTCTGGCCAACCGTCATGGCCGTGTCATCGCCGACCATATTTCCGGCAATAATCGACCGTTTAAAGGCGCCCTGGGGACATTTGTCATAAAGATATTCGATGTCAACGTCGGAGCCACCGGGCTGTCAGAAAAGGCCGCCCGTATGGCCGGATTCGATATTGATACGGTCTGGGGTTCATGGCCCGATAAACCCGATTATTACCCGGATTATGGCACATTCACGTTGAAAATGGTCTTCGACAAAAGAAGCCGTAAGTTGCTCGGCCTGCAAGCCGTCGGCAAAGGTGATATATGCCGCAGAATTGACACGTTTTCGGCATTTTTAAATTTTAATGCGAGAATCGATGACCTGCTTGACTTCGAACATGGTTACGCTCCCCCCTATTCCGAGGCTCTCGACCCGCTCCATCACCTGGCCGGAATGGGTATCGCCCGCCTGAACGGATGTGAATTTGTCAATCCGGCAACATACCTGGAAACGAAGTCGGACGATTCAGTTATTATTGATGTCCGCGAAGTCGAGGAATTTACCGGTGACCCGCTGTTCGGCAATGGGGCTAAGATTGAGGATGTTATAAATATTCCTCTTATGACACTCCGGGAACAATTATCTGAACTTGATCGGAACAAAGTAATATATATTATCTGCAAGCGCGGCGTCCGGTCATACCAGGCGGCGACAATTTTAAAGGCGGCCGGTTTTAAAAATGTAAAAATAATTGGCGGTGGCATGCAGGCTACCAAATAATATGATGCTTATCCGTATTAAATATATCTGGAGTTTAAGGCATGGCGACCGATAACTGGCATTTATGTGTCTGCGGACTAAATCACAAGACTTCGACCCTGTCCGAACGGGAACCATTGCAGATCGGTCCCGAAGACATTGCGCGGGCGCATGCCGAATTCGCCGAAATCGCCGGTATTCGCGAGGGGGTAATCGTATCAACCTGCAACCGGGATGAATTCTATTCTGTCATGGACAAGCATCTCGATCCCTTTGGAGTGGTTGTCGAATTTTATCGGAAATTTCGAGATATCGATATTTCTTCGCTTCGCGACCGCTTCTATATTCGACTTAACGAAGAGGCGGCACTGCATTTGTTCCGCGTTACGGCGGGGATTGATTCGATGGTTATCGGGGAAAACCAGATTATGGGCCAGGTCAAGGATGCCTACAGCTCGGCCTGTCAGGTCAAATCGACCGACAAGATATTGCACCGCCTTTTTCACCAGGCGTTTCGTGTCGGCAAGCAGGTTCGTACCGATACCGAGATGGGCAGAGGCGCCTGCTCTATCAGCGGCGCCTCGATGGAGCTTTTGAAAACGCGCCGGGCCATCATGAATAACGCCGAAGTCCTGTTCATTGGAATCAACCGCATGATTTCGCTGGCCGCCAGACATCTGGCCCGGACCGAAGGAATCACGTTCACTTTTGCCAACCGGACACTGGAAAAGGCTGTACAGTTCGGCAGAAAATTCCACGCCCCGGCCTGCTCTCTGGAAGAAATACCCAATCTTCTGCCGAAAGTTGATATAATTGTTTCCTGTACCGGGGCCGACAGACCGATTATCACGGCTTCGACTTTGTCGGAATTCGCGGCCAAACATCCCGAACATAGACTCATTATTATTGATATGGCCATCC
>CALAMC010000065.1 GCA_937925655.1 uncultured candidate division Zixibacteria bacterium | reverse complement strand
AACCGTCGGCGCCGGCGTCATCACCGAGATTATCGAATAGCGAGGATTGAAGAAACAGGTTTATTATGGATTCCCAAAAAATACGAATAAAACTCAAGGCATACGATCACTATGCACTTGATCGGTCGACCAAGGAGATCGCGCGCACGGTTTTGAGAACCGGAGCCCGGATCGCCGGTCCGATTCCTCTGCCGACCAAACGGACGGTATACACTGTATTGCGGTCGCCGCATGTGGATAAAAAGTCCCGGGAGCAATTCGAGACCAGAATTCACAAGCGTCTGATCGACATATATGAATCGACTCCTCAGACCGTTGACGCGCTCATGAAGCTGGACCTTCCGGCCGGCGTCGACGTCGAGATTAAGACCTGATGGTGAAAGTACGATGAAGGAAATAATTGGAAAAAAACTGGGCATGACGCGCGTCTTCGCTCCCGATGGAGACGAAATCCCGGTTTCGGTAATCGAAGCCGGCCCGTGCGTTGTGGTCAGGAGGAAAACGATTGAAAAAGACGGCTACGAGGCTTTGCAGGTGGGTTATGGCGAACGTCGCAAGAACCTTTTCAACAAACCCGAAGCCGGCGTATTTGCGAAATCCGGACTGGAGCCGCGGCGCTATCTGCGGGAAATCCGGGGTGATAACACGGTCGAGATCGGTCAGGAAATCAAAGCCGACATTTTTAAACCCGGTGAACGGGTGGACGTGACCGGCATATCCCGGGGTCTCGGTTTTCAGGGTGCCATGAAGCGGCATCATTTTGCCGGGGCTCAAATTACTCATGGCCAGTCCGACCGGGCGCGTGCCGTGGGTTCGATCGGCTCCTCGTCATATCCCTCGCGCGTCTATAAAGGCATGCGCGCTGCGGGCAAAATGGGCAAGGACAGGGTAACCGTTTTGAATCTGGAGGTAATCCAGGTGATCGATTCGGAAAATTTGATCCTTGTTCGGGGTGCCGTGCCCGGCAAAAAGGGAACTCTGTTGAAAATCCGGCAAACCAATCGGCGGAAGTAGAGGACGGTGTACTATGGAAGCGAAATTATATAATAAGGAAGGCACGCAAATCGGCACCGTCACCCTAAGCGATTCGTTATTCGGGGCCGAGCCGAATCAGTACGTTGTGCACCAGTATGTGGTCAATTACCTGTCCAATCAAAGACAGGGGACATCCAGTACCAAAGGTCGCACCGAAGTCAGCGGCGGCGGGAAAAAACCGTACCGCCAGAAAGGTACCGGGCGGGCCCGCGCGGGCACCATTCGTTCACCCCTGTGGCGCGGGGGCGGAACCGTATTCGGCCCCAGCCCGAAGTCATACTTCAGCAAATTTCCCAAACGCATGAAACGTCTGGCCCAGATTTCGGCATTTTCGGACAAGGCCCGTCATGATAACATCCGGGTCGTCGACGATCTCAATTTAGACCAAATTAAAACGCGGGCGTTGGTGAAGATTCTCGACAATCTGGGGTTGGAAGACAAGCGTTGCCTGATTCTGGATGAAGGTCAATGTAATAACCTGGTACTTTCGGCGAGAAATCTCAATCGAGCCAAATACATGCGCGCCGCCCTGGCCAATACATACGATATCCTTAACGCCGACGTCCTGCTGTTTACAAAAGCCGGCTTGGAGAAGGCCGAGGAGGTATTTGGCAAATGAACGATCCGCGCGAATTATTGCAGTTGCACCGCATCACCGAAAAATCGAACCTGATGCGTGAAGCGACCAATGCCTATGTTTTCCAGGTAAAACGCAAGGCCACCAAACCGGAAATAAAAAGGGCCGTGGAAAAAGCCTTCGGCGTCAAAGTCGATTCGGTTCGGACCATGGTTATGCCGGGCAAGCCAAAGCGCCTGGGTCGCTTTATGGGTCGGACGACGGCATGGAAAAAAGCCGTCGTGACACTCGCCCAGGGTCAGCATATAACAGATTTTGACAATGTTTAGCAGTATATAGGTTGAAAAATGGGTATCAAGAAATTTAAGCCGACCACGCCGTCCCTGCGCTTTCGGATGATTCCGACTTTCGAGGAAATCACCTCGACGGTTCCGGAAAAATCCCTGCTCATGCCGCTAAAAAAGTCCGGCGGTCGCAATAATAAGGGCCGGGTGACGGCCCGTCATCGCGGCGGCGGACATAAGAGATTCTACCGCATTATTGATTTCAAGCGCAATAAACACGGTATTCCGGCCCGGGTGGCGTCCATCGAGTACGACCCCAATCGCTCGGCCAATATCGCCCTGCTCCATTACGCGGATGGCGAGAAAAGATATATTCTGGCCCCCGAAGGGCTCAAGGTTGATGACCGCGTGATCTCGGGCGAAAACGCCGATATCCGCGTCGGCAATACGCTCCCGATAAAAAATATGCCGCTGGGTACTTCGATTCACAACGTTGAAATGTTTCCGGGGCGTGGCGGCAAAATGGCCCGTAGCGCCGGGTCATATGTCCAGCTTGCGGCCAAAGAAGGGCTCTATGCTCATCTGAAAATGCCGTCCGGTGAAGTTCGCCTGGTTCGGCAGGAATGCCTGGCCACCGTCGGCGAAGTGGGCAACTCCGATCATAAGAATATTTCGCTGGGAAAAGCCGGAGCATCGCGCTGGCGCGGGCGCCGTCCCAAAGTCCGCGGCGTAGCCATGAACCCGCATGACCATCCCATGGGCGGCGGCGAAGGCAAAAGCAGCGGCGGTCGCCATCCCTGCACGCCGTGGGGCAAAAAGACCAAGGGTTTGAAGACGAGACGGAAACGCAAATCCAATAAATATATTGTTGAACGTCGCGGCAAAAAGTAATAAGCGCGGAGGAAATAAATGCCACGGTCATTGAAAAAGGGACCATACATAGAACCCAAATTGCTGAAGAAAATAGATGAACTCAACCGCACCGGTGACAAAAAAGTCATCAAAACCTGGTCGCGGCGGTCAACTATTTCGCCGGAATTTGTCGGTCATACACTGGCCGTGCATAACGGCAATAAATTCATTCCCATTTATGTAACCGAAAATATGGTTGGGCACAAGCTTGGTGAGTTTGCTCCGACTCGCACTTTCCGCGGTCATGGCGGCAAGTTGGTTGAACGCGCCAGCACCATCAAGGGATAAGGAGCCACTGAAAGATGCAGGCAAAAGCAAGAATAAAATATTTGCGCATGTCCCCGAAAAAAATGCGCCGGGTCGCGGCTCTCGTCAAAGGCAAGCCGGTTGAGGAAGCCCTTAATATTTTGAATTTTATTCCCAAAGCCGCCGCCCACCCGCTGGCCAAAACGGTCAAATCAGCGGCCGCCAATGCCATCGCCGCCGTCGGCACGGCCAAGTTGCGCGCCGAAGACCTGTCAATTTCGAAAATTATGGTGGACGAAGCTCCGACCGCTAAAAGGGTCCGATTTCAGTCCATGGGACGGGTCTTTCGTATTCGTAAAAGATTCTGTCACCTGCTGGTTGAGGTAGAGGGCGAGCCGGTACCGGAAGAGCCCAAAGGGCGCGGGCGCCGCAAGAAAAAGGTGAAGGACGAGGAAACCGAAACAACGGCCACGAAAAAAAGACCGGCCACCAAGTCAAAAAAGGCCGCGGCCAAAGCCAAAGATGAAGATGTCGAAACGACAAATGATACATTGACGGAACCCGCCGGCGAGGCACAGACCGATGTCGAACCGGGTGGGGACAACGATAAAAAAGAAGAATAGTCAGTATTAGAGGAGATAACTTTGGGACAAAAGACACATCCAATTGGATTCCGACTGGGAGTCATTAAGTCCTGGAATAATAAGTGGTTTGCCGGCAAACACTTCGCGCCGTTCTTGTACGAAGATTTGATGATCAAAAAGTATATAAATACCAGGCTTGAAAATGCCGGGCTGGCCAAAGTCGAAATTTTGCGGGCCACCAAAAAGGTTACGGTTGACATTCATACTTCCCGCCCGGGAATCGTGATCGGGCGCAAGGGGGCCGAAGTCGATAAACTTCGGGAAGAATTGCAGCTTTTGACCAAGAAAGATATCTCCCTGAATATTGTCGAAGTGAAAAAGCCCGAACTGAATGCCCGGCTGGTGGCCGATGCCGTCGCCCGTCAACTGGAAGGACGCGTTTCATATCGTCGGGCCATGAAGAAAGCTCTGGCGGCCTCCATGAAAATGGGCGCCGAAGGGATCAAGATTGTGTGTGGCGGGCGCTTAATGGGCGCCGAAATTGCCCGCGTAGAAAAATACATGGACGGCCGCGTGCCCCTTCATACCTTGAGGGCCGATATCGATTACTCCACGGCCACCGCTCGAACCACCTATGGTGCCATTGGCATTAAGGTCTGGATTTGTCGCGGAATGGTCCACGGCGCCGGGGAACTGGATGCCCGTGAGGAAATAGATCGTTCGATTCCGGTGGAACGTACCGAAATCGACATGACCAGTCGCCGTGAACGCAAACGGCGCGATGAGCGCAAGCGCAAACGTCGTCCGCGCGGCCGGGTTCGTCGGCCGGGCGAGGATGACCGCCCATCGTTCGATGCCCGCGGCAATAATGATCGGAGACCGGGTAATCGGCCTCCACAGGGTGGTCGCCGTGAGGCCCGACCGGAAGGTAGTCCGGAAAAAGATAAGGAATCGCAAGGTTGAGACGTTCGGCTTTGGGAGCCGGGAGAATAAATTATGTTAATGCCGAAAAAAACAAAGTTTAGAAAACAACAGCGGGGCCGTATGGCCGGCAAGGCCTTTCGGGGAAGCTCGGTCAATTTCGGTCAGTATGGCTTGAAGGCGATGGACCCGGGTTGGATAACCAATCGCCAGATCGAGGCCGCTCGTGTGGCCTTGACCCGTCGCATCAAGCGCGGGGGCAAGGTTTGGATACGAATCTTTCCGGACAAGCCGGTGACCAAAAAGCCCGCCGAAACCCGCATGGGAAAAGGCAAGGGCGCTCCCGAATTCTGGGTGGCCGTAATTAAACCGGGCCGCGTCCTGTTTGAAATCGAGGGTGTGACTGAAGACCTGGCCCGCGAAGCTTTCCGCCTGGCGGGACATAAACTGCCCATCCGGACGAAATTCGTCTCGAGAGCGGATACATAGAGGATTGAATCATGAAAATGCATTCTCTAAGAGATATGACCAGGGATGAGCTGCTCCAGAAGAAAAACGAGATGATCGATGAGCTGTTCAATCTGCAAATGCGCAAGAGCCTGAAAGAACTGGAGAATCCTCTGCGCCTGCGGACCATCCGGAGGGATATTGCCCGAATCGAAACCATTCTCACGGAAGATGCCCGGGGAATAAAAAGAATCGTCGATTCGGCCGTGTCCATCCTTGGCGCCGTGGATAACAAAGAGCCGGAAAAGAAAGAAAGTACTGATTAAAAGGATAGATGATTATGCCCAGAAATATGCGCAAAGTCAGACAGGGTCGGGTGACCTCGGACAAGATGGATAAAACCGTCGTCGTTAGAATTGAGCGCATCATGAAACACCCGCTCTATGAACGCGTCATCAAGCGTTATGGTAAACTTTATGCGCACGATGAAAAAAACGAAGCCAGGGTCGGCGACCTGGTTCGGATTATGGAAACCCGTCCGTTGTCGGCCACCAAACGCTGGCGACTGGTGGACATTCTGGAGAAAGCCAAATAAGCGGCGACCGCTTAAAACGGGAGTAAACGATGATTCAGGAATATACACATTTAACGGTTGCCGATAATTCGGGAGCGCGGCGGGTGATGTGTTTCCGTATTTTGGGCGGATCCAAGAGAAGATACGCCCGTATCGGCGATATTATCGTCGTCACGGTTAAGGATGCTATCCCCGGTGGCACCGTCAAGAAATCCGAAATTTGCAAAGCCGTCGTGGTCCGCACTCGGGCCAATACCCGCCGCCGCGATGGCTCCGTCATCCGCTTTTCCGACAACGCGGCGGTCATCATAAACGAACAGAAAGAACCGCGCGGCACGCGTATTTTCGGGCCCGTCGCCAGGGAACTGCGCGAAAAACAGTTCATGAAAATAATTTCGCTGGCTCCGGAAGTACTATAAAGAGGTTCATGACATGAATATTAAAAAAGGCGATATCGTCTATATTCGACGCGGGAAGGACCGCGGCAAAACCGGCAAGGTGTTGCACGTTTCCACCAAAACCAACCGGTTGATTATCGAGGGGGTCAATATGATCGCCCGGCACAGCCGCCCCACGCGTCAGAATCCCAAGGGCGGCGTAATCCGCAAAGAAGGCCCGGTCCACCGGTCCAACGTGGCTTTTTATAATAAATCGATTTCGGCACCGACCAAGGTTAGTTTCAAAATAATCGATGACGGTGGAAAATCGACCAAGATTCGCATCTGCCGTAAAACCGGCGAGCAGTTGTAACAGGGGAACATGATGGCAAGGTTGAAAAAAATATATCAGGACAAGATAGTCCCCAAGCTGATGAAAGAAAACGGCTATGCCTCGATCATGCAGGTTCCGAAGGTGACCAAGGTTACGGTCAACATTGGCCTGGGTGAGGCCATTGCCAATCCCAAGGTGATTGACGCCGCCGTTGATGACCTGGCCAAAATAACCGGCCAGAAACCACTGGTCACCACGGCCCGTAAATCGATCTCGAATTTCAAACTTCGTGAGGGAGCCCGGATCGGGGCCAAAGTGACGCTGCGGCGTGAACGTATGTATGAATTTCTGGACCGCCTTATGAATGTGGCCATCCCGCGCATCCGTGACTTTCGCGGTGTGTCCAATAAAGCTTTTGACGGCCACGGCAATTATAACCTGGGGATTACCGAACAAATTATTTTTCCGGAAATAGATTACGATAAAATCGACAAGGTTCGCGGCATGAATATCAGTATCACAACGACCGCCAGAACCGACCAGGAATGTCGGCAACTGCTGACGGAACTGGGCATGCCGTTCGCCAAATAGGAGATAATGTGGCTAAGAAGTGTTGGATTGAAAAACAGAGCCGAACGCCGAAGTTTAAAGTTCGCGCCTATACCCGCTGCCACCGGTGCGGCCGGTCGCGGGCGTACATTCGTAGATTCGGTATTTGCAGAATTTGTTTCCGTCAGTTGGCTTTGGCCGGTGAGATTCCGGGCGTTATTAAGGCCAGTTGGTAAGATTTAAGCAGTTGAGGCTGAATATGTCGATGACAGATCCGATAGCTGATATGTTGACGAGAATCAGGAATGCGTCCAAAGCCAGGAAAATAGCCGTTGACGTTCCCGCTTCCAATATCAAGCGCGAAGTGGCCAAAGTCCTGGTGGCGGAAAATTTCCTGCGCGATATGATCGAGTTGCCCGACCGCAAACAGGGAATTCTCCGGTTGTACCTGAAGTACAGTCGCGACGACAAACCCATCATTCGCGGCATTCAGAGAATTTCCCGTCCCGGCCTGCGCCAGTACTTTGGCCTTGATGAATTGAAAAAGATCGGCCGGAGCGGTGTGGGAATTACGATCGTGTCAACCCCGCAGGGGGTGATGACGAACGCCGAAGCATTTAAACGTAAAGTCGGCGGCGAGGCCGTCTGTGCGGTCTGGTAGGAGGTGCGGCCATGTCGAAAATTGGAAAATTACCCGTCCCGATACCCAAGGGCGTTAAAGTCGAACAGAAAGCCCACACTTTGACGGCCACCGGTCCCAAAGGAACGCTTTCGGTCGATATCCACCCCGCCATATCTGTGGACATTCAGGAAAAAGAAATCGTGGTGACACGGCCCTCCGATCATCGCACACACCGGTCCCTGCACGGGCTGACCCGGACGCTGATACAGAACCTCGTTTCCGGAGTGCATGAGGGATACATCCGGAAGCTGGAAATTATCGGCGTCGGCTACCGCGCCGAAATGAAAGGTCCGGTACTGGAAGTGAACGTGGGTTATTCTCATCCCATATACTTGCGCCCGGCGGACGGCATAAAGATTGAAATCCCGCCCAAGGATAACAAGATCATTGTTTCGGGTATTGACAAACAACTGGTGGGAATGACGGCGGCTGAAATACGGTCTTTCCGGCCGCCCGAGCCATACAAGGGTAAAGGCATCAAATATATTGAAGAAGTCATCCATCGTAAAGCCGGTAAAGCGGCCGGCGGTGGCAAATAGAGGCTGATAATATGGCTAAAGACCTGAAAATGACAAGGTTTCTGAGAAGGAAAAAACACGTCCGCAAAGTGATTTTCGGCACTGCGGTCAGGCCCCGTCTGTCCGTGTCCAAGTCGATTCGCAATATCCATGCGCAGATTATCGACGATGAAAAAATGGTCACGCTGGCGGCCTGTTCTTCTCTTTCGAAAGATATCGCCGCCAAGGCGGCCGACAAGAAAAAGACCCAGGTAGCCGCCATGGTTGGAGAGGCGCTGGCCAAGCTTGCCCGTGAGAAGGGCATCGAAGCCGTTTCCTTCGACCGCAATGGAAACCTGTACCACGGTCGTGTAAAATCACTGGCTGATGCCGCGCGCAAGGCCGGTTTGAAATTTTAGATTGGTTAGTGAGGTAAAGATTGGTTAAACGGGAAATGGAAGGTCTTGATTACGACGAGCGCGTAATCCACGTCAATCGTGTTGCCAAAGTCGTTAAGGGCGGACGCCGTTTCAGCTTCACGGCTCTCGTGGCCGTCGGCCAGAACAACGGCAAAGTCGGCGTCGGGCTGGGCAAGGCCTCGGAAGTGTCCGAAGCCATTCGCAAAGGTACCGAAGCCGCCCGCAAAAGCATGGTCGAGGTTACCCTGACCGCAGAAGGAACCATCCCGCATCAGATTATTGGCAAATTCGGGGCTTCGCGGGTCGTTCTAATGCCGGCTTCGCCGGGAACCGGTGTTATTGCCGGTGGTCCGGTCCGGGCCGTCCTGGAATCGGCCGGAGTGCAGGACATCCTGACCAAGGCCCTGGGGAGCCGCAATCCGCATAATGTCGTCAAGGCAACCATGAACGGATTGCTCTCGCTGCGTTCCCGGGATGAACAGCTTAAATACCGGACACAGGGTTAGGCCTGCGGCCGAACAGAGGACTGCCATGGTGAAGCTAAAAGTTACACAGGTTAAAAGCACCATCAATTCCAAAGAGAATCATAAACGGACCATAAAGGCTCTGGGGCTCGGCAAATTGCATCGGACCGTGATCCATGACGATACCCCGCAAATCCGGGGCATGATCAAAACCGTCGAGCATCTGGTGAAATACGAAAAGGTGGATGAATAATGATTCCGTTAGCACTGAATGAACTGCACCCCGCCCCGGGTTCGCGCAAAAATCGCAAACGCGTCGGGCGCGGTCCGGGTAGCGGGCGCGGCAAGACGTCCGGGCGCGGACACAAAGGCCAGCGGGCCCGTTCCGGAGGCGTTGCGGTTATCCATAAATGGAAAGAAGGCGGCCAGATGCCGCTTCAGCGCCGTGTTCCGAAGCGCGGTTTCACCAATATCTTCAGGGAAGAATTCCAGGTCGTGAATGTGACCGCGTTGAATAAATGTCAGCCGGGGGCGGTGACTCCCGAAACGATGATGAACTTGGGTCTGATCAAATCAACGCGCCGACCGGTCAAGATTCTGGGCGTGGGAACGCTGGAAAATGCCTTGCAGGTCAAGGCCTCCGCGTTTTCCAAAACCGCCAGGGAAAAAATCGAAGCCGCCGGCGGAAAAATTGAGGTGATCTAGTGTTAGGTACTTTCCAATCCATATTCAAGATAGAAGAACTGCGAAAAAGAATATTTTTCACGTTCGCCCTGCTGGTGGTTTATCGCATCGGCGGCCATATCCCGACACCGGGCGTCGACGGCTCCATGCTGTCGCAGGCCATGTCGGGCGATACCATTTTCGGCTTGCTGGACCTCTTTGCCGGAGGGGCTTTTTTGAAAGCCACCATCTTCGCTCTCGGCATCATGCCCTACATCTCCGCCTCGATTATGCTCCAGCTTCTGGGTGCCGTGGTTCCGTATCTGCAGAAACTTCAAAAGGAGGGGGAAGAAGGCCGACGCAAAATTACGCAATATACGCGTTATCTGACGGTTCTGATTTCGGCCCTGCAGGCTTTCGGAACCGCCCAGTTTTTAAGATCGATCGAGTTGAATGGTGTGCCCATCGTTCACATGCCCTATGGCCAGTTCGTGGGAATTACCGTCCTGACTTTTACCTGCGGAACCATCTTCATAATGTGGCTCGGTGAACAGATTACCGAACGGGGTATCGGCAACGGGATATCGCTGATCATTTTCATCGGTATCGTCGCTCGCTTTCCTGATGCCGTCGTCGAAGAAGTCCAATATCTGTGGTATGGCACGCGTTCCATTTTTACGGAAGCCGTTATGATTGCCCTCATGCTCGGTGTCATCGCGGCCGTAATTCTGGTCACTCGCGGTCAACGCAAGGTGCCGGTGCAATATCCCAAACGGATTGTCGGACGGCGCGTTTATGGCGGCGCTACGACTCATTTGCCGCTGTCGGTTAACTCGGCCGGCGTTATCCCGATTATCTTCGCCCAGTCGATCATGTTTCTGCCGGCCACCGTTCAGCAGTTGTTCCCCAATGTCGACTGGATCGCCAATATCGTGACCAACTTCCTCGCCCCCGGCGGGTTCAGCTATTCGATCGTCTATGGGTTAATCATCATATTCTTCGCTTATTTTTACACGGCCATCGTCTTCAACCCGATTGACATCGCCGACAATATGCGAAAAAATGGCGGATTTATCCCCGGGATCAGACCGGGCAAAAGGACGGCCGAACACATCGAGCGTATCCTTACCCGTATCACGCTTCCGGGTGCCATCTTTTTCGCGTGTATCGCCATCCTGCCGTGGGTGTTGATCGCTCAACTTGAAGTCAACTATTTCTTCGGCGGCACCGGTCTTCTGATTGTGGTCGGCGTCGCCCTCGATACATTACAGCAGATTGAATCACACTTGCTGATGCGACATTATGACGGTTTCATGAAAAAGGGCCGTATACGTGGGAGATCGTACTGATGAATTTTATCTTTCTGGGACCTCCGGGGTCGGGCAAGGGAACGCAGGCCAAGCGGGTTTGTGAGAAAATGAGGATATTGCATCTGTCGACCGGCGACGTTTTGCGCGAAGCTGTCAAGAACGGTACCGAGCTGGGTAAAAAGGCCAAAGCCTATATGGAAGCCGGAGACCTTGTCCCCGATACCCTGATTGTCGGTATTATCGAAGACAAGCTCAAATCGGGAGCGCTGGACAACGGTTTCGTGCTGGATGGTTTCCCTCGGACAGTACCCCAGGCCCAGGCCCTGAAAAGCATGTTCGTCGCCAACAAAAAGCGAATTGATGCGGCGATATTGCTCGATGTGCCCGATGAGGAAGTGGTCAAACGCCTGTCGGGAAGGTTCACCTGCCCGGTTTGCGGAGCGATGTACAATTATCCCAATAATATGCCCAAAAAGGAAGGCGTCTGCGACAAGGATGGCGAAAAACTGATTCGTCGCCCCGATGATGAAGAGTCGGTGGTACGCAATCGCCTCGATGTTTATAAACAGCAGACGGAACCGATCGTCGATTTTTATCGTAAAGAGTCCATATTACGAGAGGTTACCGCCTTGGGATCGATTGACTCGATTACGGCATCGGTCCTGAAGATAATGGAAGAAGCGCGATAGGATTGATAATTATTAAAACAGATGCGCAGATTGAAATCATGCGAAGGGCCGGAAAAATAGTGGCCGAAACGTTAGACTTGATTGAAAGCAAAATAAAGCCGGGAATGAGAACCTTGGATATTGACAAAATGGCCGAAGATTATATAATCTCCCGCAGGGCCATTCCCGCTTTTAAGGGTTATCACGGTTATCCGGCGGCGACCTGCATCTCCATTGATGAGGAAGTCGTCCATGGTATTCCCGGAGAGCGGCGCTTGGTCGAAGGCCAGCTGGTTTCGGTTGACCTGGGGACGATATATGGCGGTTATTATGGCGATGCCGCCCGGACTTTTGCAATTGGCGAAATTTCCGAGGAAAAACGACGCCTGCTGAATGTGACCCGGGATTGTCTGGACGCCGCTATCGCCAAAGTGCGGAGCGGGATCAAATTGGGCGAGATATCGCATGCCGTTCAGACGACCGCGGAGAAGGCCGGTTTTTCGGTCGTAAGAGACATGGTTGGACATGGTATCGGTCGGGCCATGCACGAGGACCCGCAAATACCGAATTACGGGCATCCCGATGTCGGACCGGTTCTCGAAAAGGGCATGGTCCTGGCAATCGAGCCCATGGTTAACATCGGCGATTATAAGGTGACACAGAAAGCCGATGGCTGGACCATTGTCACCGCCGACGGTTCTCCTTCGGCGCATTTTGAGCACAGCGTTGCCGTCACCAATGACGGTTGCGAGATTTTGACAACCGTGTAACGACAGGAGATTATGGCCAAGGAAGAAACAATACAGGTTGAAGGAAAAGTTCTGGAGCCGCTCCCGAACGCGATGTTCAAGGTGGAACTTGACAACGGCCATGTTGTTTTGGCCCATATATCCGGCAAGATGCGCATGCACTTTATTAAAATTCTCCCGGGTGATCGGGTCACGTTGGAGCTATCGCCATATGACCTGACGCGCGGCAGAATTATTTATAGATACAAGTGAACGCGGGTTCCTGCTGAAAGGATAAAATAATGAAAGTACAATCATCGGTTAAAAAGCGTTGTGAGCACTGCAAGATTATCCGGCGCAAAGGCGTTATCCGGGTCATTTGCAGCAAGAACCCCAATCATAAACAACGGCAGGGGTAAAGGTTTTTTATAATAGGAGGTTACTTTGGCACGTATTGCTGGTGTCGATTTACCTAAAGACAAGCGGATCGAAATAGGTCTGACATATATTTACGGGATCGGGGTGACGTCTTCCCATAAAATTCTGGCCAAAACCGGAATTAATCCTGATACCCGCGTCAACAAACTGACCGAAGAAGAAATCGCCAAGCTTCGCAGCGTCATTGAAAACGATTTCAAGGTCGAAGGGGCGCTTCGCAGTGAAGTGCAAATGAACATAAAGCGTTTGATAGATATCGGTTCCTATCGCGGCTTGCGCCATCGGCGCGGTCTGCCGGTACGCGGCCAGCGGACCAAAACCAATGCCCGTACTCGCAAGGGACCCAAGCGCACCGTGGCCGGAAAGAAGAAGACACCCGCCAAGAAATAATTATTTTTTAACGAGGATAGATTGTGGCAGAACAACCCAAGAAAAAACCAAAAACGAAGAAAAAGCTGGGTAAAATTGACCCCAATGGAATTGCCCATATCAAGGCAACCTTCAACAATACGGTGGTAACCATAACCGATATGAGCGGTAGAGCCTTATCCTGGGCTTCGGCCGGGACGGTCGGTTTCAAAGGGTCGAAAAAATCGACGCCGTTCGCGGCTCAACAGGCGGCCAGCAATTCCGCCCGGGAGGCCAAGGAACTGGGTATTCGCAAGGTGGAAGTATGGGTGAAAGGCCCGGGTTCGGGCCGTGAAGCGGCGATACGCTCTCTGTCGGCATCGGGACTGGATATCACGGCCATTAAAGACGTGACCCCGATTCCGCATAACGGTTGCCGTCCGCCGAAACGCCGCCGGGTATAGTTCCCTTAAGCAGAATAGTAAGTTGTAATTATATATAGGAGTCTAAATGGCACGATATCGTGATGCCAACTGCAAACTTTGTCGCCGTGAAGGTGAAAAGCTGTTTTTGAAAGGGCATCGTTGTTTTTCCGACAAATGCGCTTTCGAAAGACGGGCTTTTGCCCCCGGACAGCACGGGCAAAGTTCACGGTATAAAATATCCAACTATGGAAAGCAGTTGCGGGAAAAACAGAAAGTGCGTAGGTCATACGGTCTGTTGGAAAAACAGTTCCGGCTTTATTACCAGATGGCCGATCGCAAGGTGGGCGTAACCGGTGAAACCCTCCTGCAGTTACTGGAATGCCGGCTGGATAACTTGGTCTATCGACTGGGCTTTGCCCCGTCTCGCAAGTCGGCCCGGCAACTGGTCAGACACCGTCACTTTGAGGTCAATGGACATGTGGTCGATATACCATCGTTTCATATCAAGCCCAATGACCTGATCAAAGTTCGGGAGAAGTCCAAAAAGCTGGATATCATTCATTCGTCTCTAAAAGACATGGGCCAGACCAGTGACCTGGGCTGGTTGACCGTAAATAAAGCGGCCCTGGAAGGCCAGTTGCTCGAGGTTCCGAAACGTCAGGATATCCCGACCACCGCCAACGAGCAGTTGATCGTGGAACTATACTCTAAGTAGCAGGAAATTTAAAGCCTGTTGGGAGGCTTATTTTTATGAAGTGGAAAAGTCTGACAATGCCGAAAGAGATCGTTTCCGATCAATCCTCGGCCAGCGAGAATTATTCTCGTTTCATAATCGAACCTCTTGAGAGGGGGTTTGGCGTGACGCTCGGAAACGCCTTGCGGCGAGTCCTGCTGTCTTCAATTCAGGGTGCCGCCGTGGTTTCCATAAGGATCGTGGGGGCCTTGCATGAATTCGAGACCATCGACGGTCTTTATGAAGACGTCACGCAATTGATTCTTAATATCAAGCAGATGCGCCTGCGGTTGCACGCCGATGAAATGCGCACGCTGGTCTTCACGACCAATAAGAAAGGCAAAATTACCGCCGGCATGTTCGCCACCAGTGCCGACGTGGAAGTCATGAATCCGGATCTTTATATCTGCGAACTGGTCGAGGACCGCGAGTTGCAAATCGAACTCGACGTCGATTCGGGGCAATCCTACCATCTGGCCGAAGCCAATAAGAGGCCGGACGCGCCGGTTGGAACCATCTTTATCGATTCCTTGTTTTCACCGGTCATAAAGGTCAATTTCGAAGTCGAAAATACGCGTGTCGGACAACGCACCGACTATGACAAACTGATTCTGGAAATCACGACCGATGGCTCCATTACGCCGGAAGACGCCCTTTCTTTCGCCGCCAAACTGCTTAAAGACCATTTGCAATTGTTTATCAATATCGATGAGGATTTCGTCGTTGAGGATGAACCGGTCGAGGATGAGGAAACCGTCCGCATCCGGCAACTTTTGAAAACACGGGTCGATGAACTGGAGCTTTCCGTTCGTTCATCTAATTGCCTGCGCGCGGCCAACATTCAAACCCTGGCCGATCTGGTTTCCAAGACGGAGTCGGAAATGCTCAAATATCGCAATTTCGGCCGCAAATCTCTCAACGAATTGAACGCCATCCTCGATGAACTTAATTTATCCTTTGGAATGGATATCTCCAAGTTTTTGGAGCCAGCCGAAGCCAAATAAGATAGGGTATTGTAATGCGACATCAGGTAAAAACCAGAAAATTGGGCAAAACCAAACCGCATCGGGAAGCGATGCTGGCCAATATGGCCACCTCACTTTTCGCCCATCGGACCATCCGAACCACCGAGCCCAAGGCCAAGGAACTTCGGCGCATGGTTGACCGTCTTATAACGATTGCCAAGAAAGACACTCTGGCGGCTCGGCGTCATGTTGGAGAGTCGATCAAGGATAAAGCGGTCGTCAAAAAGCTGTTCGGCGAAATCGTTCCCCAGTTTAAAGACCGGCCCTCCGGTTATACACGTGTCTTGCGAGTAGGCTTCCGCCGCGGCGACGCCGCCATGGTAACGATGGTGGAACTTCTGACTGAAAAACCGAAAGTCGAGGAAGATACCAAGAAAGCCTCCAAACGCAAAGCCAAGGCGGGTTCAAGAGCAAAAACCAAAACCAAGGACAAAGAGAAAACCGAAACCGAAGCCAAAGCCGAATAATTCGATTATATTTGCCGATCATAAAAGACCGCCGATTTCAAGCGGTCTTTTTTTATTACAAAAAGGCGTTGCCATTGCCCCGGCGATTATATATACTTTTTAAGCTTTAAACCCTCGGATTATATATGCCGGGTAATAAATTGTCGGTTAAGGATTTATTCATCAAATATCACGGGCCATTCTTGGGCCGAAATTGAAGGGGAGAATTATGTCGGAACAACGCAAAGGATTATCCCGGGGCTGTATGGTGGCTCTGATTATCGTCGGGGTCCTGGTCGTCATTTTGATTGCCACCATGATCGTTTGTTATATCTATAAAGATGAACTTGTCGGATTCGGCCTTGAGAAAATGACCGAAGCCGCTTCGATGGAAATCAAGAAGGATTTGCCCGAAGGCTATACTGCCGACGGCGTCGATTCATTGATGGTTGAATTCAGGACAGCCTTCAAGGAAAATAAAATCGACCAGAATGAATTGCAGGAAATTACCGCCAGTTTGCAGGATTTAATGAAAGAAGGGAATTACACCTCCGAAAAAGGAAAAGAATTTCTTGAAATAATGAGAAGAGCCATCGATGAATAATGGCAATGGCGGCTTGATTCACGCATTAAATTTGGCAGATTTTAATGGGGCGAACATTTGATTGATCTGATTTTAATATTTTTGGGCTACCTGCTGGGATCGATTCCTTTTGGATTGTTGGTTCCGAAAATGTATGGCATCGCCGACATCCGAAAACACGGTTCCGGCAATATCGGCGCCACCAATGTCATGAGGACTCTCGGCGTTGTTCCGGGGCTCTTGGTTATGGCCGGAGACGTCGGCAAAGGTATTGCGGCGGTGCTGGCCGCATCCATATTGGGGGGGCGTTCATTAGCGCCGGAAATAATCTGTCTTTTGACCGGTCTGGCCGCCGTTGTCGGCCATATCTTCCCGATCTTTTTAAAATTCAAAGGCGGCAAAGGGGTCAACACGGCGCTTGGAGTAATGATTATGCTTTTGCCGCTGGCGGCTTTATGCGGTCTGGCATCTTTTATTGTAACGGTCTTGATTTCCCGATATATCTCGCTCGGCTCGATGATTGCCTCGCTGGTTTTCTTCGCCGTCGTTCTGACCGGATATCTGACAGATTTTATGAACGTCCCGTTGTCCTATTTGATCGTCGCCGCAATCATCCCGGTTCTCATTATTGGAGCCCACCGCTCGAATATTAAACGCCTTGTAAGCGGTTCGGAAAATCGATTCAGCCTTCGCACCAAACATAAGGAGGCGGGGTCACATGTCTGATCGCATTGCCGTCCTCGGAGCCGGTAGCTGGGGCATCGCCGCGGCCAACTTACTGTCTTCAAACGGACATACTGTAGCCCTCTGGGAGTTCAATCCGGTTGATTACCAGATCTTGATTAAAACCCGAACACTTGAAAAGAAACTGCCCGGAATTAAAATCGCCGCTCCGGTTTATATTACCGATGATATCGCCCGAGCCGTAGACAGCGCCCAGATAATTGTTTTTGCCAGTCCCGCCCAGACCGTTCGTTCGGTTTGCAGGCAGTTGAATGAAGTCGTCTCCGAACCGAAAGTGTTCGTCAACCTCGCCAAGGGTATTGAAATCAATACCCTCAAACGCATGTCGGAAATAATCGAAGAATGCCTGACGCACGCCGAGCCGAAAAATATTGCCACTCTGTCCGGCCCGAGCCACGCCGAGGAAGTCGCCCGAAGCATGCCGACCAGCGTCGTGGTTGCCTCGGTCAATATTGACCTTGCCAGATACGTCCAGGGGCTTTTTTCCAATAACGTCTTCAGGGCCTACACCAGCACCGATATAATCGGTGTCGAACTGGGTGGTTCGGTCAAAAATATTATCGCCATCGCCGCCGGCATTATAACCGGTTTGGGTCTGGGCGATAACACTATGGGCGCTCTCATAACGCGTGGCATGGTCGAAATCAGCCGTCTGGGTGTTGGTCTCGGAGCCGACCCCGTGACTTTCGCCGGGTTGTCGGGCATCGGAGACTTGGTGACCACCTGTATTTCCCGCCACAGTCGCAATCAACAGGTCGGCTTCAGAATCGGCAAGGGTGAAAAATTGAAAAGCATTTTAAATAGCATGACTATGGTGGCCGAAGGCGTGGATACCTGCCGTTCGGTTAAAATGCTGGCGGAAAGACAGAAAATCGAAATGCCTATAACCGAACAAGTATATAATGTCCTCTTTACCGATAAAAATCCGGCCGACGCCGTCGAGGAACTAATGGGCCGGACTCTCAAAAAGGAAGTTCTTTACTAACAATATAGATGCCGAGGCAAATATGGCGCGAACTAAAGCTCAAAAAGAAGAAAAACTGTACTATTCAATAAGCGAAGTGGCGCGCATCACCCGCCTTGAACCCTACGTCCTGCGTTTCTGGGAAAAAGAGTTTCCCATGCTCAAGCCGCGCAAAAACCGCGGTGGCAATCGTATCTACCAGAAAGCCGACATCGAGCTGGTCAACCAGATCAAACAATTGCTTTATAAGGAAAACTTCACTATCGAGGGCGCCCGCAACCGGCTCCGCAAAATTAAGGCAACCCCGGATAAGGTCGGCCGGGAAGAGCAGGCCAAAGTTAAAACCATCCTGGGCATGATTCGCAAGGACATCGAGGACATTCTCAAACTTTTCCCTTGCCTTTTTGGCTTCGGGGGGTAGATTAGACCAGAGTCGGGGAGTAGCGCAGTTTGGTTAGCGCACTCGCTTGGGGTGCGAGAGGTCGGCAGTTCGACTCTGCTCTCCCCGACCATATATTTAACCAATATGACTCCCGCCAATTCCAAAACACTGATAATCATCCCGGCCTATAACGCCGCCAAATATTTTGACCGTCTTGTTCCGAGGCTGCGGCAAAGTCTCCCGGATGCGGATTTCATAATTATCGACGACGGTTCCACCGATAACTCCCGAGAATTGCTCGATAAAATGAATGTCCCGGCCATAACCAACGAAACCAACCGGGGTAAAGGTTATTCGATCAAGCGGGGCATACAATATGCCCGTGAAAGGGGATATGATTATATCATCACCCTCGACGCCGATTTACAGCACCTTCCCGAAGAGCTAACTGGCTTTTTGCAGGCCGGGCGTTCTGCCGACATTTATATGGGAACGCGTCCATTCGAATTTCGCCGCATGCCCCCGCACCGCTGGCTGTCGAATAATCTGACCTCGATTATTGTTTCTTACTTCTGTAAAACCCGTATCCGCGATTCGCAGTCAGGATACAGAATGATTAAAACCGATCTGACCGACCATATTAAAATTAAATCGAACCGGTTTGATTTCGAATCGGAAATGCTTTTCAAGGCCGGGTTGGCCGGGGCGAAAATCGCCGAAATCCCGATATCCCTGGTGTACGACGGCGGCGGGTCGCATGTTCATCCCGTGCGCGATACACTGCGCTTTGTCAAACTCATCTGGAAAAGGATCTGGATGTAACCGTTGAGGACCAACTATGCTGATTCTTCTGACCAACGATGACGGTATCTATGCCGAAGGGTTAATCGAACTGGAAAAGGCGCTCAAGCGGGTGGCCGAGGTTATGGTGTTCGCGCCCGATCGCGAGCAGTCGGCTTCGAGTCATTCCCTGACCCTGGAGCGGCCGCTTCGCATACACCAGCGCGATAAAAACCACTTTGCCTGCGATGGCACGCCGACCGACTGCGTCCTGTTGGCGGTGCACGGCATATTAAAACATAAAGCTCCCGACCTGGTTATTTCGGGAATCAATCATGGCTCCAATATGGGCGAGGATGTCACCTATTCCGGCACGGTCGCGGCGGCTATCGAAGGGGCCAATCTGGGTATTCCATCGCTTGCCGTTTCCAATACCGACGCCGCCAACTTTCCGTCATATCAACCCGCGGCACGCTTTATCGCCCGGCTGGTCAGGCAATTCGGAAAGCTCGGTCTCAAGTCGAGCACTTTTCTCAATATCAATTTCCCGAAATTGAAGGGCCGGGAATTTAAGAATTATCGCTTTACCAAACTGGGGCGCCGGGAGTACCGCGACATTGTCATAGAAAATACCGACCCCCGCGGAAAGCACTATTATTGGATCGGCGGTGAATCGACCTGGGAAGATATCGATGGGTCCGATTTCGAAGCCGTGTCCGAAGGGTATGTGTCGATTTCACCTCTTAAAATGAACTTCTCTGATTTGCCCTCGATCGGTAAATTGCAGAATATCAAATTAAGGTTTTAGGCCCGTCTTTCGAAAATATAAATGTCTTGACTATATGCGGGTTTTGTATATTATACGACGGATTGCAATCGGGGCGTAGCGCAGTTTGGTAGCGCACTTGGTTCGGGACTAAGGAGTCGCTGGTTCAAATCCAGTCGCCCCGATTTATTATCCTGTTGCACTGACTTGCCCTCGCTAAAGAGGGTTGTTTCATATAGGCGAGGTCGCACCAATGTCCGAAAAACAAACCGGCCGGAGACTCTATCTCGGGGTTATCGGAGCCGGTCATTGCGATCATAACGTGGATAAACTCGCAGAACAGGTCGGCCGTGCCATTGCTACCGAGGGTGCCGTTCTGGTTTGCGGCGGACTGGGAGGAGTCATGACCGCCGCCGCGCGCGGAGCCCGGTCTGCGGGCGGACAAACCATCGGCATTCTTCCGGGCAATAGTAAGGATGACGCCAATGAATTCATAGATATCGCCATTCCCACCGGTATCGGCGAAGCCCGCAATGTGGTTATCATTAAGACCGCCGATGCCGTCGTGGCCCTGCCCGGGGAATTTGGAACTCTTTCGGAAATGGCCTTCTGCATGAAACTGAACAAGCCGCTGGTATCATTATCTGACTGGAATATATCCAATGAAGTCGAACGTTTCGATGACCCCGTTTCAGCCGTAAAACGGGCAATACAATTGGCGGGGGGATAATATGTCATTTGTCGGCGCCAGAGCCGTTGTCAAAGGGGTCGTCCAGGGTGTCGGCTTCAGGTACTGGACATTGAAAGTATCGCGCCATTACGACGTTACTGGACAGGTAGCTAATCTGTATGATGGTTCGGTCGAAATCATTGTCGAGGGCGACCGGGGGCAGGTCGAGGATTTTTTGGCCGAAATAAAGGTCGGCCCCACTTACGCTCATGTCAGTGACATTCAGATAAATTGGTATAACACTCCCCGAGGATTTAAAGATTTCGTCATAACTCATAAAGGGTGACTATGGTAGACTTAAAAAATGCCGTCAGAGCCATTCCGGACTTTCCCAAAGAGGGGATCCTGTTTTACGACATTACCACATTGCTGGTTAATCCCGAGGCGTTCCGGACGGCCCTGGACCGGATGGAAAAATTCTGCCGCGATCGCAACGCCAATCGCATCGTCGGAATTGAGTCGCGGGGCTTCATCTTCGCCGGGGCTTTGGCCGATCGGCTTAAAATCGGGTTTGTGCCCGTGCGTAAAGCCGGCAAACTCCCGGGGGAGACGATTGCCGCCTCCTATGATCTTGAATATGGATCGGCCACCATTGAAATCCATGCCGATGCCATTAAACCCGGGGACGCGGTGGTGGTCGTGGATGATCTGATTGCCACCGGCGGAACCCTTGAGGCTACTTGTCGCCTGGTAGAAAGGGTTGGAGCCCGGGTGGTTGGAATAACCGCCCTGATTGACCTGGCCTTTCTGCCATGGGAAGAAAAGCTTGAAAAATACGATGTTTTGAGTTTAATTACTTACGAGTCGGGTTAGAATGCTTTTGCCCCCGTAGCTCAGTAGGATAGAGCAGCGGTTTCCTAAACCGCGGGCCGCAGGTTCAATTCCTGCCGGGGGTATTTCTTCGGGCCCCATATCCGCCCCTAAATGTATTCTTTTTGATCAAAAACCCTCCGCCTTATTTAAACTCTCCCGCTGATTCCGATAAAAATTGCAGGAATCTATTATTTGACAAAGGTGAGCTTTTGTCCGTTTCAGAAGAAGTAAGACAGGCCGTTCTGACAGAGTTGCGGCGCCGCGTACCGCTCATGGATACCGCCAAAGTCAAAGGTGAAGTCCTGGCCTGGCTCGGCAAGTTCAAGTTCCCCGGCCCGTCAGAAAAACAGTCCTGGAATGATTGTATCATGGAATTTCCAGCCCTTCCCGAAGAAAAGGAATTGCCATCCGGGCGAAGATTGAGATTGAGCGTAAACCTGTTCACATCCGCCAATCAATATATTATTTCGATAATTGAATGCCTGGCCCCCAATGTCCGCGGAACCTTTATTGTCACCGTCCATGTCAACTGGACCCGACACGAAAAACAGGTGCAACAGATTATCGACGAAAGATATAAGGGCGCGTTTGACAATGGCCTCAAAGCCAGACATGTCATCTGGATACAATCCTTCGTCGAAAATGAGCTCCTCGCGGCCCTTGACGCCTGCGCTATGGCCATTTTTGGCCATGAATTGACACCAGCCGTTGAACCGGAGGGGAGAAATGGCGTGCCGATCAAATTGCCGGTCGGAACTGCGCTGATTATCCCCAAGTCAGTCGATTGATAATCGTTTTCCTGTTGACTTTACCGTCCATTTTAATATTTTACGATTTCCGGTACGAGAACGTGTATGTACATGGGAAATAAACTTATTTGATAATCGAGGAATAGGATGAAAAAATCAATTATTTTGGCTCTGGGTATTTTATTGGCGGCGGGTTTGGCAGCGGCCCAGGATCATCATTTTTCCGTTTATCTGGGTGGCGGCGTCGGCGTCCCCATGTCATCGGAATTGAAGGACACATGGAAGGCCGGAGCGGTCTTTGAGATCGGTATCGGTTATATGCTCCAGCCGAATCTCGAAATATTCGCCAAATTTTCCGGCAGCCATTTCCGACCGGACAAGGACAAATTCGTTGATGTCATGTTTAATTATCTCCTCGAGCAGACGGGCGAAGACCATAATATCAATAACATGAGTTTTGGCGGGGGCGGCGACATTAACTATAGTTCAATTGTGGCCGGCGCCAAGTATTACATACCGGCCGTCCAATCGGGCGGGATATTCAATCCATATTTCATCGGTTCGGCGGGCCTGACAAAACAGAGAATTGTGGACCCCGAATTGGTTTTTTACGATGATCTGCTGTATCTTAAATTAAACATGGGTTCCGATGAATTTGGATTCCTGGGGAATGCCGGAGCCGGTATCGATTTCAATTTCGGAAGCGGCTTCAATATCTATGTCGAAGGCAAATACGCCTTGCATTTTGTCGATCCGGAAAATACGCAATCATTTCCTCTTACGGCCGGGTTTAAAATCGCGCTGGGAGGATTGGAATAATTCCTGAAACAGACAATATTTATTGATTTTGCGGCGCCGTTCCTCATGGGTCGGCGCCCGCTTTTTTTATGTCGGTAGCAGGCCGCGGATGCGCTCTAAATTCCACCTTTTTTTATCATAAAACCGATTGACACGTTTGGATGAGAAGCTTATATTCTTCGTCTAAGTTTATGAAATAAAGTGTTTTTGACGCGGAAATCTGATTTAACGGGAGGATCATAGAGTATGAAATTGTCGTTGTCCAAAATCGCTGTTATACTATTAGTTTTCCTCACAACGACAGCTTATGCGCAGTATCGAGGGTTCAGTTATAACTTTTACGGCGGCGGCGCGAGATCCGAGGGGATGGGTCAGGCATTTCTGGCTGTTTCTGACGACGGGTCCGCCGGAAGCTGGAATCCCGCCGGGCTTTATGTCCATGAAAAAACCTTGATGCAGTTCAGCTATGGCGTTCTTATGCCCAGAGGCAATGAAAAGTATTTTCTCGGAAGCGAATCCCCCGACCCGGCTGTCATCGGTCCGGCCTACACCAAAAAAGACCATCAGGGGGAATATCCGGGTATCGATTATATGGCCATTATTTCCCCGCTTAGAATAAAAGGCCATCACGTGGTAGCGAGCATGTCGTTTACCCAGCATTTCGATACATACAATACATTCCTCGAAAACCTTTTGTACGACCACTTGGGCTGGGGGCCATACCCCAATGCAAAAATAGAGACCCACGGGAGTATTAATTCGGTCAATTTCGCGTTTGGCACCAGAGTCTATAAGCAGTTATCAATGGGCGTCTCCGCGAATATCTACTATGGAAAAGTCGTCTCCGAAGAGTACCGCTATCTTAGGGCTTCCGTTGTCGATATTGACAATATCACGCGGGTGTATAGAAATGGTATAAGAGTGATCGATTCCACCGACTTCACCGGTTTTAATGCCACTGTCGGTTTTCTTTATGCCGCGGAACCGCTGCGGGCCGGCTTGACTGTAAGACTGCCGTTTGATCTCAAGGGCAATACCGATTCCACGATCGTAAGTCATGCCACCGAAGGCGGCATCGGTGGTTTGAGTATTCCGATTCAATCGACCCCATATTTCAGTATGTTCAAATCGGATACCGTTTATATCGATGATATGACTTCACGCTACCAGATGCCCTTTATCGTGGGTTTCGGTGTGGCCTATGATATCAGTGAAAACTGGATTTTGGCCGGTGACGTCGAATATCGCGGCTTCAAAGGGAAAAAAGTAAAAATCCTGGATCGCCTGGAACTGACTGCCGGTGGTGAGCGCGTCGAATACTTCACCGATAATGATTTAAATTGGAGCAATATTTTTCAATTCCGCGTTGGAACCGAATACCGTTGGGAAACTCCCGTCGGGATAATCCCCTTCCGCGTCGGATTCCGGAATGAGGCCTTCCCCGATGGAAATGTTTCCAATATTGCGACCATTTTCGAAGGTGAAAAAGGATCGTCCGAAAACGATTCGACCCGCGTCTTTTACGTTTTTGACAGCAATGATGATAATATCACGGGTTTCAGCATGGCCGTCGGCATCGGCATACACTGGTCGCAGATTCAGATAGATTTGGCCTATACCAATACGCGCTATTCGCAGGAACTCTATAAAGGTGATTATTTGCAGCTGGAAAACAAATGGAATGACCACCGGCTTAACTTTTCATTTACAGGTTATTTCTAAATTGTGACAGTATAGAATGGAGGTCGGGCTATGCGCGACCTCTATTTTTTTAACGCATAAGGAATTATAAGGGCCGCTCGGCAACCTTTAAAAATGCAAAACGGATGGAAATGGTATGGGGACCAAAGTAAAGATTACCAAACAGGAACTTAAGCAGGATAAATTCACGACCTCGATGCTCAAAGCGCGGGGATGGCTGGAAGATAATTGGCAGGTCGTCGCCGTCGTCGCCGCAGCAGTTTTGATTGTTATCATCGGAGCTGTTTATTACAAAAGCCATCAGTCTTCAAGGGAAGGTGAAGGTATTCAGAAATACAGCCAGGCCCTGAATCAACTTCAAACGCGAAACTATCAACCGGCCATAATCGGTTTCAATGACATTATCGATAATTATAGTGGTGATGTGGTCGCTCGCGCCCAGTTTAATCTCGGCAACGCTTATTTTGAAAGCCGCAACTATCAGGAGGCCATTGCCGCCTACCAGCGATATATCGATAAATTCCATCTGGACCCGCTGACAACGTCATCGGCCGTCGCCGGAATCGCGGCCAGTCTGGAAAGCCAGCAGAATTTCGCCGATGCCGCCGAAAAATACTTGAGCGCGATCGATCATTACCCGGATACGCCTGCCCGGCCCGATTATCTCCTGGGAGCGATCCGCTGTTTCGTGCAGCTGGGCGAAAAAGACAAGATTAAAACTCAACTCGATATTCTGGAAAAAGATTACCCCGGTTCGGACCAGTACCTTACGGCGTATCAATTATATATGCAGTAGCAGAATCTATTAATACGGAGGGTGCCCGTGTCAGCCGACGGCAAAATTAAAATCGGCCTGTTGTGGCATATGCATCAGCCGTACTATTTCAATCCCCGGACAAATAAAATCGAATTGCCCTGGGTCCGCCTTCACGGCGTCAAAGATTACCTCGACATGGCCCTGCTGGCTTCACGCTACGAAAATATCAAGACGACTTTCAATCTGGTTCCATCCCTGCTTGATCAAATTGAACTTTATAGCCGGGGCATCACCGACTGCCATTTTGACCTAAGTCTGGTCCCGGCCCGCCAGTTGTCACCCGAGCAGAAGCATGAAATCCTGGAAACATTTTTCTCGGCCAACTACCAGACCATGATTGAACCCAATGTCCGCTATCGCCAGCTGTTTCGAAAAAAAGATTCATGCGGAACCGACTTGGACCTGGCCATAAAAATTTTCTCGACCTCCGAATGGCGTGATCTTCAGGTCTGGTCTAACCTGGCCTGGGTCGATAAAATATATCACAAAGAAGAACCGATCCGCCACCTTATTGAGAAGGGCAGAGATTTCAGCGAAGAGGACAAGCAGGCCTTGCTTTTTTTCCACCTTGAAATTCTGAAACGGATTATCCCGACCTATAAAAAATTGAATGATGAGGGACTCATTGATATTTCCTTTACTCCCTATTATCATCCCATTCTGCCGCTTCTGGTGGATAGTGAATGCGCCCGCGAAGCCGTTTCCGACATCGAATTGCCCCGTAATCCATTCAAATTCCCAGCCGACGCCGAGGTCCAGCTGGCTTCCGCCTGCCGCCGCTATACCGAATTATTCGGGGGAAAGCTCTGCGGCCTGTGGCCGTCCGAAGGCTCTGTTTCGGAAGCCGCTCTCAAACTTATCAGTGAAAACGATATCCATTGGACCGCGTCTGACGAAGACGTCCTGATTGCCTCGTGGCATAAGGCCGGAAGGGAACCGGCCCCCAATCATTGCTATCAGGCCTATGAATATTCGCAGGCGCCCGGGCTGAAAATATTTTTCCGGGACCGCAGCCTATCCGACAAAATCGGCTTTGTCTATGCCTCGTGGAGCCCGGATCGAGCCGTCGAAGATTTTCTGCGTTGCCTTAAACAAATAACCAGAAATTTGCACGGAGACCCCCAGAATTGTGTCATCCCGGTCATTCTCGACGGCGAGAATGCTTGGGAATACTACGCCGACGACGGGGCTGGATTTTTAACATCCTTTTATGATGCTCTGGATAAAAGCGAGGAATTCCGATTATGTGGATTTGCCGATATTGCGCGGGAAGTCCGTGCCGAAAGTTTGCCGGCCGTTTCGGCCGGTTCATGGATTAGGCATAATTTTCAAATTTGGATCGGACATCCCGAAGACAATGCTGCCTGGGACTTATTGTATCTGGTGCGCAAAGCGATTGTCGATTTTGAAAGGAAAAATCCTGATGCTCCGGCCGAAAAAATCCGCCAGGCGTGGGAACAGATCTATATCGCCGAAGGCTCCGACTGGTGCTGGTGGTACGGCGATGATCATGTCGGGGCGGATAATGCCCGGTTCGATGAATTGTTCCGGAGCCACCTAAGCCGGGTTTATGAATTACTCGGACTGGATGCGCCCGCCGAGTTGACACATCCGATATTCCGGGGTCACCAGCGTTCCTTCTTATCCGCCCCTGAATCTTTAATAACCCCCGTGCTCGACGGCTATGTCACTCAATATTATGAATGGAGCGGTTCCGGACATTTCCAGTGTCGATCTGCGGGACAGGCCATGCACCGCTCGAATCAGAATATTTCCGATATCTATTTCGCTTTCGATTATGACCGGCTCTATATTCGCCTTGACTTTGAAAAACGATTTCATTTAGTTGTGGCCGAAGAAAATGAACTTGTCATCGATTTCCGGCCGGGCGGGGAATTCCGTTTTGCACTGGGGAAAGAACCGCGCCATAGCGCCAAGGGCGTGGATGCACAGTTCGAGCGTGTTTTCGAGGCCGGATTTGACAGAAATATTCTGGTGGCTTCGGGGCATGGCGAAATAACAATGACTATTTCATTATTGAATAAAAAAACATTACTGGAAAAATGGCCCGCCGATAACCCCATCAAGATTACTTTACCGGAGCGGGATAAGGAAATTTTTTGGCAGGTTTAAGCAGGGAGCGATAACGTGAGTTCATTTTTCAAAGAAGAAAATACCGGAACCGGCGGAGAGACCCGCGATGGAGAAGATGTCGGCGGTCTGGATGATGCCTTCAAATCCGGTGGCCGTGAGAAGTTTGACAATGACCGCGCCGTTCTGGCCGCGATTTTGTCCTATATCCCATTCTTATGCTTGATCCCTCTTCTACAAATGAGAGATATTGAAGAGGCGCGGTTTCACAGCCGACAGGGATTCATACTTTTTCTGATAGAACTGCTGGCTTTGTTTTTCCTGATTCCGGGTCTGTCGGGTTTGTTCTGGAAGGCCATTCTCATTTTCGCACTGGGGGCTTCGGTGGCCGGGATAATTTTCGGCATCCAGGGTAAATTATATCGCCTGCCGATAATCGGCGATTATGCGGAAAGGTTGAAGATATGATGAGGCATTTCATTTTCTCCCACCGTTTTTCAATTCTGGCTCTGGTCGTTATTTTACTGATGGGATGTGCCACGACCGGGCCGGGTGGAAAGAAATCGTTTATATTGATCGATACGGCTACCGAAGTTTCCATTGGCCGGGAAACGGACCTTCAGGTTCGCCAGCAAAGCAGAATGCTTACCGATACCGTCTGGTTGAACTATGTCAATGGCATTGGGCAAAACATTGTCGACAAATGCGATCGGCGTGATATCGAATATCATTTTGCTATAATCGATTCCAATATGATAAATGCCTTTGCCACTCCCGGAGGCTATGTTTACCTATACACGGGATTGCTAAAGACCATGGATAATGAAGCCGAGCTGGCGGCCGTGATGGCCCATGAAATTTCGCATATCGTCGCCCGCCACAGCATCAAACGTCTTCAGACGGCCATGGGGGTCGCTTTGCTTCAGCAATTGGTTCTCGGTGAAAGCTCTGAAGCTCTCAACGCAGCTGTGAACATCGGCCTGGGATTGAGTCTGGCCAGTTACTCCCGGGAGAATGAGCGCGAAGCCGATTCCTATGGCATCACTTATATGACCAGGGCCGGGTACAATCCCAACGGTTCTGTTACCATGTTCGAGAAGCTGGCCAGCATGTCCGACGGTTCGACGAATTATTTTGAAGGCTTGATATCGTCGCATCCCGATACCCAGGAAAGAATCGCCAATGTGAAGGCGCAAATCAATGCCATGGGTAATCTCTCAAGCCTGACCTATAACACGGATAAATACCGGCAGATGAAAGCCCGCCTGCGTTAATAATAAATAACAAATTTTTATTAAACAAAATTCTCTCATCCCGATTGCCTATCCGCGTAAGTACATATATTTTTGATACTTATATTAACGCATAAATTGGTTTTCCCCGTTTTTTTTATTGACTGGGATTTAAAAAAAATACTATCCTTAGTATTATTATAGGAGACAAACCATATATATAGCCTTTTGCTGGCAAAAAAATTAACACGCGGAGATTTGTTGTTCACGCTCGACGCATGAGTGTAACTGATTCATGTATATTGGATTATATCCGAAACACGGAGAAATGAAGAACCTCTGTCTAAATGTTGGACTTTGATGCGGAATTTCGATATTTCACGCCCCGCTTATGGCTTGGGGGAGAGCCATACACGGCATGTTTGAATATATACATAAGTATAAGTTAAATAATAGCTTGGTCGGGCCGATAAAAACTGTAAATGCTGATCGTAAATATATTACCGGGGCCGAAAAATCGGGCATTATCTCTGCCATTATAACTGTCAGAATGATGTTGGTTAGAAAGAAAGTCGAGGCGTTATAATGGCCAGCAAATGTATCTACAAAATATTGCTTATTTGGGGAGTGATGGTAATATTGGCCGCTTTGTTCGGCAAAGTGGCTATTGCCGATGATAATGGCCGTACAGCGGCAGATTTTCTCAAAATCGATACCGATGCCAGATCCGCCGCTATGGGTGGAGCATATACCGCCATAGCCTACGGCCCTTCGGCCCTTCACTGGAATCCGGCTGGGCTGACATTCGAGAAAACACCTCAATTTTCGGTTTCTCATTTTTCCTGGTACCAGGATATAAACTTTGAGCATCTCGCCGTCAGTTTTCCCATAAGCGACCGCCTTACAATGGCCGGGGGTATCACCTATTTGAGCTATGGCGATATTGAAGGATATGATCAATTCGATAATCCGATAAATGATATCGGCTCAACCAATGATATGGCCCTGTCCCTGTCGGCCGCTTATGGCGTCAGTGAGGCAATTTCTCTGGGGATAAATGCCAAGTATATTGATTTGAACCTGGCCGGAACCCGTGCCTCGGCCATGGCCGCTGATTTTGGCATCAGCGCGCAATGCGACAAATATATGTTCGGAATCAGCCTGTCAAACATCGGGCAAAAAATAAAGTTTGATGCCACCGAGGAAGAGCTGCCGACGCGCCTGCGGATAGGCGCAGCCACCAGTTGGCTGGCTGGATCCTTTATGGCCGTTACCGAATATGATTATGGTTTCAAAGGCAATTCTGCTTTTAAAAATGGTGTGGAATACGGTTTTGAACATAAGTATTTTCTCCGTCTTGGGTATAATTATCAAATCGCCGATTCACAGGATGGTCTTGCCGGAGGCATGGCCTTCGGAGCCGGAGCGATGATGGGCCCGGCCAGAATAGACTATGCTTATTCTCCGGGTAACGGCCCCAGTTCCGATTCCATCCATCGTTTTACTGTTAACTTTAAGTTATCCAATTAATTGAGAAGTTTCACAAGAATCCCTTAAGCGCCCGGACAAACCCCGGGCGCTTTTTTTATTGCAAACTGCAATTCGTTTCCTAAACAATGCGCAACTGGGTGCATCTATTATGATTGCCCTTACAGGAATGTCGCTGTTTGCAAAATCGGATAATCAGAATTGTATACAACTCAATCCAGATTGGATATTGATAGTTTAATCAACTCGTTGTTGTATAACATCTTAATGTGTACTAAGGCGGTTGCGCAATATTTGCGCATTTTTAATTCAATATGGGGTTTTCTGGCAGTCCTTTTGCTCAATAGGCTGAAAACGGCGAAAAATACGTCCAAAACCCGTTTGCTTAGAAGGAAAATTTTCAGGTTAGTTTGTAATGAAAATAGGCGATTTTGATAATAACCCAACCTCGGAAGCTACAACTCTTACCGCTAACAGGTTTGCCATGCCGATCGGCTCCGCCATCGGTCTTGAACGCACGGAAAGATTGCCGCGCCGCCCGGATTCATCCATTGGGGATTCTTTTAAATTCTATTTCTCCGAATATTTCGGTGGTATTCTCTTTATTACGGCTGTTCTGTTTTTTATCTTAATCGCCAGGGAAAATGTCAAACATCCTTTAAAGGTGGTTATAACTATGATTGACAGGTTCCTCAAGAAAGCCCTCGATATCTTGGGTGCCGCAATCGGTTTAATTTTATGCATTCCATTTTTCTTGATAATCCCGCTTTTGATTAAGCTTGATAGTTCCGGCCCGATATTCTATACCCAGGACCGCGTTGGGCTTAACAGACGCAAAAAAAACCGTCGCTCCTATAAGGCGGTAGTAGACAGCGATTGCCGTGTGCGCGACCGCCGCCGCCAGGATTACCATGGCCGGCCTTTCAAGGTCATTAAATTCCGCACGATGGTTCAGGATGCCGAGCGCCATTGCGGACCAGTCTGGGCGACCAAAAATGACCCCCGCATCACCCGCCTGGGACGATTCCTGCGGAAAACCCGCTTGGACGAAATTCCCCAGTTGATTAATGTAATCAAAGGCGATATGTCGATGGTCGGGCCGCGGCCGGAACGTCCGACATTCGTTTCCGACTTCGCCGAAAAAATCCCTGAATACCGTGTTCGCCTCAATGTCAAACCGGGGATAACCGGTCTGGCGCAGGTTTCCAGCGGCTACGACAGCTCTCTGCAATCGGTCATTATCAAACTCAAAGCCGATATTAACTACATTCGTGACTGGTCGATTTGGAGCGATATTAAGATATTGATGCGCACGGTGGTTGTGGTTTTGACCGGCAAAGGCGCCTGTTGATTAACAATCAAATGAAAATTTTGATCCCGACCCCGTGGGCCGGGATTTTTTATTGCTTGTAATACATTCAAAAAACTAATATCTTTCCCGATTATAGGAAAAAAGGAAATCATATGCGAAATAAGGATATGTTAATTAAATGGATTTTATCAGTCGCATTGCTTCTTCTCACTTCTTCCGCAATGGCCCAAAACCCCGGACCGGGTTTAACCGTCAGAACTAATCCGGCCGGCGCCGAAGTGGAAGTGACCGGAGCGCTGACCCTACGGGGAATGTCGCCGATAACCTTTTCCCAGGGTTTGCAGGGTAATTTTGATATTAAGATTAAAAAAGCCGGGTATGAATCTTACAAATCCAGGGTATTTTTAGGCCCATCAAATCATGCCCAGCTCGACGTTAATCTCTCCGTCAAAACAAAATTCAAGGCCGCCTTCCGATCATTATTTGTTCCCGGCTGGGGTCAGGCCTATGCCGAACAAAAGACCAAGGGCGTCGCCTTCATGTTTCTGGCGGCGGGTTCGGCGGCCGCTTATTTGCTCGCCGATAAGAAGTTCGACGACAAACGTGATGATTATGACGGCCTCGTGGCCCGGTATAATGCCGCCAATACTTACACGGAAAAGGAAAACCTGTACCCCTTTTTGCAGGCGGCCCGTAAAGATGCCTACGATGCCGAAAATGTCAGACGCATTACCATCGGAGCCACTATTGCCGTCTGGTCGTTAAGTGTTCTTGATGCATTGTTGTTTTTCCCGGAACAGAAGGGTAGCCTTCTCGTCGATCAAATTACCCTGGAACCGGACCTGATTCACGGCGGCGGTCAAATTATCCTGTCGTGTAATTTTTAGGAGCGAGGATAGGGAATATGAAAAAAATGATAATTTTGGCCATATTGGGCTTGATAATATGCGGATGCAGTCGTTATATCGAATCGGATAGCTTATCCGTTCAATTGCCTGATCCTCCGCCGGTCCCTCTGGACTTGCGCCTGGTCCATTTCAATGAAGGCCTGCAGGTCACTTGGCAGGTTTCCGATACCGATGTTGTCAGCTATTTTAAAGTTTACTATGGGACCGATACCGTCCTGTCGCATATGAGTCTTTGGGATACGACTTCACTGTTTGTCGAAGTCCTGGATAATCTCGTTTCGGGGCAAAGTTACAGCGTGGCCGTAAGTGCTGTTGTCCGCGGACTGGAAGGCGAAAAATCGCGCATTGCGACAACTACTCCCGGTGTCCTGTCGATGCTGATTAATAATAATGACCAGTATGCCAAGAACCGCAGCGTCAATATATCTTTTGTGGTTCCAATCGCCGCCCGGTTAGTGCAACTTTCCGAGAGTGTCGCGTTTAACGATGCCGTCTGGGAAAACTATAGCGCGTCTAAAAACTTTACACTTTCCGAAGGCGATGGCCTCAAGAGGGTTTATGCCCGCTTCCGCTTCGGCGATGGCTCTTCATCGTCGACCTCCGTTTATGACGAAATCACTCTCGATACCCGGGCCGAAGTCGATTCTGTATATTTCCGCCCCTCCGAAACCGTCTTTTCGGCGGGTGACGTGATTTCCTTTTATCTTCGGGCCGCCGAAGATGGGGGACAGGCAAGTGTGTCTTTTCCCGGACGTTCCAATCTGGAATTGTATGACGACGGGACTCACGGTGACGCCGCGTCCGGCGACCGCCTGTTCAGTCGTGCTTATACCATTCCCCTTAACCTGGAAGTGTCCCAGGGATTGGTAACCGGAAGTTTTCAGGATGTTGCGGGCAATGCTTCATCGGCTGACCTGGTTGCATCCGAATATCTGACCATAGCCAATCCGCCCGTCGCCGTCACTCTGGCGGTACAATTGGTGACCGATAACGAGGGGAACCGCTCCATTTCGCTTAGCTGGACGGCCAGTCCCGACAGTGATTTCGAGACATATCGCCTGTATAGAGACAAGACGGCGGGTATTCAAGCAAACGAAACCAATCTGGTGATATGGATTACGGCCAGCAAATCACAAACAACGTTTTCCGATATCAATCCCGGTGCCGGCACATATTATTATCGTGTTTTTGTGTATGACCAACAGGGATTGGCGACCGGTTCCAACGAAGTTTCCATTGTTGTACCATAAGGAATTGCGGTCCGGGCATGAGAGCAATTGACAAATTAAATCGGTTTATCGGGCTATATCTGGCAGCCTTTAGCCGGGTGTTTCGATTCGGCATATGGGTTCCTCTGGCGATTTATGCTATACTGCAGGTCGCGATTGTCATTCTGGCCGCCAATTTCACCAACCCGTCATTGTATAGTATTCTCAAGCCGTCGGTGGCTCTGCTGGGGGATAGAAATGTCGAAGTTATGAGCCATTATCCGGGAATTTACCTGGTTATGCCCTCGGTCGTGGCCTGGGGAAAATATATTCTGGGTGTCCTGTTTGAGGGTCTGGTCATGGGTATGGCCGCGGTTTTATTTGTCCGGGCATATTCGGATACTCCGGTCGGAATGAATTATGCCACCGCTTTCAAAAAATGGCTCCCGCTCCTGATTGTCTGGTGTTTCATTTCGGCACTGATTCTGGCCGCTAATCAATTTATTCCCGGGCTGTTTTCATCCTATCTGGCGGGAAGTCCCCGGCGTATCATGCTTTTCGGCATCTCCATGAAGTTTGTCACCGTTTTTATATATTCGCTATTTATCTATGCTATTCCCGCTGTTATTGTCTATGGGAATGGCATTTTGCGGGCCCTCCGAACATCGTTATCACTTTTCGCGGAGTATCCTGTTTTTTCCTTTTTCCTGGCCTTAATACCCTATCTGTTGACGGTACCATTTTCATATATGTATGAAAACGCCGGTACGATTGTGTCCAAGTTTACGCCGGAGTTGATGTTATACCTGTTAATCGGTGGCGTTATTATTGATATGGTGGTCAATTTCATTCTTTCGGGGACGGTAGTCAAATTTCTGCTGGACGAGCGCCGTTAGGCTCGATTTACCGGTTCCGCTTCACTGCCAAATTATAGATAAAAATCCCCTCAAAGCGCAAAAATTAAGCATTTGGCCCCTTTTCACCCTAATTATTTGCCCTGAACTTCCGATAAAAATAAAGAATTTATTGGGGAATCGTTATAGCATGAAAAACTTGTTAATTATTGATGATGATCCCGAAATAAGCCGGTCCCTGGCCAACCTTTTTGATTCCGAACGATACAGATTTTATTTTCTGGACGACGGCCAGATCATGGTTGAATTTCTGAAGGAACATCCCAATATCGATTGTGTCCTGCTCGACGTTAACCTGCCCACCATGTCAGGTCTGGACCTGCTCAAGCAATCCAAGCTGAATAACATCGATATCCCCATCATCATGATTTCCGGTTTTATCTCGACCGAGAACGCCATGGAAGCCATGCGTGAAGGCGCCTATGAATACCTCACCAAGCCGTTCGAAATACAGAAGCTGATTAATACCGTCAATAAGGCCTGTAATTTCAACCACCATAAAATCGCCGCGTCGGACATAAAAGTTTCCGAAGAAGAATTCAGCGTCGGCGAAATAGTCGGGAAATCTCCCGAAATTGTGGAAATCGCCAAGCTAATCGGTCAGGTGTCCAAATCCGACGCGGCGGTGTTGATATTCGGCGAATCGGGGACAGGCAAGGAACTGATCGCCCGTGCCATTCATCGCAATTCCGCCCGCGCCGGAAAACCTTTTCTCTCCGTGAATTGTGCCGCTCTGGCCGAAACCCTTCTGGAATCGGAATTGTTCGGGCATGAAAAAGGGGCCTTTACCGGGGCCTATTTCAAACGCCTTGGCAAATTCGAACAGGCCAACCAGGGCACGATTTTCCTCGATGAAATTGCCGACATGTCCCTTCTGACGCAATCCAAGCTGTTGCGCGTCCTTCAGGAAAAACAATTGGAACGCGTCGGCGGCAATGAATCGATCGAAGTCGACGTGCGCGTAATCGCCGCCACCAATAAATCTTTGGTACAGTGCATGAAGGAAGGCTCTTTCCGGGTTGACCTATTTTATCGCCTTAAGGTTGTTTCCATCTACGTTCCGCCGCTTCGCGAACGCCGGGGTGATATCTCTCTTTTAACCGACTATTTCGTGCAAAAATTCTCGCGACAACTCGGCAAAGAAATCAAGGGAATTGCACCTAAGGCAGCCGCCATGCTGGCCAAATACCCCTGGCCGGGCAACGTCCGCGAGCTGGAAAATAACGTCCACACCGCCTGCGTTATGGCCAAAACCGAAACTTTGCAGGCCGAGGACTTTCCGATTGCCTCCGAATTGGAAGGCAAAGTCGAAATCGATTTGGAAAATCTTCAGGACGATTATACCGAATTGTTCAAGAAAATCATCGACCCGATTTTGCCGCGCCTTATAAATTCATCCGAAGGAAAGATTTACTATTTCCTGGAATCGGCCCTCGAAAAGGCCCTGATTTCATCCTGCCTGAAGCATTTCAGCTCCAACCAGGTGAAAACATCCGAAATCCTCGGCATATCGCGCAATACGCTACGCGACCGCATCGCCCGATACAATATCTATTGATCCGATCCCTGTTTTCCGTCGTTTTCAACGCTATCCTTGAATACCTTCAAGTAACTATAAATCATGATAAAGGTAATAGCTCCTCCGGCCAGAATAAAAAATATCCATCCACCCAATGTCATCGCGCACGCCCTCCTAATAGTACTTTTTCATATCCCGCCGCCGCCAGGCGATAAAAACCATTATCGCCAGAAGAATCAATAAGGCCAGCAATAACAACCGCCCGCCCAGAACGTAGGGCACATTTTCAGCGGGGATCCCTTGCATGGTGATCACCGGCAGCCAGTCCGTGGCAAACCACCACCCCAGCAGACCCAGCAGGCAAAGAGGGGTTATGTATTTGGTGATGAACATGAATATGCGCGGGACTTTTAACTTTGCACCATGATGGAGTTCCACCCAGGCTTTGTCAATGCCAAACACCCAGGCCAGCAATATAATTTCAAGCGTCGCCCCGATGACGATTACCAAATTGGCGCCCCAGAAATCGAAATCGTCGAGCACGCCCCGGTGCAAAAACCATATTGCGGGCTGACAAAGCAAAAAGACGGCAATCCCGAATATTTTTACGGCTTTCTGACGGGTCAGGTTAAATTCATCTTCCAGAAAGGCCACCGACGGTTGTGCCAGGGATACGGAGGACGTTATCCCGGCCAGAAAAAGCATGAAAAACCAAAGGAAGCCGAATACCGCTCCCAATGTCATTTGATTGAATATTTGAGGCATGGTTACAAAACCCATGTTGAAACTTCCCGATTGGGCAACGCTGACGATTTCATCGGGACCGAAAAATATAAAGGCCGCCGGGACGACCAGACATCCGGCCACCACCACCTCGGCGAACTGGTTGGTCGAGGCCGCGGCCAGCCCGGAAAGGGCTATGTCATCCTCTTTTTGCAGATAACTGGAGTAGGTCAATATCACGCCCATTCCGACCGACAGCGTAAAAAATATCTGACCCGCCGCCGCCAGCCAGACTTTGGCCGATTTCAACGCCGAAAAATCGGCATTCCATAAAAAGCCCAGGCCGTTTATCGAACTCCAGTCGGGGTGCATTGGATCCGGCGCGAACAACGTGATAACGCGGACCGCCAGAATGATGCCAAAGAAAAACAAAAGCGGCAAAGCGATATTACACAACTTTTCAATACCACCCTTAATGCCGAAATATGTCACGGAAATGTTCAGCAAAAACGTGATCAGGAAAAATACGAATGAGGGTACCGTCCCCGCAAATGCTCCGGTGTCTCCCGAAATGCCCTGGTGGCCGCGCAGGAAATCCACGAACCCGCCGCTGGAGGTTATCTCGGATAGCTGACCGGTCAGCGAATAATAGGCATAGGCCAGGCACCATGATTCGATATAAACATAGTACATATAAATCAAAAAAGGTCCAAAAATGCCGAGGATTCCAAAGTACTTGATAAAACGGTTTTTCCTCCAGAGTGATTGGAAAATGCCAGGAACGCTGGAATGCTCAAAGCCCCCCCCGAACCGTCCGGCCGTCCATTCCACCCATACCAGGGGCAAGCCCACCACGACCAGCGCGATCAGATAAGGAATCATGAAGGCCCCTTCGCCGTACATCGCCGCTTGAGTGGGAAAACGAAGGAAATTGCCTAATCCAACTGCCGAGCCCGCCACGGCCAGAATGACCCCAAGGCGAGTCCCCCAACGCTGTCGCTTTTTTTCCATATATTCGTCCTCCAAAGGATGGCCAAAATTTCGCGACTTTGTCAATGACAACGATTATATGACAGTGTCTAAATGCTTGTCAACTAAAAGAATCCATGGGCCAAAATGTCATGGAACACATTTTTAGTTGACACCGTATAACAACAGTAATAGACTTTGAAAAAATAAAATTACGATACGGAGGATTAAATGAATTTGAAAAAACTGGGTGCTGTAATTCTGGTTTCGGCAACTATTATATCCGGTTCGTCTGCCTTCGGCGATACCTTCGGATTGACCACTGGATATCTTTCGACTGCCGACGCCTGCGGTTTCGGTGTCGGTTATATCGGCGGTTTCGCCGGGATCGGCGACAATGGAACGACCCTGTTCGGGTCGATCACGTACGGTTTCTCGGAATATACGGAAGGCCGTATCAAGCTGGGATTTTTTGATCCCGACGCCAAAGACGCCGACCCCTCGCTGACATTGGCTCTGGATTTTAAATATGAATTTATGGATTACTACGATCGCCATACCAAAAACCCCTTTGATCTGGCCTTCGGCGGCTTTTTTGAATACACCAATCTTGAAGGTGCCAGCGTCTGGGATCTGGGTGCCAATGCCATCGGTTCGATTCCCTATAAATTCAATTCCGGACGTCGCCTTGTACCATATGCCCGATTCAATATCCGCCTGGAGCATATCTCCATCGCTGATTTTGATTCTGAATCCGATTTCCGGGCGGGATTAAATGTCGGCGGTAAATTCGAAATGTCCCAGGATTTGCATATCTACGCCGAAATTCAAGCCGACGGCAATTTTGGATTTTTTACCGGAATCGATATCAGGACATTCTGATTAAGGTAATTAACAATTTAGAAATGAAGGGCTCCGGTGATGCACCGGAGTTTTAATATGAGCTATTTCGACGCCATACTGCTGGGACTTCTGCAGGGCCTGACCGAATTTTTACCGGTATCTTCGTCCGGCCATCTGGTCCTGACTGAACACCTGCTTGGGGCCAAAAATCCGGGCGTGACTTTTGAACTACTCGTGCATCTGGGAACGCTTCTGGCCGTTTTGATTTATTTCCGAAAACGAATCATGGCCATGATTCGATCATTGTTTGATACAACAATGGTTGAACAACGGAAACTTGTTTTCTATATTATCATTGCCACTATTCCAGCCGTTATTGTGGCGCTCACGCTTGAAGACACTATCGAAGCCGCCTTCGGATCACCGTTTTTGACATCGATAATGCTTTTGGTGACGGGCGTCATGCTCCTATTAACCGGGTTGGCCCCAAAGAAGGAAAAAAGACTGTCATGGCTTAATTCGTTGTTTATCGGTCTCGGACAGGCTATGGCCATTTTCCCTGGGATCTCCCGCTCCGGGTCGACCATATCCTTTGGTCTCTTCGCCGGTGTCAACGCTACCACCGCCGCCGAGTTTTCCTTTTTGCTCTCCATTCCGGCCATTGTCGGGGCCGCCGTCTTCAAAATAAAAGAACTTTTTAACCTCGACGTCGCTTTGGCCGGCCAGTATCTGACGGGGACAATTTTGTCATTTTTATCCGGCCTTCTGGCCGTATACCTTCTTTTAAGCATTGTGCGCAAGGGGAAATTCCAGTATTTCGGCATTTATTGTCTTTTGGTGGGCACGGTCGGCTTAGTATATTTCGTCTAAGATGAATAATATTCTGGTTATCAGGCTGGGTTCGATTGGCGATGTTGTTTTGGCCTCGGCTCCGATATTGAATCTGAAGTTATCATTTCCCGATTCTAAAATATTTTTTCTGACGCGCGAACAAAATGCGCCTCTGGCCGGAATGATGACCGGCGTCGATGAAACAATTTCATTGCCCCGCAAAATCAGCCTGCTGGAGTTATTCCGCACCGGCGAATTTTTCGATAAACATGGCATCGATATTATTTGCGACCTCCACGGTAACTTCCGCTCCAATTATCTGATGCGTCATATTGCCGCACCGGTCAAAGCCCAATATCCCAAGCGGCGCCGCGAAAGATTCATGGCTGTCAAACTGCACCGCAGTAGTGCCAATCCACCCCATACTATTGACCTCTATAACGCCGCCGTCACCGCCTGCGGGGGAGACGTGTTCACGCGAAGACCGTTGTTGAGACCTTCCCGCATATCGCGACCGGTTGCCAATAAGCCGCTTGTGGCGATTGCGCCGGGGGCATCGTATCCGACCAAACAGTGGCCGCCAAAGCGTTTCCGCGAGCTTGTCACGCGTTTGCGCGCTGAAAATGCGGCTGACATTGTTCTGCTTTTAACCGAAAAAGACAAACCATTGTATGAATCAGATGTGATGGATAAATCACCGGACATTCGCGTTATAATCGATGCTTCACTGCCCGATATTGCCGCGGAAATCGCATCGGCCAATCTTCTGCTTTCCAACGATTCCGGTTTGATGCATATCGGCTCGGCGGTGGGAACTCCGGTGCTGGCCTTGTTTGGGCCGACTCACCCCACTCTGGGCTTTTCACCCCGGGGATGGCACGATCGAATAATCCAGGTCGAAGAACCCTGCCGCCCCTGTTCGTTGCATGGCAAAAGACCCTGTTATCGTGATAAGCAATACTGTTTCGACCGCATAGAGGTCGATTATGTGTTTGGCCAAATTATCGATGCCCTGGAGAAAAAATCTGAAACCGCGGCCGCCCTGTTTATAGATCGCGACGGAACCCTGATAAAAGAAAAGAGCTTTTTATCCGATCCGGAACAGGTCGACCCCGAAGAAGGTTCAATCGAAGCCATCCGATTGGGCCGGGACATGGGATTCAAAATCATTGTCCTGTCCAATCAGTCGGGCGTGGCGCGAGGATATTTCGACCTGGAACAGGTTGACCGCGTCAATGAACGCATCCGCTCGCTGTTTGCCGCCAAAGGGGCGCCCCTCGATGACATTTTATACTGCCCCTACTATGAGCACGGTTCGGTCGAACCATTTGCCCAAAAATCGTTCATGCGCAAACCTGCCGCCGGCATGGTTGAACGGACGGCACGGCAGTACGGTATAAATCCCTTTGCTTCGTATTGCATCGGGGACAAATTATCCGATGTCCGCCTGGCTTACGCCACCGGGGGAAAAGGAATACTGGTGCGCACCGGATACGGACAGGACAGCATGAATAGAATGGCTTCCCATGACTCTTTCCCGCCGGAAACCGTTGCCGACAATCTTCTCGATGCCGTAAAATATATCGGGAAAACGCTCGGGATAAAGCCATGATAAGAGATGCCCGCCATTGGGAAAGCCTTGAGAATAATAAGGTCCGGTGCCGTCTGTGCCCGGCCGATTGCCTTTTAGCCGAGTCCAAAACCGGTATATGTGGTTGCCGCACCAATATCGATGGCAAACTGATGGTCGATAATTACGGCGAAATCGTCTCGGCGGCCTATGACCCGATCGAGAAAAAACCGCTGTATCATTATTATCCCGGCTCTATGATTTTTTCCACCGGCCCCAACGGATGCAACCTTGGATGTGAAAACTGTCAAAACTGGGAAATTTCACAGATGAAAGTGCCCACGCGCTATCTGGCCCCGTCCGATTTGGCTGTCCTTGCCGGCAAATCTGGTTCTATCGGTGTTGCCTATACATATTCGGAACCGCTGATTTGGTTTGAATACATTCTTGATGCCGCCAGCGCTGTCAGGGATAAGGGTCTTAAAAATGTTATTGTCAGCAATGGTTATATTAATCCCGATCCTCTTAAGGAGTTAATTCCGTCTATTGATGCCGCCAATATTGACTTGAAAAGCATGCGCCCCGATTTCTATAAAAAAATCTGCAAAGGTCAGTTGGAGCCGGTTAAAGAAACTATCGAATGTCTGTATCGCGCCAAGATTCATCTGGAAATCACTAATCTGGTCATTCCGGGTCTGAATGATGCGATTTCAGATTTCGAGCAAATTACCGATTTTTTGGCCGGGTTGTCCGATAAAATACCTCTGCATTTTTCAGCCTATTATCCGACCTACAAAATGACTCGCCCCCGGACCCCGACCGAGACGCTTCTGAAAGCGTATGATATCGCTCGGAACAAGCTCAAGTTTGTCTATCTCGGTAACGTCAATGTTCCGGGCAAATCCGATACCCTTTGCCCCCAATGCGGCCGAGCACTGATCAAACGCAATTATTATAATATCGAAATTGCCGGGCTGACTGGAGGCGATTGTTCTTTTTGCAAATATAAGACCGGAATCGTATATTGATTGGAAGCCGCCCTGTTAATCCTCACTTTTAGTATAACGCCTTGCCGCCGATATAGATAATAATGTGCTGAATTGTGAGCGGTTGAATATATTCTGGCAGGATATGGCGAATAATTTTTATGTTTTTCCGGAGTCGCCGTAATTAAATTAAATTTTGCTATGCTTCATGTTTTCAGAAAAATAACGCCAATATTGTTTTCGGTACTGTTTATTATTCTTAGCGCCTCCATGGCCTTCGGGCAGTTTTATTTCGGCAAAAACAAGGTCCAGTACACCGATTTCGATTGGCAGGTTCTGGAAACAGAACACTTCCGCATTTACTTTTATCCCGAAGAAGATGAAATTGCACGTATCGGGGCGCGAATTGGCGAGGATGCCTATCGCGAACTGGCTTCGAAATTTAACCATGAAATTTACGAAAAAATCCCCCTGATTTTTTACAGTTCCGGAAATTACTTCTCGCAGACCAATGTCATCCCATCGCTTCTTCCCGAATCGGTCGGCGGGTTCACCGAATTTTTAAAAGGGCGTGTGGTCGTGCCCTACCTTGGTTCATTCCGGGCTTTTGAGCACGTGGTTCGCCATGAACTGGTGCACGTATTTACCATATCGAAATTGGAGCGGACGCTGTCGAAGCACCGGCTGGTGCGGATGGCGCCGCCGCCACTTTGGTTAATTGAAGGCCTGGCCGAGTTCTGGTCGACCGACTGGGACAGTGAAGCCGATATGATGATTAAAGATATGGTTTTATCCGGACGAATAATTCCGATCGAGCAGTTGTATCAGATCAGCGGCACTTTCCTAATGTATAAAATCGGACAATCCATCTGCCAGTTCATCCATGAACATTACGGCCCGCATAAACTGACTTTGATGTTTGAAAACTGGTGGCGTTTCCATCGTTTCGAGGAACTGGTCGAATATACCCTCGGCGATAAACTGCCGGAAGTCTCCCGTAAGTGGGAATACAGCCTCAAGAAAAAATACTATCCGGATATGGCCGATGGCGGCCTGGTCAAGAGAGAAGCCCGCCAGTTGACCAACAGCGGCTATGCCGTCAAGGGGGTTCCGATAACTCTCGACAACGAACGGCATAGCGGCGACTGGATTGTCTACAAAGCCAACAAGCGAGGTTATTCCGGTTTGTACATGATGCCACGGGGTGGAGAAAAGGTGGAACTGCACACCATCCTGAAAGGGGAGCAGTCGGCGGGCTATGAATCCCTGCATCTTCTGCAAAGCGGTATCGACGCCCGCAACGACGGCCGCGTTTTGTTTTCTTCGAAATCGAAAGAATCAGATGTGTTATATATGTATGACATTTATACTCGCCGCAATCTTCAGAAATACCACTTTTCGCATCTGGTGGCGATATCATCGCCGCGCTTTTCGCCCGACGGCAACCGCGCTGTTTTCAGCGCCTCGACCAAGCGCGGTTATACCGATATATATGAAGTCGACCTGTTAACCGGCGATTTGATTCAACTCACGGATGACCATTATAATGACATTACCCCGGCTTATAGCCTTGGCGGCGATTCGATTATCTTTTCCTCGGACCGCTGTGCCGACGGTGATATCGGCGCCCAGAATCTTTTTGGCATGTCGCGCAATGACCGACACATGGTCCAGCTTACTTATGGAAACTGGATTGACATATCCCCGGAACCCGATCGCCATGGTCTTTATTTTGCCTCCGACCGTGATGGCTCTTTCAATATATATCGCAATAACCCGGATGGCAGTATCAACAAGATTACCAATTTGCTGACCGGAGCCTTCGATCCCCGCGTTCTTCAGGATAACGATGAGGTCCTGTTTACAGGGTATCAGGATATGGGCTTTCACCTCTACAGCATGGAAATCACCGATACCATGACGGTGGCGGCGACGGAAACTCCGGTGGGCAAAGCATTCTGGAAGCCCGGACAGATAGACGGCCGGTCGGCACGGTCATCGTTTAAGTACAACACCGAGTATTCCTTTGATATCGCCCAGTCGGCCATCTCTTATGACCCGGTTTATGGAACTCTGGGCGGATTGCAGGTAGCCCTGTCCGACATGCTCGGTGACAACGTCTTTTATTTTCTTCTGACCAATACCGCCGAAACCAAGGATGACTTTCTGTCGAGCTTCAACGTCGGCATAACTTACCTCAATAAAAAACGACGGCTTAATTGGGGGGCCGGGCTGTTTCACTTCTATGATGAGTACTATAACGATGAAGAAGGCTACTTTTTCGAACGGCAGGTTGGTGGGCTGTTATATGTCAATTATCCCGTATCGAAATTCGAACGGTTCGAGGCCAGTTCGTATATCCGATATTCCAAGAAGGATATTTGGCTATTCGACCGCAAACGCGAAGCCCTGCTCGTTTCTAATTTCGTATCATTCGTTTCCGACAACAGCATCTGGGATATTTCCGGGCCGCTGGAGGGGCACCGCTATAATTTGACTTTGGGGCTGACCGCCGCTCTTGACAAGGGCCGTATGTACAGCCGTACCGGCGTGGCGGATATCCGGCATTATTTCCGTCTGGGGCGGTATTCGGCTTTTGCCTCGCGTCTGTTCGCCTATAGCTCCGCCGGGGTCGAACCGCAACGGATATATTTTGGCGGAAGCTGGTCATTTCGCGGCTTTAATCGACGGGCTTTTTATGACCCCAACATTCTTTTCGCCTCGCACGAGCTTCGTTTCCCGCTGATTGATAATCTCCTGGTCGGCTTTCCCTTTGGGGGCATAGGTTTTCAGGCTATTCGAGGAGCCATTTTCTTCGACGTCGGGTCAATTTGGGAAGATCGCTTCGACGAGGTTCTGGCTTCAACCGGGGCCGGATTCAGAGTAGCGCTGGGACCATATGTCGTCTTGAGATTTGATTTCGCCCGAACGACCGATTTCCATTCCATCAGCCCGCGAACCGATTTTGACTTTTTCTTCGGATGGAACTTCTGATGAAAAATGCATTTATCATATTGATTCTTATGGCCTTAACTTTAACCGGGTGTTCCCGTAAATTCAAAATGAAACTAAGCTTTGAATATCCGGAATCCTCCTGGCCTTTTTCGCGATATGATATTGCCGCCGGGGCTCGCTCCCCGTATGATTTTTCCGGGAAACTGAATTTGATCTGGGAAGACCGCGTTTCCGGCGCCCCGGCCGGACCGATGGTTATCGGGGCGGGCTGTCTTATTGTGAGTGACAGCAAAGGTAAAGTTAGCTTTTTTGATTTGCGTACAGGCAAGTTTAAGGGCCTCCTCAAGATGCGGCATCCCGTTCGGGGCGGAGTTGTTTTATGTGACTCACTGGCCTTTTTCGGTCTGGATGCCCCAAAAAATGAACTGCTCTGCCTTAATTTATATAACCGCAACATTCTCTGGAAACGGCATTTAAAGGATATCTCCGGTGCGCCGATAATAAAGGATAATAAGCTTTTTGTATGCGGCACGGACGGTCGCGTGTATTGTCTGGATTGTGTGTCCGGGAAGACCATCTGGTCCGATTCGACCGATGCCGTTTGTTTGGCCGGTCCAAGTTATTATGAAGGCAGGGTGTATTTTCCGATGGACGACGGAGATATAAATGTCTATGAAGCCTCACTCGGTGAACTGATACAAAAACTCACCTTGGGCGGTCCGCTGGTTTCAAAAGTGGTTATCAATGATAACGTTTTTGTCGCCGATAATTTCGGCGGCTTCTATGCTCTCGAAACCGGCACCGGACGGCCTTTGTGGGATCGCAAATTCGACTGGCCCATCTGGTGTTCCCCGGCCGCCGATGATAATCTGGTTTATATTGGCGATAGCGGCGGCTATTTACGCGCGCTGGATAAGAAAACCGGGCAAACCGTCTGGGACTATGAAACCGGCGGCGTCATAATTTCCTCGCCGATTATTGCCGGGCAGTTCGTCGTCTTCGCTTCCCTTGACCGACATTTGTACTGCCTCGACCACGCTTCCGGAAAACTGGTTTCACGCCGCCAATTCGATCAGGAAATCCGCCTGCCGGCGATTGCCTCCGATGGTTCAATATTCGTGGCCCTGCATAACGGCATCATCCAATGCCTGGGAGATTGAGATGCGAGAGTTTTCTTACACTGAAACCGACCTTAACACAAATTTAAGCGAGCTGGCACATGAGTTTCTGCGCGAATTGTACCTGGCCGGTAAAAAAGTCTCCATTTATTCCGCCTCCCATCCCATGGCCGTTAAGGCACTGGGACGGCCATTTATTCTTATGGATCGCATACTGAAATTCAAGGAACATGTCAACCTGCACATTTTCGAAGGCCACCTGTATATCTTAAATATCCGGGTCAAACCGTGCGTGTTCACCGATCAAATCATGGATCATATGCAAATCAATGACCTGTCGGATATTCTCTTCCACTCCTTTGTGAGTGCCGAGAACTTGAGCACCTTTCTGGAGCGATTCGTCAAAAGACTTCCCTCCGGTGATTATAAAAATCTGATGCATGCCCACCTGGAACGAAACAACGTGCAATCGATTTCGGTCAACTCCGCCACCGGTGCGGAATTGTTCGAATCGGGATTGAAATACCGCGCCGATGTCCTTCAGGACTTTTCGGTGCGTGCGGTAATTTCGACTTATATCGGGACCGACTTTCACCAGATGGCCGAAATCCTGGCCGATGAAAACCTGTCGCACGATGAATACCGTCGCAAATACCGTCATGATTACTATCCACAACTGGTCAGCTTGATTGTCCCCGAGCAAATCCGACGACTCAACGCCGAGACACTCCTGAAATACATGACCGATAAAATCGGGCGGTCATCGAATCATCCGGATTCCTGCCGTCTGCTTTTGAATGCCGTGAAATATCATCATCAGAGTGATTTCATTTTGAACGGCCTCGACGAACTGGCCTTAAGCGGGAAGATTAACCGGGAGGCTTTCGCTCTGGTCATGCCCGAAACCAGCCGCATGAAACTCGAAGCCAGCGATGAAATAGAGCGTCACTTGAGCGATGTTTTTTCCGGCGGCATGGAAATCGGGCAGGGTGAAGAATTCTGCGAACGCTATAATAAACTTTTGCGGCGAGGTCAGGCGGTCAAAGCCCAATCCGTGTTGTCCGACCTGCTGGCCAAACTGGCCGGAGACAACCTTGACCACCGCCGCCGGGCGCTCCTCATGCTCAACCTGGCTGTCGATTATCACGATAACCACAATTATGCCAATCTGCAAAAACAACTCGTCGATTTGATCGCCGAATATTTGGCCTATAATGATGAGACATTCGAGTTTTCCGATCTGATCTGGAAAATCGCTCAAAATTCTCTAACCCGGCGCAATTATGATATTTTTGCCTCGCTGTGCACCGTCCTGGTCAAAAAACGTGAGCAGGTTAATGGCATATGGAGCTACGAATCCATTGCGGTCAAGAAAGCCGTCGAGGAACTCAATCGCCCCGAAGTCATCAATCAATTGATCCGCGAACTTCTGCTGGGTGATATCAATGTCTTTGCGGATATCAAAACCATTATGGTTACGATCGGGTCCGAACAGATGGCTTGCGCCCTGTCGGATATTATCTCCCATGAATCGCGCCAGATTCGTCAGCATGTCCTTAAGATTATGCCGGAGTTGGGTCGGGCGTCACTGGCCGTGTTCAGTCGTTTCATGAGCGAAGACGCCAACTTCGACCGACCCGATGACCGGCGCGAATTGCAGGATGATAAATGGTATCGCGTACGCAACGCCATTTTTATTCTGGGCACGCTCCGTGATCCGGCCGCCTGCCGGTCATTGAGATTGCACATCGGTGACAGCGACGTCCGCGTCAGACGGGAAATCGTCTCCGCCCTTGAAAAAATCGGGGGGGAAGAAGCCGCCGATTTGCTCTTGTTGATGGCCAACGATCCCGACAGCGAAATCCGCGAATCGGCTATTATTTCGATCGGGCTTATCGGAAATGAACAAATCGTCCCGGAACTCATCGACCTGGCCAAGAAAATAAATTCCGAAGTTACCCATATTCTCACTTCAATTGGCAAACTGGGCGGTCCCGACGCAAAAAAATTCCTATCGGAACTCTTGATAAACCCGTCACTTCTGTCCAGCTTGACGTCGGGAAAAGCTTCCAAAGACGAGTTAAAACTTATCGCTATTAAAGCTCTGGGTCGCATGGGCGACCGCGAATCCATCGACGCCGTTAAAAAATTCAAGGATTCACTTTCCGCTACTCAAAAATTATTCGGTGGCGCGGCTTTAAAAAAGGCCGCAGAAGACGTTATCTCGCGTCCGCCAGAATGACATAATTAATCTGTCATTATTACAATATATGCTGCCATATAGGCGCACTATAATGCCTGTGTGGCAGTATGTGTTTCCAGGATTCCTTGTATGGAATCGTTAGTAGCTATCCCACAATAAGTTACAATTATTGGCATGATTCTTGATTAATTATATAGTGTAACTGGAAAGCAAAAATTAAAATAAAGGAGGTTTAATATGACACTCGTACGTTACAACCCGATTAGAAACCTGACCAGATGGAATCAGGATATCGACAGCATGTTCGATTCTTTCTTCGGCGAAAAGAACCTGTTTGCTCGAGATTCTGTCGGCTTCATGCCCCGCGTTGATATCATTGATGAAAAGGATACGGTTCGTTTGGAAATGGAAATGCCCGGCATGAATAAAGAAGACATCAAGGTTACCGTGGAAAACGGTGTCTTGACCATCTCCGGTGAGCGGACTCGTAAATCTGAAGAAAAGGACACCAACTATGTTCGTTGCGAGCGTTGCTATGGCACCTTCAGCCGCTCTTTCACGCTGGGTGACGATATCGACAGCGAGCACATCTCGGCCGACTACAAAAACGGCCTATTGTATCTGACCCTGCCCAAAACAGAGAAGAGCAAACCGAAAGAAATTATGGTAGCTGTTAAGTAAAACAAACGTTTGGTTCAGGTTTCGATTTAAGGCGGCGGGCGGGCACTGACCTGTCCGCCGTTTTTTCCACCTGGACCGAAAGAAAGGGAAAAACATGAGCAAGATTATTGGAATAGATTTAGGCACGACCAACTCGGTGGTGGCGGTAATCGAGGGCAAGGACCCGGTAGTCATCGCCAATTCCGAGGGCGGTCGCACGACCCCGTCGGTCGTGGCCGTCGATAAAAGCGGCGAGCGTCTAACCGGTCAGGTGGCCAAACGGCAGGCGGTCACCAATCCGATGAATACGATTTTTTCTATCAAACGCTTTATGGGCCGCAAATTCGAGGAAGTTCAGTCCGAAGCCAAGAACTTCCCATACAAAGTCACGGCCGATAATGCGGGTAACGCCGTGGTTGAAATGAACGGCAAAAAATACACACCGCAGGAAATTTCGGCCATTATCCTGACCAAAATGAAAAAGACGGCCGAGGATTATCTGGGAACGAAAGTGACCGATGCCATTATTACCGTCCCGGCCTATTTTAACGACAGCCAGCGTCAGGCAACCAAAGACGCCGGCCGCATCGCCGGACTGAATGTCCAGCGCATCATCAACGAACCGACCGCGGCGGCTTTGGCTTATGGGCTCGACAAAAAGAAAACAGGCAAGATTGCCGTGTACGATCTCGGTGGTGGGACTTTTGATATCTCCATCTTGGAATTGTCCGACGGTGTTTTCGAGGTTCTCTCCACCAATGGCGATACGCATCTTGGCGGCGACGATTTTGACAAGCGTATTATTGACTGGTTGGTCGAAGAGTTTAAAAAGCAGGAAGGCATCGATCTCTCTCGCGATCCGATGGCACTCCAGCGTTTAAAAGAAGCCGCCGAAAAGGCCAAAATAGAATTGTCTTCAACCATGAATACCGATATAAATCTGCCGTTCATCACGGCCGACCAAAACGGTCCCAAACATTTGAATATCAGTCTGACTCGCGCCAGGTATGAGCAACTGGTCGATGATTTGCTGGAACGCACTATCGGGCCATGTCGTAAAGCCATTGAAGACGCCAAGGTGTCGTTTAATGACATCAACGATGTCGTCCTGGTGGGCGGTATGACCCGTATGCCCAAAGTGATCGAGTTGGTTAAAAAGCTGTTCGGCAGAGACCCGAACAAATCGGTCAATCCCGACGAAGTCGTCGCCATCGGTGCCGCCATTCAGGGCGGTGTTTTAACCGGTGACGTCAAGGACGTGTTGCTTCTCGATGTCACCCCGCTGTCGCTGGGTATCGAGACCCTGGGCGGTGTCACGACGCGTCTGATCGAACGCAATACGACCATTCCGACCCGGAAGACGCAAATTTTTTCCACCGCGTCCGACAGCCAGCCGGCAGTCGATATCCACGTTTTGCAGGGTGAACGCGAGATGGCTATCGACAATAAAACTATCGGCAAGTTTATCCTCGATGGCATTCCACCCGCGCCGCGCGGAGTTCCTCAAATTGAGGTGACTTTTGACATCGACGCCAACGGCATTCTCAACGTAACCGCCAAAGACCTTGGCACCGGCAAGTCTCAAAACGTCCGTATCGAGGCGTCCTCCGGTTTGTCCGAGGCCGAGATAAAGAAGATGGTCGATGATGCCAAGGCGCATGAATCGGAAGACAAGGCCAGGCGCGAAAAAATCGATACGCGTAATATGGCTGACTCGGCCGTGTTCCAGGCTGAAAAGAACCTCAAGGAGTACGGCGATAAGCTCGATTCCGACAGCCGGGCCAAAATCGAAGCCGGTATCGAACGGGTTAAAACCGCTCTCAAGGACGATAATCCGTCTGAAATAAAGGCGGCTATGGATGATTTAAATCAACTCTGGCAGAATGCCGCCTCGACCATGTATCAGAAAACCACTTCCGGTCCGGCCGGTCCCCAGGGGCCGACGCCGGAGCAAAAACCCTCCGGACAGGGGGAGAGCGCGGTCGACGCCGATTTCGAGGTGGTTGACGATAAGTAAAACGCGACAAAGGGCCCCCGATGTGGGGCCCTTCTGATTGAATTGACGATTGACAAAACCAGTATAGCTTCGTAGGGTATAAGTGACGTGAACCAGGCAACCGGAAATATGTCGAAGGATTATTACAAAGCGCTGGGTGTGGCCGAAAACGCTACCGAAGACGAAATAAAAAAGGCGTTTCGGAAATTGGCCAAGCAGTATCACCCCGACCGCAATAAGGGTGATAAAAAGGCTGAAGAAAAATTCAAGGATATCTCCGAGGCCTATGACGTGCTCGGCGATAAAAACAAACGCCAGCAGTACGACACCATGCGCAAATACGGAACTTTTACCGGCGGGCCCAGTTTCGACCCCCGGTATTCCGGCGGCTTCGACTCCTCGCAGTTCGAGCGTTTCTTCCGGTTCGAACGATCCGAGGGAGCCGACATTTTCGAGGAGTTGTTCGGTTCGATTTTCGGTGCCCGGCGGGGGGCAGGTTCCAGTTCCGGGCCGCGACCGCGCCAGTCGCGACGGGTCGATGGGCGCGATGCCAATGTCGCGGCCACGATTTCATTTATGGAAGCGGTCAAAGGAACGACTAAAACCATCATCGCCAAAAACCCGGGGCCACAGGGCAACCGCCGGAAAATCCGTGTTAAGATCCCCGCCGGAATCGAGGATGGCGGTAAAATCCGATTGCGGGGAATGGGTTTTCCCGGGCGCGATGGCGGCGGTAACGGCGATTTAATTGTGACGGTAAAAGTGGAAAAAGATCAAAAATTCGAACGCAAGGGCAACGATATTTATACTAAAGTGCTGGTCGACTACCCGACCGCCGCGCTGGGCGGCAAAGTGCAGGCGCATACCCTGACCCGCAAAGTGAATCTTAATATCCCGCCGGGAACGACTTCCGGCACCATGTTACGGCTGAAAGGCATGGGTATCGCCGTCGATGGTGCCGCCGGAGACCAGTATGTCGAGATAATTGTCGATGTTCCCAAAAACTTGACCGACGAACAGAAACGTCTTATTGAGCAACTGAAAAAGACGATGCAATAATTTTGTAGGTCGAATCTCCTTAGAGATTCGACAATTTAAAATATATGTTCTGCGCTGTCAGTAATCCCTTCCTGACAGCATGCTTTTGGCCCGGCAAAGAGCGTCAGGAATGGGTTCCTGACGCCGCTTGGAATGAAAATATACCGAAAATGAACACTGAATCATACATCGTCCTCGGCTTTCTTTTGATTCTCATCTTCGGCGGCATGGCCTTCGTTATTTTCAAACGCTTTTTCCGCCGGGCCTGGTTCGGCTCCGGCTTTATCGGCCAGAACGTCTGGTATCATTTTCAGCCAAAGGATAAACGCGAGTCGATGGAAGAAATCCAGTACATGGAAGAAGACAAAAAAGACGAAGATTTCGGCGCAGATAAATTTAGTTAAACATTTCTTGTAGGTCGAATCTCCTTAGAGATTCGACAATAATTTTTGCCCAATATCCTTCAATCCTTCGCCAGCACCACATTAACGGCCTTTACCAGCACCCGAACCGTATCGCCCTTCTTAATGCCCAATTCATCCAGCGAATCGATGGTGAACACCGACTGCATAACCGCCCCGCCGGCAATTTCGACTTTAACCTGACACATCACGCCGCCCTTTTTAATCTCGACTACTTTGCCCGTGATATTGTTTCTCACTCCGAATTTCATAATGCCTCCTTGTTTGTATGCCCTGCGCCGTCAGGAACCCTTTCCTGACAGCATGCTTCTGACTCGGCAATAAGCGTCAGGAGTGGGTTCCTGACGCCGCTTGCGAATCATCCACGATAACCTTCTCCACCGGCACCCAGCCATACCGACCAAGCGCATCCCGGCACCAGTACCATCCGGCCAACTCGTGGAAAATAATTAACTTATCTCCGATCGCGACCGTCAATTCCGTAGCGTCATACTCCGCCAGCGCGGTCGCTATATTGGCGGTTATACGCAGGTATTTTTCCGGCACCCAGCTACCCAATCCTTCTTTATCCGCGCACCATACCCAGCCGGGCCATTCATTGTCGACCGACCGACTCCGGTCGATTGTCAAAACGTCGCCGGGCGAAACTTTAAGGCATTTATCATACGATGCCTTATGCTCTTTAATAACAAGTCCGTTTGAAGGTGCAACAGTCATACTCAATTACCTTTGGCCGCCGATACTCCCGCCAGATACCCGGTCGAAAAAGCGGCCTGCAAATTATAACCGCCGGTATCGGCATCGATGTCGATTATTTCCCCGGCCAGATAAAGCCCTTTAAGAATTTTCGATTCCATCGTCCGTGGATTAATTTCCGATACCGGAATACCCCCAGATGTTATAATCGCCTCTTTAAAACCGCGATGTCCGGAGATAGTCCACCGAAAATCTTTAAGCCATAAGCGAAGCTTGCGGCGTTCGTCCGAAGTAACCTGATTTCCGTGTCTTTCGGGATTGATTTTAGTTTGTTGCATACAAATCGGGATCAACTGCATAGGCAATAATTCCTTTAGAATTTTGCCATACCGCCTTTTGCCGAACTCTTTAAAGTCGCGCAACAAACGGGCGTCGAGTTTATTATTGTCGAGCGCCGGTTTGAGATCTATTGATATCTCAACTCTCTGTTTCTTCTCCAATGCCGCCACCGCCAACTTACTTAAAGCCACCACCGATGGGCCGTCAAGGCCGTACGGTTCGAACTTCACCTCGCCGAAATCCCCGCCGCATTTTTTGGCGTCTATATAAAGGCTGACATTGACATTTTTCAGATGCAGTCCAACCAGAACTTCGGGCATGGCGGCCTTTGTCTCCAATGGAACCAGCGCCGGACGCGGCGTGTTTATGGTGTGCCCGACCTTCTCCGCCAGTTTGTATCCCTCGCCGGTGGAACCGGTGGCCGGGTATGATTTCCCTCCGGTGGCCAGAATCACCGCGTCGGCTTTGTATAATTTGCCATCGGTGCGGAATTTCGTCGCCGCTTTGGTCAGGGGAGAGGCAAGGGCCGTCTTGGGTTCGCGGGGAACCTGCACCCCGACTATATGGTCGCCCTCCTGAAGTAACCATTCCACCGGTGAACGGGTGCGAATTGAGACGCCACATCCCCGTGCCCACTTTATCATGGCATCGGCCACAGCCACGGCGTCGTTATCAATTGGAAATATCCGGCCGCCGCGCTCGGTTGTCGTCTCGATCCCCAGTTTATTTAAAAACTCCACAAGATCATTCGAAAAAAAACTGTTAAAGGCCTGGCGTAAAAACCGACCGTTTTTGCCGAAATGCTCCATGAATTGGTCCAGGGCCGTGCTGTTGGTAAGATTACAGCGCCCTTTGCCGGTAATACCCAGCTTGCGGGCAGGGCGAGTCATCTTTTCCAGAAGAAGCACATCAGCCCCGGCAGTCGCCGCCTGACCCGCCGCCATTAGACCGGCCGGGCCGCCGCCGATAACAATTATCTTTCCTGTCGCCACCGAATTTAGCTCTTTTGGATTTTCATCGCGATCGGAACCGCTATCCGGAATGAATTGGCATCAGGGGAATTTTCTCTATCGGCGTGATAACACCTTCATCGAGGTCGATAATTTCCACGTTCGAAATCCGCCCGACAATTTCCTTGTTTTCGGCATTGATCTTATCGACCAGATTTTTGCAGACAAACGAGGCGTCGGATATACCGGCGGTGATATGAGGCTGGTAAGGCGTATCGAGTTTCAGAAAATCAGCCATGAACCCGGTATATATGGCGTCGCGAAGCTTGACAATCGCGCTGAAACCCTCGTCGGGGACAAGAAAGACGAAGTATGCTTTGTGCACCGGGGTGTGGTTCACCGTAGCGCAACGGATGGTGAATTTTATTTCCGACAGGCCTCGTATCGTATCCTTAATATGCCCGACAAGGCGGTTTTTCTCGAAACGTTTGGAGGGGAAGACAATCGTAAAATGTGGCTCGATCACTTTAAAATTATCACGGTCGTGTTCCGCGCGGATTTTCTGAATCCAGTCATAATCGGATTTCTTCAACTGCGGGTAATTTAATGCCATTAAAGCCATATTCGATTCCTTGTTTACATTTGCCTCATATTTGAATGAAATTGTTTTGAGGCTTGAGTTCAATAAAAATAATTAGGTCTTGGAATAGTCAGGCCGAGATTCCACATTCGGAGTCGTATTCTTTAAACTTCGAATAAATCAGATCATAGTACTTTGCCGTTTTATTATACATTGCCCAAAAATGACTGAAAACTATTTCGTCAGCTTAAAGCTCTTCAAAACCTTTTCATATGCCCGCATGGACAGAACGCTGTGAACCGGTCCTGAAATATTCAACTGGAAAATCACTATCTCCGAACCGGCATTGCAGTAGGCTATCATCGCTTCGCGCGATACGCCCCCCGGGTCACGGATTTCCAGCACAATACAGGTATCGACATGAGCGGTGTCGGAGGCCGAGGCCCGGCTGATGCCGAATTTGCTTTCCAGCCGACCCTTTTCATGAAGCGGGTCATTAAGCGAGTATCGCCTTTTGAAAATAATCTTTTTGGTTTTGGCCAGATGCGCCGAATCGGCGGTGATAAACTGCTCAAATGTAAGGCTGTCCAGGTCCAGCACCCAGACCAGAATCTGCCGGGTGGCGTTGAAATACGATTCATGGCCCGGAAACATCGCCATGGTGTAGCCGTCAAAATAGGCATTAGTCGTATCCGCCAGCCAGCCATTAGGAACAACAAACATAAAAGAATGGTCGACGCCGTCATAATAAATCGTATCTCCGGGAAGCGTGTCGGATAAGGCTTTCGGGGCGTCGGTAGTGACATCGGCATAAACCGCCGGCGACAACGCCGCCATAATCATTATCAATATGAAAATTCTCATAATTTTTTATTATACAATTTTATATTAGAAAAGAGAAGAGGTTTAAACCGGCTATTTTATCTGGATTGGACACTTATGACCGTCCATCACCCATATTGCCCTTGCGGGTCGGTCGGCAAAAGATTATATTAGGTTTTCTGTATGGGTAGGGCCACGAGACGTATGACATTGCAGATAAGAGATTTAAAACCATAGATCTATGAGGTAACTTACATGGTAGGTATAGTCGGCTATGGAGCGCATATCCCCCGACATCGCATTAAAGTCGAAGAGATCGCCAAGGTTTGGGGAGCCGATGCGCCAAGCTACAAAAAAGGACTTTTACTGACTCAAAAGTCGGTGCCGCCTCCGGATACCGATACGATAACCCTGTCCGTCGAAGCGACCAAAAATGCGCTGAAACGGGCGGGCAATATCAATCCGGCCGACATCGGCGCCATTTATATCGGCTCGGAATCGCACCCCTATGCCGTTAAACCGTCCGGGACGATTGTGGCCGACGCCATCGGGGCCTGTCCGCGAATCCACTGCGCCGATTTTGAATTCGCCTGTAAGGCCGGCTCCGAGGCGATGTATGTCTGCCTGGGACTGGTTAAATCCGGCTATGTTAAATACGGTCTGGCCATCGGCGGCGATACCTCGCAGGGTGCCCCCGGCGATGCGCTGGAATATTCGGCGGCGGCCGGCGCCGCGGCGTTTATCATGGGTTCTGATAATGTCATTGCCGAAATTCTCTATACCGACGCTTACATGACCGATACCCCCGATTTCTGGCGCCGGGAGCATGAATACTACCCGCAGCATGGCGGTCGCTTTACGGGCGAACCGGCATATTTTACGCATACTATGGGCGCGGCCAAGGCGATCATGGAAAAAGCCAATATGAAGCCCAAAGATTTCACCTATGCCGTTTTCCATCAACCCAACGGCAAATTCCCGATGCGTGTCGGCAAAATGCTCGGCTTTACCAAAGAGCAGATCGAACCGGGCTGGCTGTCACCGGTTCTGGGTAATACCTACTCGGGGGCCTCGCCGATGGGTTTGACTTCAACCCTTGATATCGCCAAACCAGGAGATAAAATTTTAATGGTCTCCTATGGTTCCGGCGCCGGGTCGGATGCCTTCATCTGGCAGGTGACCGATCGCATTAACGATGTCCGTGATAAAGCGGTCAGGACCAGAAAGCTCCTCGATGAAAACCTGACATTCGTTGACTATGGAACCTATGCCAAATTCAGGCACAAAATACGGAAGAACAAGTAGGAGGTGCATGAAATGAGAGATGTAGCAGTTGTCGGCATAGGCATGAATAAATGGGGCGAACTCTGGGGCAAATCGTTCCGGGACATTTTTGTCGAAGCCGCTTTGATAGCCATTAAAGACGCCGGTGTGGATAAAATCGATTCGATGACCATCGGTTGTATGACCGGCGGTTTGTTCGTCGGGCAGGAACACCTCGCTTCCATGATGGCCGATTATTTGGGTTACAAGCATATCCCGGCTTCGCGCGTCGAATCAGCCTGCGCTTCGGGCGGATTGGCTTTCCGCACCGCTTATATCGAAGTTGCTTCGGGTATGTCCGATATCGTTCTGGCCGGCGGCGTCGAGAAGATGACCGATGTCTCCGGTGATGGTGCCACTTACGCTCTGGCAACCGCCGCCGATCAGGAATACGAAGTCTTTCATGGCGCCACGTTTCCGGGATTATATGCCCTGATGGCAGTGGCCCACATGGAGAAGTACGGTACGACCCGCGACATGCTTTCGGCAGTGTCCGTAAAAAATCATAAAAACGGCGCCAAAAACCCGAACGCTCAATATCCTTTCGAAACGACTATCGAAGAAGTCAATAATTCCGTGATGGTGGCCTCGCCGCTTCGCATTATGGACTGCTCGCCGATTACCGATGGCGCCGCGGCCGTGATATTGACCACTGTGGATATCGCCAAAAAACTCGGCAAACCGATTATTAAAGTCATCGGTTCGGGACACGCCACCGATACTATTGCCCTTCATTCGCGAAAAGATCTGACCACTCTCGCGGCCACCAAACTGGCCGGGGAGCGCGCCCTCAAAATGGCCGGCAAAACTATCAAAGACGTCGATTTCGCCGAAGTGCACGATTGCTTCACTATCGCCGAAATTATCGTTTCCGAATCCCTGGGCATTTTCCCTGTCGGAAAAGGCGGGGAGATGGCGGCCAAGGGCGAATCCAGTCTTGAGGGTTCATTCCCGATCAATACATCCGGCGGTCTTAAATCCAAAGGTCATCCGGTCGGTGCCACCGGCATCGCCCAGATTTATGAAATCGTCAAGCAGTTGCGCGGGCAGGCCGAGAATGGGCGCCAGCTTAAAAACAATCCGAAAATAGGCATGGCGCAGAATATGGGCGGATCCGGCGGTTCAAGCCTGGTTCATATACTGGAGGTTGCATAATGTTTCCATCACGTATTTGGCGAGAAAAGGGACAACGTTACCGCCTGGAAGCCGGTAAATGCAGGACCTGTGGTTATATCGCGTTCCCGCCGCGACTAGTCTGCCCCGAATGCGGCGCCGTCGAATTCGAAACGATTAAGCTTCCCGATATCGGAAAGCTGTTGACATATACGGTAATCCGGGTGGCCCCTTCGCAGTTCACCGACGAGGCACCGTATGCCATCGGCATTGCGGAGCTTCCCAACGGGGTCAAACTGACGGCGCAACTGGTTGATTGTGACGTTGAAAAAATCAAAGTGGGCATGGACGTCAGAATTGAATTCCGACGAATCCAGACTCACGATACTCACGGCGTCATAAGCTACGGGTATAAGTTCGTTCCCAAATGGTACTAAACGAAAACCGGGTTTCGGTCAACAGTCGGGACCCGGTTTTCATAAAGCTTGATTCTGGAATGGGAATCTTATGTTTAGAATAGAATCCAAGATTAACACGTCATCCGACTTTTATAAAGAAAACGATAAACGCAATCGCGAAGAGCACGCCCTTTTCAAGGAGCGACTGGACAAAGTCAAGCAGGGCGGACCGGAAAAAGCCCGCAAAGTACATCTTGAACGCGGCAAACTTCTGACCCGTGAACGCGTGGCGCGTCTGTTTGATAAAAACACGCCGTTTCTGGAGCTGTCACCGCTGGCAACGTGGGATATGTACGACAACGAAGCGCCCTGCTCCGGACTTATAACAGGTATCGGTGTCATTCATGGCAAAGAAGTCATGGTTATCGCCAACGATGCCACCGTCAAGGGTGGCACATACTATCCCGAAACAATTTTGAAACACGCCCGCGCCCAGCGCATCGCCGAGGAAAACCGCCTGCCGTGCATTTATCTGGTTGACTCCGGCGGGATATTCCTGCCGCTTCAGTCGGGCGTATTCCCCGATAAAGATCATTTCGGCCGAATATTTTACAATCAGGCGCGCATGTCGGCGATGGGCATCCCACAAATTTCTCTTGTACTGGGGTCTTGCACTGCTGGCGGAGCGTACTTGCCGGCCATGTCCGATGAAACCGTCATCGTGCGCAAACAAGGCACGATTTTTATCGGCGGGCCGCCGCTGGTAAAAGCCGCTACGGGGGAAGAAGTCAGCGCCGAGGATTTGGGCGGAGCCGATGTTCACTGTCGTACTTCCGGCGTCTCCGACCACTACGCCCAGAATGACGAACACGCATTGGCCATCGCCCGAAATATCGTGCAAAACCTCAACTCCCGCCCTAAATTCGAGCTCGACATGTCCGAACCGGAAGAGCCCTATTATGATCCCGAGGAACTATACGGCGTGGTCCCTTATGACTATCGCAAGCAGTATGACATCCGCGAACTAATTGCACGCATTGTCGATGGCTCCCGCTTCCATGAATTTAAAGAATTGTATGGCATAACACTCGTCTGTGGTTTTGCGCGCATTATGGGTTACCCGGTCGGGATATTGGCCAACAACGGCGTCCTCTTTTCGGAATCATCGCTCAAAGGCGCGCATTTTATCGAGCTTTGCACCGGCCGTAAAATACCGCTCTTATTCCTGCAGAATATCACGGGTTTTATAGTCGGCCGTCAGTACGAAGCCGGAGGCATCGCCCGTGATGGCGCCAAAATGGTCCACGCCGTCGCCAATGCCCAGGTCCCGAAATTCACGGTTATCGTCGGCGGGTCTTTCGGCGCCGGTAATTACGCCATGTGTGGGCGCGGCTATTTCCCGAGACTGCTCTGGATGTGGCCCCAAAGCCGGATTTGTGTCATGGGCGGAGAACAGGCCGCCGACGTGCTCGCGACGGTTAAAATCCGCCAGCTCGAAAAAGAAGGCAAGAAACTGTCGAAAGAAGAAATCGACGAAATCCGCAAACCGATTGTCGAAAAATATACCGCCGAAAGTCTGCCGTACTATTCCACCGCCCGTCTCTGGGATGACGGCATTATCGGCATGACCGAAACCCGCGAGGCCATCGCGCTGGGTATTTCCATGTCGCTCAATCAACCGATCCCGGATCAGCGCTACGGCGTCTTCAGAATGTAGGACGATGATGAGCTATACTACGATAAAATTCGAAATACGAGACAACGTCGCATACGTCTCTTTTTGCCGTCCCGATGTGCACAACGCCTTCAATGATGCCGTTATCTACGAACTGACCGACCTGTTCGACCGGCTCGAAAAAGAAAAGGGTTTGCGCGTTGTCGTCTTAACGGGTGAAGGAAAGTCCTTCTGCGCCGGGGCCGACCTCAACTGGATGAAGCGCGTCATCTCGCAATCGTTCGAGGAAAATCTGAATGAGGCCAACGCCCTGGCCGAACTGTTTGCGAGAATTTATCACTTCCGCTGTCCGGTGATCGGCAAAATCAACGGCGCGGCTATCGGCGGGGGAGTGGGTTTTGTCGCCGTCTGCGACATCGCCATCGCCGCCGAGACGGCCAAATTTTCTTTTTCCGAAGTCAAAATCGGCGTTGTCCCGGCCTGTATCGGGCCCTACGTCATCAAAAAAATCGGCGAGGGCAAAGCCCGCGAATTTTTCATCACCGGTGAACGCATGCCCGCCGAAAAGGCGCAAAAAATCGGCTTGGTTAATATTTGCGTGCCGGATGACCGTCTCAACGACGAAGTCGACAGCCTGATCAAAATGATCATGTCGTCCGGCCCCGAAGCGGTCGCTATGGCCAAGGTGCTGGTTTCCGGCATCCCGGCCATGACCGAGGCGCAGTATAAACCATACACTGCCGAAATGATCGCCAAACTTAGAATTTCCGACGAAGGCCAGGAAGGCATGAGCGCCTTTCTGGAAAAACGCAAACCGAAATGGGTCAAATAGACATGGCTGACAAATTATTCGATAAAATTCTTGTGGCCAACCGGGGCGAAATCGCGGTGCGCGTCATGAACGCCTGCCGACTATTGGGCATCCCGACATTGGCGATATATTCAACGGCCGATGCCAACGCCGTGCACAGGCGGTTCGCCGATGAATCGGTCGAGATCGGCCCGCCGCCGCCTTTACAGTCGTATTTATCGATAGATAAAATTATCAAAGCGGCCATTGAAAACAAATGCGATGCGATACACCCGGGCTATGGCTTCCTGGCCGAAAACCCGCTGTTTCCGGACGCCTGCGAAAAGGCGGGTATTGTTTTTATCGGGCCGTCGGGCAAATCGATGCGCCTTATGGGTAATAAGGTGGAGGCGCGGCGCAAAATGGTCAACGCCGGAGTGCCGCTCATTCCCGGCATGCAAGGCGCTGGAAGCGATCTCAAATCGTTCGAGGAAGCCGCCGAAAAAGCCGGATATCCTGTCCTTATCAAGGCCGCCGCTGGCGGTGGTGGTAAAGGCATGCGCATTGTGCATGAAAAAGCCATGCTGAAAGAATCGGTTGAAGCGGCCATGCGCGAAGCCAAAAATGCGTTCGGCGATGACACCGTCTATCTGGAAAAATACATCGAAAACCCACGCCATGTTGAATTTCAAGTCCTGGCCGACAATCATGGTAATACGATTCATTTATTCGAGCGCGAATGTTCCATTCAACGGCGTCACCAGAAAATTATTGAAGAAACCCCCTCGGTGGCCCTGACGCCGGACTTGCGCGCCCGCATGGGCGAGGCCGCGGTCAAAGCGACGCAGGCGGCCAATTATCGCAACGCCGGAACCATCGAATTTCTGGTCGATACCAAAGGCGGCTTCTATTTTCTGGAAATGAATACGCGCGTGCAGGTCGAACATCCCGTGACCGAGATGGTGACCGGGGTCGATCTGGTGGTCGAGCAGATTCGCATCGCGGCGGGTCAGGAAATCTCCGAGGGTGCCCGCCATGCCGTCCAGCGCGGCCATGCCATCGAATGCCGAATCTATGCCGAGGACGCCGAAAATAATTTCCTGCCGTCGTCGGGTGATATTTTATACTACGAAGAACCTTCCGGGCCGGGGATACGAGTCGACAGCGGTGTAACCGGCAATACCAAAATCGGCACCGATTACGACCCGATTTTATCCAAGCTAATAGTGCACGCTCCGGACCGGAATCTGGCCATAAGTAAAATGATACAGGCGCTCAAGGATTATAAAATTCTGGGCATCAAGACTTCTCGTAAATTCATGATAGATGTTTTATCCCATCCCGAATTCAGGGCCGGCCGGACTTATACCAATTTCATCGAAAAGAATATGGCCGGACGTGATGATGGCCGTGCGAGTCTATCTCCCGTGGCCGCAACGGCCGCCGCCGCGGCACTGGCGCAAAAACCGGCCGCGATTGCCGTCGGAATGAAGCATATTAAGCCGTCACCCTGGCAGACAATCGGAAACTGGGAGATCGGTATGAGGTGCGCAAGATGATACAGCAAGTACGAATAGAAGATAAACTTTATGATGTCGATATTGCGACATCAGCCAACGGCGTTACCGCCGCTTTAAACGGAACGCACTACTCGATTTCCCAACAGGGCCAGGGTAAATTCATTGTGACTGTCGACGGCAGAAAACACGCCGCCGCGTGCGTTATTAAAGATAATAAAATCTATGCCGACGTTGATGGCGTTCTGTTTGACTTGACGGTTCCGTCCATAGATATGGACATCGCGGGTGGCGCCGATGCTTCGGTTGGCGTCAAAGATAAAATTTTCGCTCCGATGCCGGGCAAAGTCGTCAAGATTCTCGTCACGGTCGGTCAGGAGGTTAAGGCCAAACAGCCGATGGTTATTGTCGAAGCCATGAAAATGGAAAATCAGGTGAACTGCGCCGCCGAGGGCATTGTCAAAAAGATCAATTTCAAAGATGGTGACCAGGTCGATACGGAAACTCCGATTATTGAATTGGAACTTGCGGCTGAACTAAAATAATATTTTTCAATTAAAAAGCCCCAATCATTAATCGGGGCTTTTTCACTAACAGATAATATTCATCACAAAATAAATTGCGTCAAGCCGGCGCCGATTGATAAAATATTCCCCGAAACTGACTTGGCGGGTCCGTCGGGGTCGAATGACAGTTTGGAAAATGTTATACCCGCATCGATAGCCACCGAATTGGTAAGCATCGCGTCGAATCCAACTTTTCCGCCGAACATAAAATTGGAGGCGTCGGCATCATACAAACTAATCGATTGCATTTGGAAAAAACCCTTAATATACGGGTAAAAGGCCCCTTTTATTTTAGTACGGGTTTGCCCGGTATTGAAATAATAACCGATAGTCGGGCCAAAACCCAGAAAGGAAACATCCTCGTCTTCGCCCCATGACGCGCTCAAAATCGCAACATCCCCGCCGATCATGAAGCCTTCCGAAATGAAGTAGCCGATGCCGGGATTGATAATAATCAGATTCATGGATTCTCCGAAAAGCTCATCCGCCAAATCTCCGCCTAACGACGTATATGACGCCTGTCCCGTGAGCATAAAGCTCCCTTTGTCAATGGGGGAGTTTTGGGCAAATGCTCCTCCGACAATAATGAGCAAGCCCGCCAGATACAGCATTAAATATCTCATCTTTCCTCCCGGTTAAGATGTTTCGAATTAGTGATATGTAATTTATAAATGAATAATAAAGAGATGATAAAAAATCAATAAAAAAGCCGGATTAGGAAATCCGGCTTAACAATCATAAAAAATCAAATTAGAAGCCGTAGCCAAGCATGACCATGATAGTGGCATTCTTTACCGAAAAATCGCTTTCGTCTTCATCGGTATCGGCGATATTCGACAGGCCGAGTGTATAACGAGCATCCAGAGTCAATTTCCCACTTTCCATGGCGATATCGATGCCGGCCCCGAATCCGATACCAAAATCAACACTCTTGAAATATTCCTTAATGTCCTCATCTTCTTCCTTCGCAGAAAGCAGTATGCCGACTTCCGGTCCGGCGAAGATATTCGGGGCAATTTTGCCTTCGGTCGGGAAGGAGTACTTAAACATGACCGGAATGGCCAGATAATCCAGTTTCAGCTTTTCGCCTTCATCGGTATCTGCCTTGGCGCCCTTCATGCAATACAAGACTTCCGGCTGAATGGCGAAGGTCGGAGAAAAGCTGTAGGTGAAGAACCCACCTGCGGCAAATCCGATCTTCATCTTGGTGTCTTCGATGTCGCCGGTCAGATTGGCCATGGTCACGCCGACCTTGAATCCCTTGGCGGTGATTCCTTTGCCGGCATCGCCCTGTGCAAAGGCCGATAGGGCAAGGGCAACTAACACGAATGTGAGAAGAACCAGCTTCTTCATCTCATCCTCCTTAAGTTGGTTAAAAATCCATCGTGAATTTTCTAAATTCACTTTGTCTCCTATATTGAAACCATAGATAATTTTTTATTTTAACCGGGTCAACAAAAATAAGTTCGATTTTTTAATAAATTTGATCCTTTCGCTGACACGTTATTTTATTCGGCCAATCATTGCCTATACTTTATTATAAATCAGCATAGAGTATAAAGTATCGAGGTCTCCGCTTCCATAAAAATAAACAAACCACTCCAGTTTTATCCCGTACAAGCTCTTGCGCTACGGTAACAATTTTATTATATAGGAGGACTGCGCAAGATCATAAAACCAAAGAAGTTGGAGGATTAAATGTCCGATAAAAATCAAGCTTACATTGTCTCCGCCTGCCGTAGCGCCATTGGCACTTTTCTGGGCGGTTTGTCCTCGTTCACGGCCACACAATTGGGGGCGCTGGCAATAAAAGAAGCCGTCAAGCGCGCTGGAGTAGATCCTAATAAAATCGACGAAGTCATCATGGGTCAGGTGGTCCAAGCCGGCGTCGGACAGGCCCCGGCTCGTCAGGCCGCCCTCCACGGCGGTGTCCCTGCCCATGTCGCCGCCATGACCATCAATAAAGTTTGCGGTTCGGGTCTTAAAGCCGTAATGCTCGCGGCCCAGTCGATTAAAGCCGGGGACCAGCATTGTGTTGTGGCCGGCGGGATGGAATCGATGTCGGGGACACCGTTTGTCCTGCACGGTGCCAAGGCCGGTCTCAAATTCGGCGATAAAAAACTCCAGGATTCAATGGTTCTCGACGGCCTTTGGTGCGCCTTTAAAAATTGGCATATGGGTAACGCCGCCGAACTGACCGGCCGCAAAGCCGGAATAACCCGTGAAGAACAGGATGAATTTGCCTATAATTCCCATAAAAAAGCCGTCGCCGCTATTGAAGGCGGTAAATTTAAAAATGAAATTTTCCCGATAGAAATTCCTCAGAAAAAAGGCGACCCGGTTATCTTCGATAAAGATGAATGTCCCCGGAGCAATATATCACTCGAAGCCCTTGCCAAACTAAAACCGGCTTTCGAAAAAGACGGCACCGTCACCGCTGGAAATGCTCCCGGACTCAACGACGGCTCCTCCGCGACCGTAGTTGTTTCGGAGCAATTCATGAAGGAAAATAATCTCAAACCGCTGGCCCGCGTAGTCGATTATACCACCGCCGGCATTGAACCCGATATGATCTTTCTCGCTCCCATTTTGGCCGTGCGCAAACTCTGCGAAAAAATGGGCGTCAATGTCCATCATTTCGACCTCATCGAGGCCAACGAAGCCTTTTCCGTTCAGGCATTGGCCGACGGAAAAGAACTTGGCTGGGATTGGAATAAGGTCAACGTCCATGGCGGCGCGGTGGCGCTGGGGCATCCGATCGGCGCTTCCGGTACCAGAGTATTAACCACTTTGATTTATGCTCTCAAGGACCGCAATCTTAAAAAAGGTTTGGCGACGCTATGCCTTGGCGGTGGCCACGCCGTAGCTTTATCAATTGAAATAGTATAATTTCAGGAGGGAATATGACTCTTAAAGTGGATGATATTGAAAAAATCGCCGTCATCGGCGGCGGAACGATGGGCAATGGTATCGCTCATGTCTGTGCCATGACCGGCTATGATGTCACTCTGATCGAAACCGATCAGAAATTCCTCGACCGCGCCCTGGGAACTATCGGTAAAAACCTCGATCGCATGGTGGCCAAAGAGAAAATAACCGAAAAAGACAAAAATGATACCCTGGCCAAAATTAAAGGATCGACCAGTCTGGACAGCGCCAAAGACTCCCAGATTGTGATCGAAGCCGTTTTCGAAGATTTAAACGTCAAACTGGATATTTTCCGCAAACTCGATTCCATGTGTCCGCCGGACACGATTCTGGCCTCGAATACATCCTCAATATCTATCACCAAACTCGGCGCCGCCACCAAACGCCCCGATAAAGTTGTCGGGATGCATTTCATGAACCCGGTCCCGATGATGAAACTGGTCGAGATGATTCGCGGGTTGGGTACCTCTATGGAAACTTTCCAGACGGTCGATGAGCTGGCCCGCAAGCTGGGCAAAACCCCGATTCCATCGCATGATTATCCCGGTTTTATCGCCAATCGTATCCTGATGCCGATGATTAACGAAGCCATTTATGCCCTGTTCGAAGGCGTCGGTTCGGTGGAAGCCATCGACGGTGTTATGAAACTGGGTATGGCTCATCCGATGGGCCCGCTGACTCTGGCCGATTTCATCGGCCTGGATGTCTGTCTGGCAATTCTGGAAGTCCTTCACGACGGTTTGGGCGACCCGAAATACCGACCCTGCCCGCTGTTGAAGAAAATGGTCGAAGCCGGCTATTTGGGAAGGAAGACCGGCAAAGGCTTTTATGATTATTCCCAGCAAGGATAATTAAAATGGATTTCAATTTAAGTGAAGACCAGATACTGTTGCGCGACACAGCCCGGGAATTCGCCCAGAAGCGTCTGCGCGGTATCGCCGAGGAACTCGACGCCAAGTCAGAATTGCCGACCGAGTTATTGCAGGAAACGGCTGAACTCGGATTCTTCGGACTTCTGGCGCCGGAAGAATTCGGCGGTCTGGCGGCCGATACTTTAAGCTACGCCTTGTGCATAGAGGAAATTTCCAAAGCTTGCGCCGGACTGGCGATAGCAATCAGCGTCCACAATTCTCTGACCATAAAAGCTATCGAATTGTATGGCACCGATGCGCAAAAGCAGGAATACCTGCCGAAACTGGCGGCCGGGGAGATAATCGGCGCCTATTCGCTTTCCGAACCGGAAAGCGGTACCGATGCCGGAAGTCTCAAATGCCAGGCTATCCCGCAAGGCAATGATTATGTACTCAACGGCACCAAAAGCTGGGTGACTTCGGCCAAATACGCCGGGTTGACCGTCGTTTTCGCGTTAACCGATCCCGCCAAAGGTCCCAAAGGTATCTCCGCCATACTGGTGCCGCCGGGCATTGCGGGAATGAGTCTCGGCGCTCCCGAAAAAAAGATGGGTCTCAAATGCTCCGATACCCGTGAAATTTCTTTCATGGACGCGCGTGTCCCCAAAACTAATCTGCTCGGGGAGGAAAATAACGGTTTTAAAATCGCCTTATCGCTTCTTGATAATGGTCGTGTCGGCGTCGGCGCCCAAGCGCTGGGTATCGCCGAAGCGGCTTTCGATGAGGCTCTGAAATACTCCAAGGAACGCAAGCAATTCGGCCAGCCCATCTGCAATTTTCAGGCAATTCAGTTCAAACTGGCCGATATGGCCACCCGCATCGAACAGGCGCGACTGATGGTTTATCAGGCGGCCGTTCTTAAAGATATGGAAGGTCGGCACGGACGTTTGATATCGATGGCCAAACTGGTGGCCTCGGAAACAGCCAATTTTGTCGCCAACCAAGCCGTCCAGATTCACGGCGGCTATGGCTATGTCAAAGAATACCCGGTCGAGCGCTATTTCCGCGATGCCCGCGTCACAGAAATATATGAAGGAACCTCGGAAGCGCAACGTATTGTTATATCACGGGACCTGCTTAAGGAATAGCCATGGATTTTGACATAAAATATAAAGACTTCAGGCGGGAGGTTCGCGGCTATTGCGAAGAAAAAATCGCCCCCCACGCGGCTTATATCGACCGCGAACAGATTTATTCGCAGGACGTCCACAGGTTGATAAATGACAAAGGCTGGTGGGGGTGCATCGTCCCCAAAGACTATGGCGGACTGGGACTGGAAACGGTGCAGTATGCCATAATCGTCGAGGAGGTCTCGCGCGTCTGCGGTTCGACCGGTTTAACCCTGGCGGCGCATAATTCTTTAGGGACTTTTCCGATTGAGCATTTCGGCACCGCCGAACAGAAAAAGAAATATCTTCCGCCCGCCGCCCGGAATGGCGACCTGATCGCCTTTGGCCTGACCGAACCCGAAGCCGGATCGGACGCCGGCGGCACCAAAAGCCGAGCCGAGAAAACCGCCGAGGGATACATTGTCAATGGCACTAAATGCTGGATAACCTCGGCCAACGTTTGCAAAGCCTCGATTATTACTGCCCGCACCAGCGATGAGGGCGGCGTGCACGGCATATCATCGTTTATTATCGAAAAGGGAATGGAAGGGTTCTCCGCAGGCAAGAAGGAAAACAAAATGGGGTGCCGCGGGTCGGATACCGCTTTCATGCATTTCGATGACCTCAAATTCCCCGCCTGGCATCTGCTGGGCAAGGAAGGTGAAGGGTTCAAGCAGTTCATGATTACGCTCGATGGGGGTCGCATTTCCATCGGTGCCATGGGCATCGGGCTGGCCCAGGCGGCGCTGGAACTGGCCGCCAAGTACAGCGAGAGCCGCATTCAGGGCGGCAAACCGATCAATCGCAATCAGGCCATTCAGTTCAAGCTGGCCGACATGGCCACGCAGGTCGAGGCGGCGCGGCTGATCATGTATAAAACCTGCTGGTTGAAAGACAACGGACACAATTACACCCGGTTGTCGGCCATGTGCAAATTGTATTCATCCGAAGCCGCTCATTTTTGCACCGACCAGGCCATCCAGATTCTCGGCGCTGTGGGTTATACCGAACGCTATCCGGCTGAACGATACTATCGCGACATGAAACTGTGCGAGATCGGCGAGGGAACGTCTGAAGTCCAGCGCATGGTCATCGCCCGCGAGATTCTTAGAGAAATATTGCACGCCTGACAGATTAAATAATTACGCTGTGCCCGGTCGCAGTACGAAGCAGGTCGGGTTCCGAATCCCCGATTTATCGGGAAGAGAAACCCGACGTATTTTACTCAACCCATAATGTTAGATAAGAAATGAAATCTTTCGTAACACGACAAAACTTGGGAGACAAGGCACACCAATGGCTCGATAAAATTGCGCCTATCAATACCCATAAATGGACACTCGATTGCAAAAAGACGGCCCTTATGGTCATCGACATGCAGCGCTTCTTTGTCGAACCCGGTTCGCCTTTATCGCTGGAGCATGGCAATGTCATCATCCCGACCGTGAGACGACTTATCGAAAGTTTCCGTAAGGCCGGACTGCCGGTCATTTATACGCGGCATGTGCATCACCCCGACGGCAGTGACGCCGGAAATCTGGGCTGGTGGTGGGACGGTATGATTATCGAGGGTTCTCCCGAAAGTGAGATTAATTCGGAATTGGCGCCTTTGCCCGGAGAAAAAATCATTTTCAAACACCGGTATTCGTCATTTCATGGGACAGATTTGGAAACCGTCCTGCGCGGCAAAGAAATCAGAGATATCGTGATTTCGGGCGTAATGACTAATCTATGTTGCGAAACCACCGCCCGCGAAGCTTTCATGCGCGATTACCGGGTTACCTTTCTGGCCGACGCCACCGGAGCCGCCACCGAAGAAATGCACCTCGCGTCGCTGATAAACCTGTCCTTCGGTTTCGCGCGAATAGCACTGGCAGATGATATCTTAAACGAGATCGTCGAAAAGAACATGTAGACGCCAATAATCAGCGATTGACAATATATATAATCCCGGGTGTCCGCCCCAAACTTGTTTGAGGCGGAAACTTGTCACGAAAATTCACTTACCTGCCGGCCATATATTCAACGACATTGACAAAGAAGTTCTTGCCGTTTTCCGTCATCGAACCGGGGGAGTTGGTAAAACCCCACAGAAAATAGCGGCCACCCTCGGAAATCAGTGTATATTGCGTGGCGAATTCGGGGCGGCGACCGTAAAATTTCACCGAATCAGCCAGATTATTCTCACGGTCAATCGCAATCACGCCCGAATGATGGTACACCGATATCAATGTATCCTGTGTAATTGATATTAAATCCGGCGTCGTAAAGACGGCGTCATCGGCATGAATACGACCGTCGGCGATGGTCACCTGCGTATTCAGGATGCTGGTGCTGTTGATGGAGCTGTCGGGGAAATAATCGCCGTTATCCCAGCCTATTGTCAGGCCGATTTCGCCGAAAAAACGCGCTCCGCCAAACCCCAGTCCGAGTATAGGCAAATTTGAATTCAGAAGAGCATTCCCCTGGGCGATAGAGCCCCAGTCGTCGCCGGCGCCAATCCAGGAATCGATGATAATTAAATGATAAGAAGAAAAATCGGCAGTGAGAATCTGGTCCATCGTAAACTCTTGAACGACGTAGCCGCGCCCCACCAGAAATGTTTTGAAATCGATCTGATTCTGATGTGTCGCGGCCGGTTGATAAACAAACGCGATTCGGGTGAATTCTTCACTTGAGCCGGTCCCGTTATCTTCAGAGCAGGCCACCACTATTAAAAATACCGAAAGTGCAATCAAGAGTCTTTTCATAGTATTCCATGCCTTTCCTTTAATTCATTAATTTAAATATAAATTACTGCCAAAAATACTACCACAAAAAAACGCATAAATAAAGCCTTCCGCGGCCTTATAGAATCAACCTGGGTCATAATCGATATATTAACAACGGCTTGGTCTGGCGATAAGAGCTTGAAATTCGAAATTTGATTTTTTATATTAAATCCGACGAATAATAATTACTCCAATCTTCCAATGATTGAGGAGACGTAGCATGCCTTTTAATAAAGTTGATTATATCTGGATGAACGGTAAAATGGTCAAGTGGGACGACGCCAAAATTCACGTCCTGTCGCACGTCGTGCATTATGGCTCGTCGATATTCGAGGGCGAGCGATGCTATAAAACGCCCAAAGGCCCGGCCTGCTTCCGGCATCATGACCACACCGACCGGCTGTTCAACTCCTGCAAAATTTATCGCATGAAAATTCCGTTTTCAAAAGAAGAGATTTTTAGTGCCGCACTGGATTTGATCGCCGTCAACGGAATTGAAGAATGCTATATCCGGCCGATTGTATATCGCGGCTATGATTCTCTCGGCGTGGATCCGTCGAAATGTCCGGTCGACGTGGCCGTTGCCGTCTGGCCCTGGGGCGCTTATCTTGGTCCCGAAGCTCTGGAGAAAGGCGTCAAAGCCTGCATCTCGACCTGGCGGCGCAATGCCCCGGACACCATGCCCGCGATGGCCAAGGCCGGCGCCAATTATATGGGCAGTCAATTAATCAAGCTGGAGGCGCTGGCACGCGGTTTTGCCGAGGGAATTGGCCTTGATGTCTTTGGTCACGTCTCCGAAGGCTCCGCCCAAAATATATTCCTGGTGATCAAGGAGAAGCTGTACACGCCGCCGGTTTCGGCCTCGATTCTCCCCGGCATTACCCGCGATACCATCATGGTCCTGGCCCGGGAAATGGGTTTTGAAGTCATTGAGCAGAATATCCAGCGCGAAATGCTCTATATCGCCGACGAAGTCTTTTTTACCGGGTCGGCGGTCGAGGTTTCGCCCGTATCACAGGTTGACGAAGTGACCATCGGGACGGGCAAACGAGGTCCTATAACCGAAAAACTTCAACGCCGTTTTTTTGATATATTGCAGGGCCGCGAAGAGGATAAACACGGCTGGCTGACCTATGTGCCGGCCAGACGGGGGGCATCATGAAAATAGCCATCGGTTCGGATCATGCCGGTTTTGAAATGAAAGAAAAGGTTAAAAAAATCCTCACCAAATTAGGCCATGAAGTAATTGATTTCGGCACCGGCGACAAAACGTCGGTCGATTATTCCGATTTCGGTCTGAAAGTGGCCCGCGAAGTGACCGAGCACCGCGCCGACCGGGGCGTGGCCGTATGCTGGACCGGCAACGGCATGACCATCGCCGCCAATAAAATAAAGGGAATACGGGCCACATTATGCCTGAACAAGGATATGGCTTATTATGCCCGGTTGCACAACGATTCCAATGTTTTAACGTTGTCGCAGAAATATATCGACGCCCGAGAACTCGAGGATATCGTTAAGACATGGCTGGAGACCGCGTTTGAAGGCGGTCGCCATAGCCGCAGACTGGAAAAAATATCGAAGGCCGAATCGGAATAATCCGACAGCCGTTAGATTATGAAATAAATACAGGCAGGATACAATGACACATTTAAGACAGGTTGACCCGGAAATCTATGATGCCATCGTGCATGAAACGCTTCGGGAATCGACCAAATTGGAACTGATCGCCTCGGAAAATTTCGTCTCCGAAGCGGTTCTGGAGGCCGCCGGCGGTATCATGACCAATAAGTACGCCGAAGGTTATCCCGGCAAACGGTACTACGGTGGCTGTGAATTCGTTGATATCGCCGAAAACCTTGCCCGTGAACGGGCTAAACAACTTTTCAATGCCGAACACGCCAATGTCCAGCCCCATTCGGGATCGCAGGCCAATATGGCCGTTTATTTCACGGTCCTCAAGCCCGGCGATAAAGTCATGGGCATGGACCTGTCGCACGGTGGCCACCTGACCCATGGCCATCCGATCAATTTTTCGGGAATGCTCTACGAAATCCATGGTTATCAGGTCAGTAAAGAGACCGAGACCATCGACTACGACGCCTTGATCGCCATGGCCAGAGAAATTCAGCCCAAACTCATCATTGCCGGCGCCTCGGCCTACCCCCGTATAATCGATTTCAAGAAATTCCGTGAAGCCGCCGACAGTTGCGGAGCTTATCTCATGGTCGATATGGCCCACATCGCGGGTCTGGTGGCCGCCGGATTGCACCCCTCGCCGGTGCCGTATGCCGATTTTGTCACGACCACGACGCATAAAACCCTGCGCGGGCCGCGCGGCGGGATGGTACTCTGTAAAGAAAAGTACGCCGCCGATCTCGATAGAACCGTTATGCCCGGTATCCAGGGCGGGCCGCTTATGCACATCATCGCCGCCAAAGCCGTGGCCCTCAAAGAAGCGCTTGGTCCGGAATTTAAAGAATATCAGAAAAAGATCGTCGCCAATGCCGCCGCGATGGCCAACGCTTTGAAATCTAAAGGATATCATATCGTCTCCGGCGGAACCGATAACCATCTCTTTTTAATGTCCTTTATCGACCGTGATTACTCCGGCAAAAAAGTCGAAAACGCTCTCGATGCCTCCGGCATCACGGTTAATAAAAACACTGTTCCGTTCGATACCCGGAAACCGTTTGTCACGTCCGGTATACGGGTCGGCACCCCGGCCGTGACCTCGCGCGGCATGGGCACCGGAGAAATGGTGCAGATTGCGGGATTTATCGACCGCGTCATTCAGAACCTGGGCAACGAAGAGGTTTATGCCGCGGTGGCGCAGGATGTCAAAGATCTGTGCGAAAAATTCCCGCTTTATCCGGAACGGACATAATGGTGCAATAAAAACTTGGGAAATACAAAGCATAAACACTCAAGGCCAGCGGTTTTCGGACTCTGGCCTTATTTAATCTTCACCCTTATCGTCGGCGTTTATAATTATTTATTTCTGCCCGACGGTTTTAACGCCACCGACGAAGGCTGGCTGTTATCGTTGGCGCAAAGGATTACGGATGGGCAGGTGCCTTATCGGGATTTTTACTTTTTAATCAATCCGCTCGCAATCTATATTCAATCACTGCTTTTAAGTATTTTTGGCGATAATTACACTATCATGGCGTCCCGCATCTACTGGGCGGTTCAGGTGTGGGCGATGATGGTTTTATTCTCAATGGTATATCGCAAGTATGTGAACGATATTGAATTATTATTGCTTTTATTGACGTCGTGGGCGGTGTCGACCCTCCTGATTCAATACCCCTGGTACAACTATGAAGCCGCTTTTTATACCGCTCTGGCCATAGTGGCCCTCGATCGCAGGAAGTATTTTCTATTCGGAATGCTGGCATTTCTGGGCTTCTGGGCCAAGCAGAACTTCATACTATTTCTTCCTTTTGTGTTGTTATCCGGATACATTTTAAAACTCCTGCACATTAAAACTGATTTTTTAAACCGCGCACCTGTCTTGCGAACGTTATCGGGTTTTGCGATTCCCGCCGCGATATACCTCGTCTATCTCGTTTTTGAGGGCAGTCTGGTCGACTATATTAACAACGCCTATATCTTTCTCCCGGAGATTACCGCCCGAGGCTGGCTGTTTGGCATATTCCAGAATAACCATATTGCTGTTCTTTTCTCCCTGCCGATTCTGGCGCCGGCATTTATACTTGCTTATGCCAAAAATATTAAGTGGTTGATTATTCCGGTACTGATTGTCCCCATTTTAATACTATTATATGACCATCGGACAGCCTTTTTCAGCTACCATGCCGCCATTTTTAACCACGCCATGCTCGCATTCCTGATTTGGCATATAAAAAGGGCGAATGATCCGGCGGTAAGAAATATGTTATTGACCCTTCTGCCGCTTCAACTGGCGGTCTCCGTATTGGTCTATTTGTCGGGATTTTCCTATGTAGGCATTGTTTCCAGCTATATGGGTTCCGGCGTGGCGTTGACCGTATCCTACTGCTCTCTTAAAAGTGCCGCGCCCTCGGTATATAAGAAATATTTCCCGGCCGTGATTTTGATATTTTTCCTGATGGTCGGTTCGGTGATTAAATACGATCATGTATACCGCGATGCCCCGCGCGATCAACTTCTGTCCGAATTCACTTCCGGAAAACTCAAAGGTATTCGCACCACGGCGCGTAATTTCCGGCAACTCACCGACCTCGTTCGAACCGTCGAACAATACACAAAAAAGGGAGATTACATTTTAATCTACCCCGATTTCCCCGTATTATATTATTTAACCGATCGCAAAAACCCGACCAGAGTGGATTGGTACTACTGGCGGGGACTGCATCCCGATATGCTGGTCGACGCGGCCAAAATGATAATGAAATATAAACCCAAGATTATATTTGTTCAGAAGTATTCCGAAGAAGATTATTTCCGGCAGGGGACAGGTATCGATTATGCGCATACCAGAGAATATAAGCCGCTGTTTGAATTCGTTAATCGCCACTATAAACTCGAAAAAACCGTCGGTGATATTTTTCTATTTGTCCCCGGATTTTAAAACGATATAATTTGGTGAGGTCATTATGCTGATACAATTTGCCATGTTTCCGACGGGCGGCACCGAATCGGCGTCGGGCGAAGTATCGAAGATTATCGATATTATCGACCGCTCCGGCCTGCCCTATAAAACTTCGGCCATGGCCACCGTCATTGAGGGCGAATGGGAAGAACTGATGGCCCTGATTAACGAGTGTCGCTTGAAACTGCGTGAATCCAACAGCCGCGTTTATATGGTGCTGACCATGGATGACCGCAAAGACGCCGAAAACCGCCTGAACGGAAAAGTGGCGTCGCTGGAGAAAAAGCTCAACAGAAAAATCAAATCATAAAATGAGGTTCGCAATATGTCCGCATTTCGTGTAGCCCACGTGACCATCCCGACCGACAAAGCCGTCGATTTCGCCCGCCAGCTGGTCAACAACGAGCTGGCCGCGTGCGTTAATATTGTCAGAGGGATTCAGTCGGTCTATCGCTGGAAGGGTAAAGTAAAAGAATCCGAGGAATCCCTGCTGATTATCAAAACGACCACGAAAAAGGTGGAAACGTTGACCAAATTCGTCCGGGAAAACCACCCCGACGACGTTCCGGAAATTATTACTCTGAATGTCAGCGAGGGCAACCCGGATTATCTCGACTGGATTGATGAGGTAACCTGATCATGAATTTTAAAAAGGTTGAGGAGGGATTTCTGGTTCGCCTCGACCGCGGTGAGGAAGTCGTCAAAACCCTCACCGATTTTGTCCGACAGCACGATATCAAAGGCGGCTTTTTGCAGGGTATGGGCGCTTTCGAAAGCGCCTCCCTCGGGGTTTATGACCTGTTCACCAAGGGCTATATCACCAAATCGTTCCGCGAGAGGCTCGAAGTGGGCATGCTCAACGGCAATATCGCCCGCGTCGAAAACTCCGATGAAATTTTCATCCATATGCATGTCACCGTCGGCGACACCTCGCTTCACTCCTTCACCGGCCACGTCTTCGAAGCCATCGTGCTGGGAACGCTCGAGGTGTTTATCAAACCCCTGACGACCGAGATCCTTCGCAGAAGAAACGACGACCTCGGCTTCAACGCCTGGCACCTGTAAACACCAGGCAGACCATGTTTAGGACCAAGCAGGCCGGGTTGCGAATTCCGAAGTATTCGGGAGAAAACCCGACGTCTTGACCATGTGTTGTGCCCGGTCGTAGATCCTGAACCTTGAAGGGTCGATCTTCAGATCGGCCGGGAAACTTCACAGATTTTAATTGCCCTCCAACGCATTTAATTATTAATTTACGCCATGTCCAGCCCCCAGGATAATCGTCCCTCATGGGATGAATATTTTATGCGTATTGCGCTTCTGGCCGCGACGCGCTCGACCTGCCTTCGCCGCCAGGTCGGGGCGGTTATCGTCAAAGATAAGCGGGTGTTGTCCACCGGCTATAACGGTTCGCCATCGGGCCTGTCGCATTGCCTCGATGTCGGTTGCCTGCGTGAAAAGCTTAAAATCCCCTCCGGCGAACGCCATGAGCTCTGTCGGGCCATACATGCCGAGCAGAACGCGATTATACAAGCGGCCACTTCCGGCGTATCTATCGAAGGCGCAACCCTGTATTCCACAACTTATCCGTGCGTCCTGTGCGCCAAGATGATCATCAATGCCGGCATCAGAACCATATATATCACGGACGGTTACCCCGATGACCTCGCCAAACAGATGATAGAGGAGGCGGGAATCACGGTTTACCGTCTGGCTGTCCGCGAAGCCGTTTTTGCTGCCAAGGACCCGAAGCCATGAGATGCCCTTTTTGCGGTTCCGAAGAGGACAAAGTGGTCGATTCGCGCTCGGTGCGTGAGGGCCGGGCGATTCGCCGCCGCCGGGAATGCATCAAATGCGCCCAGCGTTACACGACCTATGAATATATCGAAAATGTCGAGTTGACCGTAGTCAAGACCGATGGCCGCCGCGAACCGTTCGACCGCCAGAAACTGATCGAGGGGATGCGTCTGGCCCTCAAGAAACGGCCGGTTTCGGTCAAAAAGATCGAATCGATGGCCGATGAAATCCAGGGCGATTTGCAGGAGTTGACCAAAAACGAGGTCACCAGTCAGGCCATTGGCGAGATGGTGATGAAGAAACTGCAGGAAGTGGATGAAGTCGCCTATGTTCGTTTCGCCTCGGTCTATCGTAAATTCCAGGACAAAGAAGAATTCTTTTCCGAACTCAAAAAACTGTTAAAATAGCCCATCTTTCTTGTAGTCTTTTTGTAGGTTAAATCTCCTTTGAGATTTGACGTTTTCTTGCCTATGCGCGCAACACGATGAACCGAATGGTGTTATGGCGAAGTGGGTTTGTTTTTGGGATATTTTGATTTTTCATACGGGGATTGTGTTGACCTGAAAGCACTTATAAAGGGCGCCACCCGAATTATATTGTGGATTAGTGTTGTCCATGAATAAGTGTAGTATGTTATGGGTGGCGAGGTTGCGGCCAAATGGGTTCGTATCTGAAAATTTTTTAAATTTTTCGGGCCTCCGGCGGCGCGGTATCGGATGATTACAGGTTTTAGGGCGGGCGCTTTCGCGGTCATAACCGGGATGATGCCGTCTTTGAGAATATTGTGAATCAGGCAGTTGTCTTTTGGAGCTGGGCATAATTTGAGCCTCTTGTTTATATAAAGAGGCGGCGGGAATCAACATGGAAATGGTGGTGAAAGTGGGGGCGACCACGAGGGTAGATGAGGCGGAGCGAACGGTGCCCAAACAATCCAACCCACGGCAAGCCGTGGGCGACCCCGGCCTCTATATGCATTTAGAGCTTGCTTATAGACTACAAATTGATATATATTTTAGCATCAATTTCGACAAAATCG
>CALAMC010000064.1 GCA_937925655.1 uncultured candidate division Zixibacteria bacterium | reverse complement strand
GATATTATAAAACCAAATAATATCACCCCCAATTAAAACTTATGGGACAGCCTCACCTCACCAGACCCTTCAAAGTTCAGGGCAAGCGGGGCGTCTAGCGCCCACAAGTAAAAGATCCCACCGCTGATCCTTCATAAGATTCAGGACCTTCGGGCGGCCGGGGCATGTGGGCACACCGGGTTTGGGGCAGATGTGGACGCCCACAATGTCGTTGTTCTTGGCGGCCAGGCGCCGAGGTGGGGTACCCGGCGAAGACCCGGTCCCGACAGTCGGGACCGGGCACAACTCTATGGCGGTTTTAGGGGCGGCAGTTGCGGCAGGGGCTGTAGCCTTCGCGGAAGGCCTGCTCGCGGGTTTCGAAACGAATCAAATCGCCCCAGTCGGCGTTTTTGACCGAGGCGCAATGGGGCCGGTGGAAACGGAAGCTCCCCTTTTTAGCAAGATAATATGGTTCCGGCTGGCGCGGCATCGACCAGACGCCCCGGCCCGATGTCATAGCCCGGTTTTGGGCGTCGAGCAGAAGTTCGATTTTATCTTTATCGCCGAGATTGTCGTCGAAAAGATAAATATGTCCCAGCCCCTGTTCGAGTATGGCGGCGTTGACAAAAACGGAATCAAGATAAATATACCCCAGAATCCGGCCATAACCATCGCGGCGGCGGTGAGAATAATCCACTTCGATAGTCTTGCCCATGACAAGTTCGGCCAGATAGGCGGTGGCGGAGTCATAGTAGAGGTCACCCTGTTCGGGGCAGTCGATGGCCAGCAGGCGGATTTTATCGCCGCCGGTGATTTCGATAGTGTCACCGTCGAGCACGGCGGTGACGGTAAAGCGGTCGGCGGGGAAAGTGTCATGGTCGATTTCGTCGACAAAGCGGATGAGCAGAAGCAGGAGGATGAAGACAAGAATCAGGTATCGTTTTTTCGGGATTCTCATAGTATTATCTCGTCGGCAAGATAGGTCAAGTTGATATTGCTGGCAATGATTTATTGTCCGGGCGGGCCCATTTAAAGGCAATATATTGGCAAACAGCGGGTTACGCGAGAAATTATGGTATTGGGAGAAGTTGTCGGGAAAATATTTCCCATTTTTTGCTTGACAAAAATTGATTAAAAACTATTTTAGAATCGAGCGTGTGTAATCGGTTGTTGCTGCTCGAGAGCCACAAATGAGCGGTTGCGACTGTTACCAAAATTAATTACCTCTTTTGCACGGTTCGAATTGTTAAAGGAATAAAATCCCGTCCACCGGGGTTCCCTTTAATTCGTTAATGAATTTTATCTCTTTATAACCGGTCGTTATTGGAAGTAAAATCTCTGGCGGATTGAGGTTTCCGGCGACAGTCGAATTGAGTCACCTCATTTCTGGATATGTCAATGTTTAACGTAACTCATAAGCAAGTGCTTTTAGGAGGTGAAACTTTTTTAGATATCAAAGGGCTATATAATTGGAGTTTACAGAAGTTTGATCAACACAACATTTCGGGGTTAAATCCCAATAATCCAATTTTCGGATTTGACTCCTTACTCCATAGGAATGATTTTGAAACTATTGACCAAAGTTAATACTCACAAATCCCTGGACAGAAGTGAGCTATGAAGAAACGCCGCATAACCATAACCGATATCGTCAGCGGGCAAAGATTTTGCGATTTTTGCCGAAAAGAAGGATATCAGCTTGGTTTGGCCTTTTTTCAGATTTTGGTTAATATGTGGAGCAGTATTCCTAATTTTAAGGAGGAAATAAATGTTGCTTAACAAAAAGCTGACAATTGCGGTACTTACATTGGGGTTATTGCTGACCCTTGCAAGTGCGGCTTTTACTTCCGAAACGATTAAGGTTCTTGGCCAGGATCAACAACGGTACGAGAGGATCAATGCAACGAATCCGAAGTTCCAGCAGTTGAGCCTAAAGGTTGCCAATCAGCCGGTGCATGCTTTCAGTCGTCCGGATATTGCTTATGCGATTACGCCGACAGCTGTTCTTCCTCCAGACTACTTCTGCGACCCGCTGTTTTATAACCAGGATTTTGCGTTTTACACGCTTTTCCCGGTTGCGACATACGATTTGCGGACCTATGTTTTTCGTATGACGCCTACAGAGGGTTACACCTGCACTCTGGTGACGGCATCGGTCCTGTTTTATGGCCCGGCTCATGTTGGGACGCCTAACGCCTACATGTGTGTATATGACGAGAATCTGACTCCTCTGGATTCGATTTATATACCGTGGGCGGAAATCCAGGCTACCGGCTATGGCTGGCATGATGTCGACATGCGTGCTTTGGGCTTGACGTTTGTTGATGGTGAAGAGTTCTATATCGGACTCCGTGCTGTCCCCAGTGCCCCCGGCGATCAAATCGCGATTTTGATCACCGACGTCGGGTTGGGCGACAATCGCCATGCCTGGTATGCCGACGGTGCCGCCGGCTATCTGGGCTGGTACACTTTCTCCAGCAACAGAGCCTATTCGTTCATGTCGGAAGTTTGCTGCGACCGCATTCCTTATTCCAGTTGTTACACACAAGAATGGGACTGTGCGACCCCGTATGTTTACTGGTGGGAACAGCCGAATGCCTGGTCCGAGGATTACTACAGCCAGCGCTTCACCGCGGGTGGCGGTTTGGATACCTTGACCGAGTTCGGTATCGCTCTCTTCAGTTATGCGGGTTATTTTGAGCCGGTTGGCACGCCCGACCTGGACGTTTTCGTCTGGGGCGACGCGGGTGGTTTCCCGGACACGACGAATGTCCTGTACACGACCACCATTCCGTTTGCCAGCCTGCAGTTCTGGCCGGCCACGAGCGGCTATAACTCGGTTACGGGTCTTAGCGTCATCGTTACCGGCGACTTCCACATCGGCTGGTCGGTGAACGACGCTTCGGGCGGCGTTCTGGCGGCCCTGTCCGATGACGGTTCGGTTTGCGGCGTCGGCCGCAGCAGTGTTCTCTGGTTGCCCACCGGGGATCCGCTCGACGGCTATGCCTGGGGTTCGATTCTCGAAGCCTGGGGCGCCGATGTCAACTTCTGGATTTATGCCGACATCTGCAAAGATGAATTTTCGGAATGCCAGAATATTTCTTACTACACCGGTATTGCCAATTTCTGGTATCTGCCCGATCGCTACGGCGATTATGCGCAGGCGGTGCGGTTCACGCCGTTCGGCGAAGGCTGCCGTCTGGAGACCATGTATTATGCTCTCTACTGGCATCCGGCCCGCTGTGCTGCTCCGTGGGATCTGTACACGTACAATTCCCAGCTCCAGGTATTCGACAACACCGGACGCGATGGTCTCCCCGGAAATCTCCTGGGTTCCATCGACCTGACGCCCGCCGATTACTATGCCGTTTGCGGATATTATGTGTGGAACGCTCGAAGTTTCCATGACCAGAATATCCGTTTTGACGCGGACGTCTGGTGCGGCATCGAATCGCAGGCTCCGGATACTCTTCACGGTATTCTGGTCTTGTCCGATGCGGTCGGTACCGCCCCGTTGAGTCGCACGGCTGAAAACTGGCTGGGCGACTGGGAATACGTTTGGGAAGCGTGGCCCTGGGATTGGAATACTCTGATCGATATCGACGTGTGCTGCGTCCCGATTGCGGAAATAGCCTGTACGGGCGGTGAAGACTGGCCGGTCAAGGCTCATGATGATTTCCGCACGAACCATTCCCTGAACAGCATTGGCGATGCCCAGTGCAACCTGACCAAAGCCTGGCAGTATAATACGGTCCAGACGATGGTCTATGGTTCCCCTGTGATCTGGAAAGATACTGTTGTAGCCCTCTTCGGCGACAGACTTGTGACCATCAATCTCAACACGGGAACCCAGATGAACCAGAAGCTGGCCACCGATTTCGGCAGCTTCGTTCTGGCTTCGGGTATGTTCTCGACCCCGTCGGTCAAGAACTGGGCCGATTACGGCATGGATCAGACGCTGGTCTATGTTGCCGGTGCCGGCGCCCGTGCCTTCTCTGCGTTCAATATTAACACTCTCGATACGGTTTGGTCACGCAAGTACGACGTCCACGGCATGAACACCTTCACCTATGGTCAACATTGCTTCGTGGATGTTTCCGGCGTGCCTTACCTGATTTACTGGGGTGACGGCGGCGACATGTACGCCTGTAACGCCCTGACCGGCGCCTCCATCTGGGGCCCGATCAACGTTGGCGGCAACGTCACCTTCACGGCAGTTACCGACGGTGATTTGGTTTTTGTCGGACACGATGAAAACGTCACCAACGGTGATGTCAAGGCCTATGATCCGTCCGACGGATCGCTGGTCTGGTCGCTTTCCACGGTCAACGGTGGTCTTCTGGGCGGAACGGTTGTTCCGGCCAAAGACTATCCGGGCACGGAAGGTTTCCTGGCCGGTATGAGCTATGACGCGACTGCCGGCAAACTGTATGTCGTTTCGTCCTACAATCCGGCGAGCAATACTACCCCGGTTCAGGACGGCGGCGTCATGTATCGTATCAATGCCGCCGACGGCTTTGTTGACTGGGTTCAGCTGTCCAACGGTGGTCTGGGCTCCGCTTTCGCGACTCCGGCCATTGATGCCAGCAAGGTTATTTTCCAGGGCTGGTGCCCGTGGACGACCTCCGGTCAGAGACGCGGTCCGATCGCGTACATCAAGAACTCCGGTGTCATCGCCTGGGCCAACACCCTGACCAATCCGGGTTCATACAGCGCGGCCGACGGTGGCTTTGCCCACAACTGGTTGATGGACGGCATGCTCACCTGCGAGCCCGGTGTGGCCGATTTCTATATCGCGCAGATGCGTGAAGACTATCTGAACGTCTTCAACGCCGATGACGGCACGCAATTGTGGCATCGTCGTTTTGCGCTTGGTCAGAATCGTGCTCACCGCACGGCTCCGGTCATGGATGACGGTCATGTCCTGGTTGTCTGGGGATGGAAGATGTTCTGTCTCACCAATCAGACCGATCGTCAGCGCTTGAACATCCTCAACTACAAGGTCAACGTTCCGGTTGAATTCGGCGGCGGCACGAGCGAAATCATCACTTTCGCGGACATCTTCGAAAACAATGGTTGCGCTCCGCTGACCATTTTCAACGTAACGATTGACGAGAACACCAACGGCACGGTTCCTCCGGTTGCGTCCTTCACGGTCGGAGAAGACCGTATCGGTCACTCCGAGAAGTATCTGGCCAAGATGACGAACAAGGCCGAAGAGCTTGTCAGAGACATAGCTCAACTCGGCGCCGATGTGGCCATCGAGAATATGCGCTCCTCGAGCAGCAGAGCCTCGTATGCCCCGCCGGCGTTCTTGAACGCCATTGTTTCTCCGACGCCCAATACTATCGTGAATCCGGGCGCCCCGCCGGTTGATATCGTGCTGGATGTGAACGCTTCGATCATTACCCGCGGCGCTCACGTGTTCTATGCCTTTATCAATTCGGATGACCCCGACTACTTCCTCGACAGCGCCTACATGAACAATAGTACCAACTATCTCATTCCGGCGGTCGAGCTGACGGTTGTCGGCGGTTGTTTGTATGATGTTGAAACGCTCGAGTTCGGCGCCACCGGCGATTTGAACTTCACACGCGTTTACAATTCCGGTAAACTGGCCGACGGCGACGTGAACGAGTTCGACGTCGATGGCTATCCCGGTGAATTCTGGCAGGCCGGCATTATGTTCGGCAATGCCAAATATCGGCTGGCTTTCCATTCCGATAACTGGAGCGGAGCCGACTGGGAGTGGAATACCCTCCTGGCCGACGTCAACTGCGCCACGGCCCAGTGCGAAATCGGCCTCGAAACCAATGCGCTTCTCGGCTACATTTCGCTTGACCAGGGTAATACCTATGAACCTCTGTACGGTGAAGTCGCGACCATCGCGTTCGTGGACTCCGTCCAGAACTTCTATGATACCCTGCTCTCTCCGCGTCGCTGGAACTGGGATTGGCATGATGCATACGGTGAATCGCCGCCGTATGACGACACCCTGACCATGGGCTTCAAAGCCTGCGGTAAAGTAATCGGTGCTTATACCGCCGATAACAGCGGTGTTCTCGATAACTTCGTTATCTACAGATACGCCGTTTACTCCCGCTATGGACAGGCTGTCAACGATATGTATGTCGGTGCCTTCATCGACTACGACGTTGGTCCGGATAACCACAACAACGTTACCGGATACAACAAGGCTCATTCCGTGGCCTGGTCCTATGACTGTGCCACTCCGGTTCGTGCCTTCGGTATGGTGAAGATCCCGTTCGGTGGCTGCTATGAGCCGCTGATCAACGCCAGGGGTCTTGACGGAAGGCCGGGCGGATTCTGGAATGATTCGCATATCTGGCTGGATTCCGCGTATAACTGGATGTCCAACCCACTGTGGAAGTATCAAGTAATTCATCAGCCCGGCATTCTGCCGTGCGTTTCGTCGTCCACGGACCGTGAATCCTTCTTCACGCTGCAGAAGGCGAACCTGCCGGCCTGGGCCGGAACGGCTGATTCGACCATCGTCTGTTTCGCCAATTTTGGCCTCGTAACAGCCGATGCGTCCGATCCGTCGAATTACTTCGAACTGGCCGATATGGCCAACAAGTGGGCCGGCTTCGGTCGCGGTGACGTCAACGACGACGGTAAGATCAACCTGGTTGACATTGTCTATCTGGCGAACTTTGTCCTGGATCCGATCAATAATAATGGTCCGTATCCGTTCAAGTACACCGGTGATGTCAATGCCGACGGTTCCTATACCGCCGCTGACGTGACGTACCTCATTAATTATTACTTTAATGGTGGTGCGGATCCGCTTGGTGCTTGGGAAATCTAATCAGCCTTTGCTGATAGATCGTTTTGGAGCAAGGTCTTTTGACCTTGCTCCTTTTTTTTGGTTTCGAATCGGAATACTCTTGCCCGGCGGCAATGAACCGGAGTATTTTTAAGGTGTTATAAAACCAAGGACCGGAACCGAAAGCAGCCGCAGGATATATGAATAAACCGGACGCTATATCGCATACGATATACTATCACATGATCGACCTGTATGACGTCGGGGCGATTTATCATCACGGTGACAGCCTGATTTTTCGGGTATTACCCAGAAAGGACCCGGCCTATGCTTTTCAGGTATTAAGACGTCGGCTCAAGACGATCGGGTTTAAGGCGGCTTCCCGCGAAGACGTGCCGGGCTATTTGATCAGCGTCGCGGAACTACCCTGGCATCGGCGCATCCCCCCGTTGAACGCCATCCTGTTTTTGGTAACGTTATTGACTATGTTTTTCGCGCCGCTTTTTTATACCCGGTTGAGTTTCGCCGATATAATGTCGGCGGAATTCCTGTATGACCGTCTGGAATTCACGGTTGCCCTCATCCTGATATTGCTCTTCCACGAGTTCGGGCATTATCTGGCGGGAAGGCGGCGCGGGATACTGATGTCGCTACCATATTTTATCCCCGCGCCCAATTTTGTCGGGACCTTCGGGGCGATAATCAAATCCCGTTCGCCGTTCGGCAACCGTCGCGATTTAATCGAAGTCGGCGCGGCCGGACCGATTGCGGGATTTGTCATGGCCATCATGGTTTTAATCTATGGTTTGCAGAAGGCGGTGGTCATCCCGGCCGGGGGCGGTCTCACGCTGGGTGATTCGCTGCTGATCAAGTTCATGGCCAACCTGATTGTCGGCCCGTTGCCGGACGGGTATGATTACGCTCTGCCGGCGGCGGCGCTGGCAGGATGGGTCGGACTTCTGATCACGACCATCAATTTATTGCCGCTGGGTCAGCTGGACGGCGGACATATCGTATATGGCATGGTGGGGCGGCGGCAATATGCCATCAGTTATGTATTTCTGGCGATTATGCTGGTTCTGGGATTCTGGTGGCCGGGCTGGTGGTTGTTCGGAGCGCTGACGTTTATATTCGGATTGAAGCACCCGCCGACTCTTGATGATTCGCAGAAGTTGCCGGAATCGACGGCTATTATGGGTGTGGCGGCGATTTTGATTTTTATACTGTGCTTTGTGCCGGTTCCATTCAGACTGTGACCGGGGACACGGCCATTTTGACGGCTTCATCGCCTTTTTTGATAGCCCGGTTGATAAGTCCTTCTTCGTACGCTTTCTGAAAGAGCTTGACCAATTCAGGGTCAAACTGCGTCCCGGCGTGTTCACGAAGTTCCTTGAGGGCGAATTCATGCGACTTGCCCTGTCGATAGGGTCGGTTGGACGTGATGGCATCGAAGGTATCGACGACGGCCAGCAATCGTCCTTCGATCGGGATCTCCTTCCCTTTCAGGCCATTGGGATACCCGGTTCCGTCGAAGCGTTCATGATGGCACAGGATATATGGAATAATCGGCTTTAAAAACGGGACCTGTCCCAGAATGGCCGCCCCACGGATCGGGTGCTGTTGCATGATCACGCGCTCATCGTCGTCAAGTCGTCCCGGCTTGTTGAGAATGCCGTCGGGGATACCGATTTTGCCGATATCATGAAGGCGGCATCCCGTTTTGAGTTGATTAATACGTCGTTTATCCCAGCCCAGTTTTTCGGCCAGTATTTCGGCGAGATAAAACACACGGTCGGTATGTCCGGCCGTGTAATTGTCACGGGCTTCGATGGCATTGGCCAGGGCGCCGATGGTCTGAAGATAGGAGCGTTTGAGATTATATATCAATCGTGATGACTCCATCGCCGACGCGGCCTGGGAGGCCAGAAGCGAAATGAGGTGCATCTGGCCGGGAGTAATCTGTTTAAAGGGGTGATCGTATACGATGTTTAGATGCCCCAGCAAAACCCGTTTGGAAATCAATGGATTCGAGATAATAGTACGGCGACAGGGTATATTGTTCTTAATGATATCGAAGCTATCGCAATAGACGTCCTCGCGACTACGCTGAACGGGTTCATGGGATACCCGACCGTTCAGAAATTCTTCGATGGAGGGGTCGTCGTATTCACCGCCGATGCACTTCAGACGGTGGGAGTGTTGTTTTTTATCATATAAAAGGATGGAGGCCGCGGTCGCGGGCAACTGCTGCAACAGGGTCTTGTTGATCATCTCCAGAACGGTATTGAAACCGACGCCACGGGCCATGGCTTCGGAAATCTTGCGCAGTTCCGCCTGGCTTCGCAAGGCGACGTTTTCGCGTCTGACTTCCTGGTGGTCGAGGCCCCGTTTAATGGTTGCGGTCAGGTCTTCCAATTTGAACGGTTTGACCAGGTAATCGTAGCCGCCTTTTTTAAGAACCGAAATGGCCGTTTTGACGGTCGGGTATCCGGTCATGAGAATGACGATACAGTCGGGATGATTGGCGAGGGCTTTTTCCAGAATTTCGACGCCGGAATGATCGCCCATGACGAGATCGGTCAAGACCAGGTCGATGCTGTGTTTATCCAGATGGTCGAGGGCTGCGACCGGGTCGGAAAACTTGCGGACATTGAAGTCCCGGAAATCACCCAGCGCTTCGAGTATTATATTGCAGATATAAATTTCGTCATCGACGACCATGATATTTTTCATGTTGTCTCCTGTCGCAAAATCATAAAAGCTGCAAATCTCAAAAGCATCATAGTCCTTTACACCATTATCGACCGGAACAGGTGGGCTATCAGGGGGGTCGAAGGAATTGTATCAAAAAAAAGCGGGATATGGGCTAAATCCCATCATGCACGAAATTGCTCACCGGCATGGTAAGAAGAACGCACCAAAGGACCTGCAAAAACCTGCCTGATTCCGGCCTTTGTGGCGACTACGGCCAGGGAAGAAAATTCATCGGGGTGATAGTATTTCACGACGGGGTGGTGATTTTTCGACGGGGCGAGGTATTGCCCGATGGTGAGGCTTTCCACCCCGGCGTGCGCCAGATCGTCGAAGGCGTCGGCCAATTCTTCTACGGTCTCTCCCAGACCGACCATGAGACCCGACTTGACAACTATATCTCCATAAGCACGGGCCGCGGCCAGTACGGCCAGGGACCTGTCATAAAATGCCTGCGGCCGTACTTCGGGATATAATCGTTTCACGGTTTCCAGATTATGATTAAAAACTTCGGGGCGTTCGGCAAAAACGGCATTAAGGGCCGGCAACGCCCCCTTAAAATCGGGCGTCAGGACTTCGATGGTCGTGCCGGGACATCGGGCACGAATGGCGCGAATGACTTCGGCAAAATGCCCGGCCCCGCCATCGGGCAGGTCATCGCGGGTAACGGAAGTAACAACGGCGTGTTTGAGTTTCATGATTTTCACGGTTTTGGCGACCCGTTGGGGTTCTTCGCGGTCGAGCTGTCCGACGGCCCCGCCGGCAACATTGCAAAAGCGACACCGTCGGGTGCAGTTGGGTCCCATTATCAAGAAGGTGGCGGTTCCGCTGGAAAAGCATTCGCCGCGATTGGGGCAATTGGCTTCCTGGCAGACGGTGTGCAGATTGTGCTTTTTCAAGAGCGACTGAACCACCAGGTAATGCCCGTCAAGTCTGACTTTTACCTTGAGCCAGTCCGGTTTTTGGGTTTCGTTTTTTTTGCGGATTTCGGTCATAATCAGTGTCCAATTCCTGCACATAAACAGGCGTAGCGCCCATATTATTGGCCTTTACAGGGCAGTGTCGTCAAGTTATCAAAAAAATTTTCGATATCAATAGAAAGATATAAAAATAAATGGGAGCACCCGTCGATGGTAATCAGATTGGCGATATATGCGGTTATTGCTATACTTTCATTTTCATCCCCGTCGGCCGCGGTGGCCAAAAAAGGCGCCTGTGCCAAACCACTGGATAAGGCCGCGGAAGTCATTCGCCTGAATGGATTCGAACATTTGGCGGCGGCCGTTGCCTGTACCGTCCTGCATAACGGAGAAATGACCTGGCTCATATCGGATTGGGTGGTCGGGGCGGAGCTTTATAAAAGCTACCAGAACCCGTCGCAAACCTGCACCGACCCGTATCCGTTTACCGTCGAGGAAGTCTCCATGGTTTTGTATTTTTACCAGGCTTGCAATATATATGTTTCGGTTGACGTCGAATCGGTGGATAATTCGATAGCCGGTTGCCCCGTGCCCGGCAGTATGTTGTCGATTTCCTCGTCGTATGCCATTCCGATTCCGGCGGCGGATTTGTATGAAATCACGATCCCGCTGGACGAACCGGTTTCGGTCAATGGGCCATATTTTGTCGGATTTTATATCGATTTCGAAGATCCCTATACGTTCGTCGATTTGGTGACCGATGCAACCCCGGTAAAATGTGCCACGTTCAATATTTGGGACGAATCCATCGGTTATATCGATCTGACCGATAATGATTACTTCGATTTCCCCGGGAGAATCTTCCTGTTTTCGTATGGTACAACCGGTGGCGGCGGTGGTGGTGGCGGCGGTGGTGGTGGCGGCGGTGGCGGCGGCGATACGACGCATCCCGAACCGGCCACGGTTTTACTCAAACCTCTGAACAATGAGTTGATTCTGGGGCAGCCGCGACTGTGGGCGGCGGAGGTTTCCGGGAGCCCCATTATCAATTATATGGCCTTTGACTATCGCAGTATAACAGGCGGCTGGAATTTGATCGGTTATGATTTTGACGGCACGCGCATGCTGCGCAACGGGGTCAGTCCGGCCGGGACCGGTGACGGCTACAGCATTCTCTGGGATTATACGGTTTTGCCGGAAAACAAGTATTGGTTGAGAGCCAGGGTTCTCGATACGCTCGGACGCACGGACGTCGATTCGCATCTGGTGATGGTTGACCCGACGCCGCCCGTGGTGCAATTTACCGGCCTGACTTCAGGCCAGGCTTTTTGCACCCCACTGACGATCAACACGCAAACCCAGGACGAAAACATCGACAGCGTCGTTTTCGAAAAGAGAAACGCAGAATTCAATTACGAAATTCCGGTTATCCGACTCAATCAAAGCAATTACGGCGGCACTTCTGGTCAGTACTATTGCGGACCGGTGGCGGCGGCCACGGCCGTGCAGTATTTTTTCGACCATGGATATACCTACCTGATGCGCGAAGGGACGTCGGTTTTGCCCATCGACACCGTCGTGGAGCGTTTGGCGGAGGCCATGCAGACAGTCAAGTACGGCGGGACTTATGATGACCGGTTTTATCTCGGTTTGAATCAATACGTCCTGACTCACGGCGGCGAATTGAGGCTCGACGTGGTCCGCAACCCGGTGTGCGCGGTTATCCGCAACCATTTTCAGGAGCGGGAAAGCTTTGTCGTTCTGGCTTTGTCGGGAACTCCGGGAATCTATGTTACGCTGGCGGGAATAACCGGCCTGGCGGATCTGTCCGGGCGGTTTTCGGTGAAGGTCACCGATCCCGTCACCGGCCAATTGCTTACGACACACCTGCAAAACGGAGCGACAACGGCCCGGTTGTACTACAATAACGGCTGGCATGATATCGACCTCATTTTCACGATTCGAGGTTATAACCAAACGGTACAGCGGACGTATCTGGGCACGGACAAAAATAGTGCCAACGGCTGGTCGTTCGTCTGGAACAGTTACAGTTTAAGCGAAGATTCTCTGTATTTTCTGTCGGCCACGGCGTATGATGCCGCCAAACTGTCGGCGACGACTACCGTGCTTTTGCAGTACGACTGCAATTATGTCAAGGGCGACTATGACGGCGACGGCGCGGTCGATATCGGCGACGCCTTGTATCTGATCGATTACCTGTTCCGGGACGGCCTTCCGCCGGTGGGCGGTGAAGGGCGGGCCGATGCCAACGGCGACGGCTTTATCGATATCGCCGACGCCGTCTATATTATCCGTTACGTTTACGGAACAATCACGGCCCCGGCTTATTGATAAAAAATAATGGCCGCCCCGTCAAAGCGAGGCGGCCATTTTTACTTGCGCGAAAGAGCCGCGCTGGCGGCGCGTTCGGCGATATCCCGGTCGATGTTGCAAATTTCGATGATTTTATCGACGGCCTGATCGAGGTACTTCAGCCATTGCCTGTCGGGGTAACGCCGGACCAAATCATCGGTCACTTCATCGGCGATGGTCGCGATATAAACGGCATAACGACGACGATGCTCCAACTTCAAAAAGGGCACCAGATAAGTCCGGGCCAGATAGGCCAGAATGACCATGAATAGCGCGCCGACACCGCCGGCGAGGTTGATGATATTATCGGCGATAAATTCCAGGACGGAACTCAAAATGGGAATCAGTGCCAATGTCATGATTATCTCCTTTCTTCTACCAGGTTAATTGCCACATTTTCTGATCAGGGACAACAATGTTTTCGCGCAAAATCGTGCCGTCCGACAGGGTTATGCTGATTTCATAGGCGGGCGAATCAGGGTTCAGAAGGGCGCTGGGGATCAGGTCCAGAAAGAAACGGCCCAGACTGTCGGCATGTGTTTTCTGCATCAGCGGGGATACGACGGCGCCGCCGAAACGTCGGGCCCCGGCACTCAATCGGGCCTGTATTTCGGCGCCTATTTCAGGATTGCCGGTGATGTCATAGATATAACCGTACACCCGACACAAATCCGGTTCGGCGGGGCAACCGGGATCGAAGGGGAAACCATAGAGGCTGTCGCAACCGGGCCCCAAAACGGTAATGGTATCGAACGGCTCGAAAATGTATGACGGGGCCAGCGCGACCACCAGGAATTCTCCGGTGTCCAGATTGAAGAACGCACGGCCGGTGGCATCGGTTATGCCGCCGGTTATGAGGATGGTCTGGTCGGGAGACCGTACCGCCAGACGAACGCCCGGCACGGGGCAATGCGCGGCGCTGTCGATGACGACCAGTGTGCGGGCATACATACCATCGCCTATCGCCGAACCCGTTTCGGTCTTATTGGAATCGACCCATCCCCCTTCGATAGTGCGACCAGAGTAGTTCCAGATATCGCCGACACCGAGACCGGAAGCTTCGCCCTGATAGGCGGCGCTGTCAGAGGCGGACCAGTGCGCCGGTGTTACGGCCAGATACTGTCCGGCGGCGTTGACGGCTTTGGCGGTGATCATACCGCTCCAGTCGCCGAGGGCGTCGCCGCCGGGATTATCACCGACGACGTTCAATCCGAACAGATTATCGCTGTTGTTGTCACCATATAAGTACAGTCCGGCGGACCCCTCGACCGGTGAGGTTGTTTTGAAATAGCCGGCATTGCCGCCGCTGTTTTCCACGTGCAGGGCGCCTTCATAAAGGTAATTGCCACTCAATTTCAATTGCGATGCCGAAAGCTTTACACCGTGCGTATGGCCGGAACCGTCGAGCAGGTATTCCAGGTTTTCCGCGGCGACGGCATCATCGGATATGGACAGGACGTTCGCCCGCGCCTTAACGGAATCGATGACCGACGTCACCGATCCCTGAAGGTTGCCATAGGCCCCGGTATAACTGCCGGCGCCGAGTATGCGCAGGGGGGCGGATTGACCGGCGCCGGACAAGAGGGCCAGACCGTAGGACCAGTTTTCACCGGACGCGGCATGGTCGGTATAAAATTTGGCGGCGGTTCCACCCGTGTTATAGACATAAAAGGCGGCATTGGCATCGTTGTTAACAAGCGACAGCCTTTTGGCCGACAGGACAACGCCGTCGGCATGGCCGGTCCCGGTGAAAAATGATTTGGTGTTGGCCGCCGCCGTCATACTGCCCCCGATTTTCACGGTATTGGCGAATATCGTATCGGCGGTGGCGTCGAATGTATGGGCCACATGGATATTATCCAGCCAGAGAACGTACTGCTTGCCCTGCGCTCCCCAGTTGACGCGGGGAGTATAAACCCCGCCGGAGTCCGGGGTGATGAAATTGTAGTAGTACTCCCCGGCTTTCGTGTTCCAGTTGGTCATGTCGGTCGGTGTAACAACGGGCGTAGTACCGGATTGGCGGTAAATGGAAATTTTAATCGAATCGGGTGTTATCGGTTCGCCGTCGGCGGTATCGGGCACGACAAACGTTATCGGGACGGTTTCGCCGTAATCATAGGGGTCGGCCACAGTTGCATCCGAATTGAGGATAACGATAAGCATAAAGAGGATAATTTTTTTCATCGGGTCATCTTCTCCTGTTTTGAAACGAGATATTCGAACATGCGATTGGTGCGGCCGGTCGTTGCGCCACCCTCGCCACCGCCGGGAAAATATATCGAATCGCTGACGACGGACGAGGCATTACCCGCTTCATCGAGGGCGAATATCGAAAAATAGACCCAGTTTGGCCAGGTGACGGCCAGAAGATAATCGCTGGTGTCATTTTCCAGGGCGGTTCCGGCATACAGAGAATACCCGTCCGTCGTATCATCGGGGATGGATGCTGTATCCCAGCGTATGATTGTCCGGTCGAGGTCGGTAGAATCGACCGCACCGACGGCAAGGCGCACCGAATCGGGATTGAGATTCAGGATGGCTATGATATCGAATGAATCATAGGCGTCGGGCGGCGTTTCATCTTCGCCCCCGCCGGCACCGCCGCCGAAGACATGCAAAAAAGGGCCGGGCGCCGAGGAATGGTCCGAGGAATAAAAACCCAGGTATATCCCCTCGGTGCCAATTTCATAGGACATTTCCAGTACCGCCGCAGGATATGTTTCTCCGAAATTTTCGCCCAACCGGATATAAACGGTATCGAGCGCGCCGGTATTGCCGGAGTGCAAAGTCAAAGTATCATCGGAAGCGTCATCGAAACGGTCGTCACTACCTTTGGCTCCGGGTATCTGCCAGCCACTTGAGGTAGTATAATTATTCCAGGTGGCCTGGTTTTCGCTCCAGTTTCGTTTAAGGGTGTATGCCTTCATCGACAAGGTATCGCCCGATTCCACGGCCCCGGTGCAGACGAAGCCGACCAAGGCACTGTCGATATTACCGGAATGGGCCGGCAATGCCAGAGAATCGGGCAAATGCGGGAATTCGATCAGCAGGGTCATAGTGTTCCACTGCGAGCCGAAGAGCATGGTGGCATCGAGACCATAGTTATTGGAAGGCTGGTTGGAACGGAGATAGGTATCATTGCAGTCGGTCGTGTCGGTTCCGCTGATGAAGAAATCCCACTGGGCGCGAACCGGTCCCGAGGCAAGAACGAGCACCAGCGGAACGATTATTATTTTCACAATTTTATTCATGTAATTATCTTCCGGCACGATATAATCAGTCCTTTTTCTCTCCATTTTTGGGGGCCGTGGTTCCGGCTTTTTCTTCGCTTTTGCCTCCGAATTTTTCCCGGCGAACGTCCTCGACCATATCCCAGAGATTTTTTCTCGACTTTTTCGTCACGGTCAACTTGTTTTTGAGCTGGATCACTTTCACTAATTCACCTACTTTCTTTTTGGGAAAATTATCGTTAAAGTCATCATACAGTTTGTTGCGTATGTCATCGAGCATTTCCAGATCGCTAATCGATTTTTCCGGTTTTGGTTTCTTTTTATCCGCCGCCATACCAGTCAGTTCCCCATCTCAAAGATAAACAGGTCGGCGGTGACCGGACCCGGGGCCGATGGGTCGCGAGCGACACGGAAGCCGGTGGCGCTTTCGTCGCCGATCAGAAAGACGTTGTACTTACCACGAGGGCGGAATATGATGCGGGGAGCGTTGATGGTTTCGGGCAGATTATTGCCTTTTCCGTCCACCAGATCGCCAAAATTGACTTTTTGTTCGAGGCCGCCGATTATGGATGACCCGAACATGAGTCGTCCGACCGAGTTAACCGTCTCGACTCCGAGATAAAGCACTTCGGCGTCGTCTTTCAAACCCCAGACGATATAGTCGCGAACAACCCACATGCGACGACCGCGCAGGTACATCAAAGAATTCATGTCTGCCTCCTATGTCAGAATGGGCGGTTTGAGGCGCCCGGAGTCGGGGTGGAAGTTTTTGATCAATTCATCGAAATCGCGGCGGTACGATTCGGCCAGAGACAGCCAGGCGGGTGCGTTCTGGCGGGTGGCGGAACCGGAACCGAGGTCGATGGCGGCGGCCATGCGGCAGACCAGCGATACGGCCAGAAAGGTCGCGGCGCTCTGCAAAATCGGGCTGGCGCCGAATTTTCCGGCCGGGTCGACCCGCGCTTCGATCATACCGTTGGCATGACTCACCGCCGCCGCAATAATGCTGTCTTCGCGCGCCGACGGTGACAGATCGTAATCGACCAGCACTCTCTGTCCGGAATTGATAGCACTTCCGGAAAGACGTCGCAGGCGGCCATTGAGATAATCGACCTGGTAGTCCTGATTTTCGGTATATGTCTGGTACGGAAAGTACCAGATCGAAAGGACCGATCCGGGCGCAATGGCTCCGTCGGTCAGCCGCAGGATGGTACATCCGGAAAGGTCAATCATGTAATCGACGTTTTCTTCATATACCCTGCCCAGCGATGAATCCGAGGCCACTGCCACCGACTGCGGCACGGCCGGGCCACCCGATAAAACGATGGGAACGTCGGTCAGGGTAATGCGTTCGTAGTACGGTTCCACGCCAGACGCGGCTTTGACCACGACGCCCGCCTCCTTTATGGCTTCGCCGGGCAAGTCCGCCCATTCGGTTCCGGTCAGGGTCAGCGGATAGTCACGGTTAGACGATATTTTCATATCATCGAGACGAATATGGCTTTTCACCAGATCGGGATTCGTGTACGACATTTATTGCTCCAGTATCTGCACCGCGCCGGTGCCGGGGATGGCGGTCAGCTGCCTTCCGACCGGAGGCGTGTTGAAATCGGACGAGACCAGGGCCCGAATCCAGAAATGGTAATGCCCGGCGACGGTTTTTTTCTGCCAATCGTTCGCGATCGAGGCATAGTCATTCCACAAAAGGAGTTCCCGGTTGAGATCGTCGAAGGCACAGGTGCCCCCGGCCGGAACAATGCCGGTCCAGTCCTGGCCGTTGAAATACTGCCATTCGACGGTACCGCCGGAACCGGCCGTGCTTAATATTAATTTAAAGTAATTGTACTTATCATCCATGCCGAGATACAGCGCGTCGCCGACGGCGGCGACCAGCGAGGACGATTGCGAATGGAGAACGTCCCCCGTGGTTTCGTCGGCCGCGGCCAGCGTCCGGTCTTCATAAGTCCCCGAACCGGCATGGTAGCACAATACGCGGTCGAGGATTTTCTTGCGGCAATCGAGGGCAGTCGGGGCGGTGAAGGATCCGGCCAGACGACGCGAATAAAGAATCATGTTTTGGTTATTTCCGAGCGACGACAGATAGATGAGATAAGGGTTATTGTCGAAGTATTTGATTTGGAGAAAAATGCCGCCGTTTTCATCGATAATCGATATACCCGTCCACCCGCTGCCGTCGTACTCCCGGAATTTCACCTGACCGTCGTCAAAGACGATTCCCAGGCGGCCGTTTTCGGACGGGGCGACGTCGAATTCGTGGTCGAATCCGATGCCTTCGGCGACCTCCTGTTCCGAATTCCAGGTCGAGGTACTCAAATGTTTTCGGCGCAGGGCCAGTTTGGTTCCGCCCAGCGTGTAAATGGCGTGCAAAAACATGCCGAATATAATGAGCCGGGAATAAGCGGTGTCTCCGGGCGATGACAGGGCCGTTCCGGGGTCTTCCGATCCGCCGTTCCAGGTGACGCCGTCATCGACCGAACACTTGACATTCACGCAGAACTGCGTGTCCACCTTGCGACTGAAGGATATCCACAGTTTTTCGGGGGCTTCGATCAGAATCGAGGGATAAAAGCATTCGGCGCCGTTATATACGGTCTGAAGTGCGCCGGCGTGCCACCCGCCCAGGCTGAAAGTGAGTTTGCGCAGAACCAGGTCGTGTCCGGATATAAGCGTATATGCGATATAAATATCGCCGGAAGAACTCATGACGGCATCGAAGGGATAATCGGCGCTGTCGGAAATCATGGTTTCCGGGACCGACCAGATATTGTAGGGATAGTCGGCGTATGTGATTTCGACGGTATTGGCCGAGGTCGCCATAACCATGGCCAACCGACCGGCGCAGGGACCCGATGCGACTTTAAAAATCCGGTTGTTCGGACTTATCCCGGCTTTGAAAGTGGCTGATGAATTAACTATAAAATTTCGCATAGTTTTTTAAATGGGTCCGGTCGGTGCGGCCGGACCCCGTTGAGTGATTAAGCATGAACGACGTCCAGAATCACGGCGGCTTCCCGGATCACCCTGGCATAGGCGACCGCTTCGGAAATCACCGCTTCTTCGAAACGCTGTTCGATTATCTTGTCGTACTCGACCGTCAGCGGCTGGGTGATGACTTCCTCGACGGCGAAACGCGCATCCAGCCCGATTACAAGGTCGGCGGAAATGTTGTCGCAACGCACGAGCGACGATCCGAGCGGGCTGAACAGTTCGCCCTTGCTTTGAAAGCGATATCCGGCCATGGGGTCCTTGAATTCATCCAGAGTTAGAATCGTCTTGAGGTTGCCGACCGGGCAAATGAGGGTGTTCATCTCAAACGGCGCGAACTGCGACCAGAGGGTAACCAGATCATCATAATCAAGCGTGCCCGACACGGCGGTATTGATGACGCCGGCGGCGTTGTCGTTGCCGTCGCCGTTGATGATGCAATCGACGACCAGCCCGATCTTGTCGGTCTGAAGCTTGAAGCCGATGTACCACAGCAGGACGCGGAATTGCGCCGTAGTGCGGTAGCGCAGGGCTTTGTAACTGGCTTTTAAACCGAGGCCGTACTCCGGGACGTTGATGGCATGGTTCTGCTCGGTAACCAGCAGGTGGGGGATATCGGCGCCTTCGCCGATCGGCCGCAGGGACAGGCGGTCGGCGGCCAAAGTATCGATATGAAACGGGGTGTAACGGTTACTGGCGACGGTGGTCGTGTTGGCGATGAGGCGCGAAAGTTCGGGGCGCATCGCCATGCCTTTTCGGATTTCGCGCAGGATAAACTCGGGCATAAGGGCCGATGCTTTCTGATAGAACTGCTCGACCGTAGTCGGGTTTTTCCCGCCCAGTTTGACTCCGGCCAGAGCCAGTTGTCGTTCGAAGGCGTCGAGCGGCGCTCCTTCGGGGGTTGGGTCATACTCATCGGTTTCCAGCAGTTCGCTCAAGCTCAAGCCGCGGCTGTCGGCTTCGAGATAAGTATCGCGGTCGATTTTCAGTTCGGCGGCGCGGCTTAAATCGACCGCCCCGCCCGAAAGCGGGTCGGCGACTTCATAATCCTGCTTTAAAACGGCCGGTGAATTCAAAAAAGTGTTAAAATCCATAGTTGACTCCTTAATTCAAAAGTATGGTGCAATCGGTTGTTCCCTGGACGTCGAGGACGGTCCCGCGCGCGATATTACCGCCAGCCGGGTCATACCCGGTCAAAACCGGGGCCTGCTTGACCGTTCCGCCGGCACCGCCGACAACCCGGTTGCCGATGCTCGGATAGGTGGTCGTGATGGGCAGACGGCAGATGCCGCCGATTTGCACTGTCGCCAGACGTTCACCGTCGTCGCCGTCGGTCAGAGTCAGGGCGACCAGTTTTCCCAGCAGAATAGCATTGTTGGCACAGGGACCGACTTCGTTGTTTCCGGTCAGGCAGACGGCACAACCGATATCGTCGTCTTTAAGATCATCGATGCCGGCGGTCTGATGAATTTTGAAAGTCGCCAGGATCGGCGCAATGGTTTCCAGGTTTTGTTTGCGAATTGTCATGGTTTTCCTCCGTATTATGTATTACCGGTCGAGGCGTCGCCCCGCATGACCGGAGGGGTGGTCCCCCGCGGTTACAGTTTATGATCCATCCAGTTTTTTCTACGGTAAGATACTCCGGCCCATCCCGTCGCATATTTGAAGCTGGCGGGGAAACAATCCCGAAATCGCGCCGAAACCATTTTATGCAGTTCGAGCAGTTCGGCCCCGTCGAAGGCATGATTATCGTCGGCCAGGACGGCGGCCAGTTCGGCGTCGCCGTCTCTGGTCCGACCGGCCATCACGGCCTTGAGCATACCGGTGATGCGGCGGCGATAATCGCGTTTGAGGAGCTCCAGCTCGGCGACGACCCTGTCGTAGTCGCAAAGCAGGCTCTGCAATCCTTCAAGCATTTCGCCGACCCGGTCGAAATCGACGGCATTGATCGCTTCGCTTTTCAGATTATTCAGAAGGTGCTCAATCTCGTTTTTGAGGGTATCCGCAGAATTCACTTTTTGTCTCCCTTGTTTTCGATTAGATGCGATTCTATCCGGGCCAGGCGGCTTTCGACACTGTTCTGGAATTTGAAAAAATCATCTTTATTAATCAAACCTTCCCGGATAAGGACTTCCATCTGCGCCAGTCTCTGGTCGATAGTGTTGACCAGGACCGTCTCGGCTTTTGCGGCCAATTCGGCTTTGATGCTTCCAATGGTCGTGAAATAGGCGGCAGAAAGACCGAAGAGCATGACGATGAAATTTACCAGGTGCCGATTCAATAAGGTCGGCCAGTCGATTTTGAGGGATGTATCGCTCATGAATCTTTTTCCCTTCCGAACAGGAAACAAGCGCGGCCTTTGATTATTGCCGGACGGATGAAATATGCCCCGTCCAATGGCCCGGTCAGCTTCAATTTCAATCGGCCGGCCGATTCCGCCATATTTTCCACCCTGCCCCGGCCCAAAAGCGCCATTGTCCGATGAGCAGGAATGGATTCATCATGGGCAAAGAAACGCCGCCCCTGTTTTAACCTGTCAGTCGAATAATTATATATGTTAAGAGTTTTCTTCGTCCCCTTCAGAGTCAACTCCAGAAAGACGCCTTCGGCGCTTTTGCACAGAGAGTATTGATTTTGATTACGGGCATGGCGGGAATCACGTGTTACAAAGGCAAGGTCATCGATGCCATCGAAATAGTCCGACCGGTCAATAATCCTGGGGTGGAGCGCCACAAGGCGGTTATCTCTTTCACAGAGTGCGTTAACTTCGAGAATAACCGTGCCATCCGTCATTGTATGCGATGGTGACGACATTTCCGAAATCATATTTCGTTTTTGACCATCGATAAGACAGAACAGTGAACGGGTATTTGTTTTTTTCTCCGGAGTGTTATTGGTTTCGGCGGTAATCAGTTTACGGTGGGTCAGCAGGAATCGATCGGAATTATCATAGCCGAATATTTCGCAGCCCAGGCGGGTGGTTACATCGGCCAAAGCCGTCGCCAGTTGCGCCCCCCGGCAAATTACGGATTTCGGCAACAGGCCATCGGTTTTGTCGAATAGCATGGTCAAGGCGGCGCGGCGTTCCCGCCCCGTCGCGGTTTCGAAGTTGATATTCTCTATCGAAATAATATCGTACAATTTGAGCTCTACCCGAGTCACCGTTGATTTAACGTCATGAAGATATTTCGATAATTCGACCAACGGTTGTCGTTCTTTGCCGCGATATCCGATAAGACGGGCGTCGAGAACATAGGCGCCGTCGGGCCACGTCAGTTGGGCGAGGTATTTCCGTAATTGAATGGATTCGATAACTCGTCCGGAGTATGTCCGGATTTGCGTCATGTTATCTTTGACAAAGGCGAAAATCGGGATTGACTCATAGGCGGGGAAAACCAGATACTCGCTCTCCGGGTCAAGAGAAGCGGGATCCCAGATTATAAATCGGCGCCGGGACGGGTAACAATTTTCGGTTATGCCCGTTGGCTTTTCCGGGGACCGGTCAAAAGCAAGGGCTTTTTCAATCGACGTGTTTTCGACCGACCCGCGATACACCAGCGACGTTTCCAGCACCCGTTCGATTTTTCGATAATTGAAGGCGGCCGTGACCATGCCGGTCGGGGTTTTGTATTTCACAAACGGCTGATGGGGGCAGTCGCGAATATCGCGGCCGCAGATAGTACACTGCGGCAGGGCGAACACGAAGCTGATCGAACCTTCCTTGTAAATTCCGGCGTCGATGTTTCGGCGAAGATTTTCTCCCCCATCGGCGTTTTTCAGCCAGTAGAAATATACTTTGATCCAGTTGGCGCCGTCGCGGACGACTTTTTCAGCGTGGAAATTCCGGGCGATGGGCAGACTGTCTTTGCGGTGTCCGACCAGCACCGGCGAATCTATCAGAAGTTCGGCCAGGCGGTCATGGTCTTCGGCCGGGAATCGTCCGCCATAGCTATTGACCCTATCCGAAACGATATACATGGCTCGGATGTACACCATCGACGATTCGATCGGCTTCGGGGGTTTGATATTGGCATTGAGAATTGCCATCAGTTCATCGTGGCCACTTTGCTCGTCACGAGCCAGGGAAACCGTCATCTTTCCGATTAATTCTTTCATAACACCTCCGTTACCAAAGGTGACCGGCAGTTTTACCATCAAGTCGATATCGATTTGGCCGGCGCAAATTTATGCAGGCAATTTCACGGGAAGACTGCCCGGACATACTTCGGAATTTTTCCAGTGGGCGGCAACTTGTTATTTGTCATAATGTTACGATACCGCACGAACCGAAACACGAACGGGCATAGCTCTTGCAGTATGGGAGTTCGGAATATAATTCTGACAGGAAAAGAGTATGATAGTTTATCGAGCCAAGAAAAGATCGAAAATCCTCAAGCTGATGGTCGGTTTGATTGTATTTATCACCGCCATGTGCCTGACTTTCGGCGAGTCCGTCGGCAGTGTTCTTTAAATCGTTCCGACTCTCGGTGCAATAGCCGGAGTGCATGATTTGCGCAATGGCCATAAAGCAAGCGCCAGAGCCATCAGACCGTCACAAGTATTATTATCATCCCACCGGGCCGAACGAAGGTCATCCTCGAGCGACCAGGCCCGCCCGTTGTCGTCGGCCATTTCCCAGCGTGCATATTTAATCCGCTTCATGGCGTGCATCATTTCGACATTGGTCAGAAGTTCGGCTTTGGACTTGGGCGAAAAAATAAAAGCCGTCGGATTCAAATCATCGAGTTGCGAGACAACAACGTCGCCCAGCCCGGTGGCGTCGATAATCAGCCGCCCCGGATACATTCTTTGTTGTTCGCGGATTTTCTGCAATATGATATTCCAGTCCCACTGACGGAGGCGCTGGACCATGACCACCCGAGCAGTATCCCGTTCAAGTTGCACCGTTATCCCGACCGTCGCCGTTTTTTTGCGGGCCAGGTCCCAGCCCGTGATATAGTACTTATGGGTATTTTCCCGATTTTCCGAATGCGACACCGGATTTTGCATCAGGGCGGCGTCGATATATCGTCCGGGGATGATTTCGCCCCCGCTGTCGACAAACTGCCCCATGATGTTCTGGGCGACGCGTTTGTCGCTCAAGTATTTTATCTGGGTGTCAAGGTATTCTCTTGATATATGGCGGTTTTTGCGGGAATCGCCCGATTGGACGTAGGCGTCTTTCCCCCGCGCCGACAACTCCTGCATCTTGCGATAAAACCAGTTGCGGCCGTTGGGTGTGGACACGAGATCCAGTTTGCCCCGGCGGTCGGCCAGACGCATCTTTATAACCTCATTGACGACATACTCGGCTTCGGGGTCAAAGGCGACCTCGTCATAAACAAAGAAATCGTAATCGTTGCCGAGCAGATATTCCCCGCGCCGCTGTGTCGAACGGGCGTCGATGATCGCCCCGTTGTCCAGTATCAACCGGGGGTAGGGCGTCACTGTGTACTTTTTAATCAGGCCGTCAATGCAACAGGTACTGTTGAGGATGCGCACAACCGTGTTGAAAATGATGCGAGCCTGATCGAGGGTGATGCAGGCGGTAGCGATATGATACTTGCCGCAGGCATCATATTTGACGTCCCGTACCCGAAAAACGGCATGATGAATAATTTTGATCGCCTGGGCAAACGACTTGCCCCAGCGGTTGCCGGTTACCAGCAGGTTTTCCGGAGTCCGGCTGCCGTCGAGCCATTTTATCTGACCGGGATGCGGCTCGACGCGCAGGAACTTGCGGGCGAAGAAGGGGATGTCATCGGCGGCGCGGAGCCAGGCAGACCTGTCAAGAATGTTTTCTATATCAACTCTCCGGCCCGGCGCGCGGCGTCGTCTTTCGATATCAAACCATGGGAAAACAGCTTGATAAGATTATCCACGTCGCTCTGACGGATTTGAGCCTGCTCCGATGCCAGATAGCTTAAGCTGTTTTCGAAAAGGAAGCGACAGCGGCCGTTAAAGCCGTTCAAGGCCAGTTCAATATTACCCATCCATTCCAGAAAACGGGCAATTTGACGCTGGACCGATTGTACCTGTCGCATCACCAGGTCGTATTTGAATTCGGCCCACTTATGGGCGGCCCCGTGGCTGTAACCCAGAAGGAACGGCGACAGATTGGTCCCGGCACAGATCTCATCGATCATAGCCCGGTGATTAATCGACCATGAATTGGTTGCGGTCCGGACATTTTGCGGTCCGACATAATCGATTTGAACATTATCCCAGGTGACCGGGTTATCATCGGGGTCACATTTTTTTATCATCGACACGGTCTGGTCAAAATACTCGTTGATACGCTCGATATAAGCGCGGTCTGATTCGCCGGAGCTTTTTTCCGGAGGCGTGATTTTGACATGCAGGCGGTGGTACCCGCTGTTGTGCATGGTGCGGCGCATATCGTCGGTCAGTTGCTGTTCGATATAGGCCACGAACGGCACGGAGCGCATAATGGATTTACCCAGCCCATGATTGAGATCGGCGTTGAGCCCGATGTAATAAAAATCGTCGCCTTCGGGCCGGATTTCGCCTGTGGCCGTGCTTATGAAAATAACCGGAATGCCCGATTTCGAACGCGCCAGACCGATTTCGCGCGGGTCAACCGGAACAAAGCGCTCTATTCCGGAGCCATCCGGATGTAAAATAAGAAAACCGGCAAATGCCCCGTCGGTGAAAAAACTGCTGAATAAGAGGGGCAGGAAAGAATCCAGCGCCCCGGCCCGGTCAAATTCAAAGGGGTATATGCAACCGGATAATCTGTCCAGAATCTCGATGCCGCGAGTTTTTTGTGATTCTGATGTGCCGGTTTCTATTTCGAAATGGCCCGGCGCCGAGGCCAGGCGACTCCAGGTCCAGATACAGGCACTCAAGATGGGGATATTGTCACGCAAAAAACGATACAGGTCGATTCTGAACCGATTTTGCCAATCACCTTCGGTGCGCCAAATCAGAGTATTTCCGGCGGATCCAATGATTGAGGCGGACTGATTCAGCTTGACTCCTGACTTAAATCTGGCGAAATCGATCGTTTCAATTCGGGAATTGGCCAAATGACTTTTTTTTCTCATTCCGGCTCCTTTTTTTATAATCGGGAGCGTAGCGAATCAACATCGGTTTTATGGCTATTTTGAAATATGGCACGCATTTTCCCAACTTTTTGCAGACAAAAGGCTAATTTATTATTCAAAGAAATCGCAAGGATTTGCATATTTTCCGATTGCTCAATAATCTGGAAGCATTTCTGTGCAGGTAAGTTGCTGTTTTACAGGGAGTTGCGATTTTTTAAAGATGTCCTTTTGGCGGCATGAGAATTGCTTTATTTTCATGAAAATAACTATAACTTTTTTATTTGTGGGTGCTTCAATGAAACGAGTTTTAATTGCTTTCGCGTTCATCAGCCTGATGGCCTCGTCAAGCTTCGGCTTCGCCTGGCAGATGTATGACTTCGGTTCTCAAATTTTCGATCACAACAATAATACCGCGCCGATTTATTATCCCAATGGTGTCGGTTCACTGCCATCTCCCGGCAATATCGGTGAAGGTGGCGAAAAGTTTGATCTTGAGGGCTTGCATTTTGCGATGGAAGGCAACATTGCTCATGTGGCCATCGTCAACTCCTTCGGTCTGTCGGCCTATTCGACGGGTTGGCATCAGAGCTATGCCCTTGGAGACCTTTTCTTCGGGTTCGACGGGTCCAGCACCCAATATGCTATTGACATGCAAACCATGCGTCTTTACGAAGTAAATTCTTTTACCGGGATTCCGAATCTTCCCGGCAGTTATTATAATTATCCTACCATCCGTAATGCGGTCGGCGCCTGGAATATGACCAGCGGTGTCGAACTGGGCATGGTCAACCATACCATGACCTTCTGGGATGATCTGGAAACCGATTATCTTCAGCCGGGAAATGGTGATACCTATGTTCTGGAATTTTCCTTCGATATGAGTCTGGTGGCGGGGGCTTCGGGAGCATCCACAATATCCTTCCATAACACCCTCGCTTGCGGCAACGATCTTATGAATGAGACCTACAACTTCATTCCGGAACCGACCTCCCTGCTTCTTCTGGGAATCGGGCTGGCCGGTTTGGGTATTTATCGCAGACGCCACGCCTAAAATTCGTTTCATAGATTTTAAAAGTCCCGACCGCCGGTCGGGACTTTTTTTATTGCCAATTACTTGACACCATTGGGCTTTTTTGCCATCTTAAGCAAGTTTGTATAAACCGCCGATAACTTATATGGTATAATCCGTTACGGTTACGGGAACGCCATATAATTTAAACAGGGATATCATATGACCAAGGAATCAAGGTTTTTTTTGCTTTTAATTACCGTTTTAATAGCGGTTGGCTGTTCTTCTGATAATGCCATTCAGATCAGATTTAACGCCGAAAAGCTATATCACCGAGCCGACAAACTTTTCGAAAAAGCTTCCATCAAGCCGGATCTTCAGGATGAACAAACCTGGTCCGAGGTTAAACGGGCTTATTTAGAGGTTACCGATTATTGTCGAATGTATATCGATTCAATTTCGATCGAGAAAAACCTGGCGCAGAAACAGGAATTGGAAACTATCGCTTATCTGGCCAGCGTGCGGCTTGGCGGCATATACTTCAATGAGGAGAAACTTGATTCCACGGTTTTCATTCTAAGTCAACTGCTGAACATGACCAATCTTGAGGGAGGGCAGTTATTGTCGGCCCGGCTACAACTGGCCAAAGCCAAGCACTGGCAGGGTCGCCGGGACGAGGCCCTTAATATATACCATGAAATAATAGACACTTTTTATCCGCCGGTTGACAATACGAATAAGATATTAACGGATGTTTTAAATCTTCCGATGGAAATTATACATATCCATCGAATACTTGGCGATAGCCTGTTGCAGGTGCAGGAGACTCGTTCTGCCGAAAATTATTATTTACGGATCATAAATGATTGGCCAAATACGGCATTAGAGACTGCTGCGCGCGGCAATCTGGCCCGGGTTTATACCGATGACGGTCAGCATGAAAAGGCCATTGACCAGCTATATATGATAAAGGATTCCACCGGGCAGGTGCCGCTTGAGGCGAAAATTTTGGCGGCCAATATCACGGCTTCCGGGTTGCGGAAATATGAAACGGCGGCCAATATGTTCGACGAGCTAATCGGCACCACCAGTGATACCCTGATATTGCCGAATTTATATGTGCGCAAGGCCGCGGCCCTTTATGAAAGTCGGCAGTATCAGAAATGCCTCGATATTATGAATTTTGTCCGGAAGCAATATGAGTTTTTCTATCGGATCAATCCGGCTCCCCAGAAGTACATCGCCCTGGCCAATAACCGTCTGGGCGACTGGCCCCGGGCGGAGATGGCTTTTATGCAGTTGGCCGACAATTACCCGACTACCGAAGACGCGTTCAATGCCTACCTGTTTGTGGCCGAGCATTACAGCGAAACCAATAATAAAAATCTGGCCGAGGTCTGGTATAACCGGGCAGAAGAATTTTACGATAAAATGGCCCGGGGTTATCCCGGCACAACCATTGAGGCCTCGGCGCTGTCCTTTAAGGCCGAAATCGCGCGGCGTCATCAAAACTGGGAACAAGCGGTCGATATTCTGGTAAAACTCTACGATAAGTTCCCCAATACGGAGGTGGGTTATAAGGCTCTCCTAAATGCGGCCGCCGTTTATCGGCACCGCCTGAACAACGAACAAAAGGCCGAAGAGTTGATAGATATTCTCCGGAATCGTCTGGTGCCGGCGAAAGACAATAAAAATATCGGCCTAAATACCGATGTAAATAAGTAACACCTTTAATATCAAATGGATGGAGGTATAATGAGCCTGCAAAAGACAGCTCTTTTCATGCTGGGATTGCTCTTGATTTTGGCCATGAGCGTATTTGCTCAGAAAGACGAATTCGGCAAAATCGATACGCTTTATGCCGAGCCGTATCAAATCGATGATAAAAACTGGGGTATAAACCTTTCCCTCACCAACGACGAAGAGATCGTGGGTATTTCGGTTCCGTTGAGATTTGCCTCCGGCAAACTTCGCCTGGTGGCCGATTCGACCATATTCAAGGGCGGCCGAACCGAACATTTCCGCGTCAAATTCGCCCGCGCCGATACCTCAATTCAGAGTGTCACGATTGGCCTGATTAACGATATCGGTGTCTCCGTACCCGCGCTTCAGCCGGGCAACGGGAGAATCGCTACCATTTTTGTGTCTTCGCTTGACGGCGACAAAATTCCCGATCTGAAGGTTGACACTACCACCACCAACCCGGGCAATACTCTGCAGATGGTTTCGCCGCCGGTTAATGAGGTCATTCCGGTTTTTATGGTAAAAAATACCAAGAAGTAATATTCATTAAAACGAGCACGTAACCAAGCTGATACGGTCCCGACCGGAAAGTCGGGGCCGTTTTTTATTGAGTTTCCTCATCGTCGGCGGCCGCTTTCGTGGTTACCCGAGCGCTTTTCCTTTTGACCAGAAAAACTCCCATTTTTTCCTTTAATTCCGGGGGTAATTTATCGGCACGGTAAAACTCTTTGTACAAGACATTCTGGTCGAGTTTGAAAACTTCATCGAGCCCGGCATCTCGAGCCAGGATGGAAAGATTAAGAAAGGCATCGGAGTTGGCCGTTTTCGACGGGAATTCTTCGCTTTCGGAAAATCTTACATTCACCTCTCCGTCGGCTGAATACAGCTTGGTTAGATCGGATTCTTCGCAGAATTGGATGATATCCTCTTTGAGCGCTTTGAGCTCGGCGGTTTTAGATTTAATATCCTTGTCGAGCCGGATATATTGCTCGGCCAGCTTCTCCCCGACTTTTTCATCGAACTGCTCGTCCTGATTGCCCTCAAGCGCCATCTGGTGGCGTTTGGCGGGGCATAAGTTAAAATATTCGCACCAGTTGCAAAGCCCGCTTTCTTTGGGCGGGAAATTGTCGTTTTTGGCGGCGTCTTCTATTTCGAGGATATTTTGATAGATTGCATAGCGTATTTCTTCCAGACGGTTATCATCGATATTGGCGGTCATTTCGAGGCCGTGACGAATAAATACCTGCCGGGCACGAACGGTTTTAAAGTCCGGCCACAAATGACGCACGGCCATCAAATACAGGGCCATCTGGTGATTATTATCCAGTTCAATTTGGGTGGGAAGCATCGCTTGAGTCTTGTAATCGATTATTTCGACTATCCCGTCGTCATGGCGGGCCAGACGATCGATTTTACCCGTAATATGGAAACGCTCGTTGGGATCGAGCGGGAAATCGACGAATTGCTCGATAATCAGCGACTGACCATCGTCGAACGGCGCGTATTTGTCATAGAATTTTTTAAGTCCGATGCGGCCGGTTTCGATAAAATCCTCAATAGAATCACTTTCACGGACAACCACGATTTTGGATTTATCCGATTCTTCCCAGCGACGGTTATAAGTATCGATTAATTCCTCAAGGGGCATGACCCGTCCGTTGAGTTTGGTGCGGTACAGGCTTTCGAGGGTTTTATGGACGGCGTTTCCAAGAATCAGATCGGCCGTGAGTTTTTTTGCAACCGTTACCTTTTCGATTTTGTCGAACTTGTATTGACGGGGACAATTGTTATATTTGTCGATACTGGAATAACTGTATTTTCTGGTCATGAGATACCTCCGTGGAAATTTCGCCATAAGATAGTCTATGACCGGGCGCGGCGCAATCACATATAAAAAAAGATCCCGACCAAGGTCGGGACCTTTTTTCAGCTTGGATATTTTTTTACTAACTTTTAGGGGAGCTTGAAATTGGCGCTGACCGTGATGGAATTATACTTGGTAACTTCCACCGGCGTGTCAATCCAGTTCAAGCGATACTCCGCGGTAAAGGATAAGGGGAATGCGGGCGGGGCGATTTCGGCGCCGCCAACAAGGTGGTAGCCGAGACGGTTATCAGCCTCGGGAACCGAAATGTTATTGTCTTCGAGCGACAGCGACAGCGGGCGGGTGTAGTCATAGCCCAGGCTGTGGGAGCTTAAGCCGCCGCCCAGAAACGGCGAAATAACCTGGAGCTTAATGGGATACAGCGCGGTGGCGCTGAAGACCCAGTCGTGGCGTTTGAGCTCGAACACGTCGCCGCCATAAACCTGACTCTGGTTTTTCCAGGCGTATTCGCCGGCCAGAAGGACGTCGAACAGGGGCAGGGTGGATATTTTCAACTGTCCGCCGACAAGGTTCATTTCTTCCAGATCGGCGCCCGGAAGAGCCAGCGCTTCCTGGTCGTAGTTGGTCACCATGCCGCCGCGAATACCGAGCGAAATGCCGGTCAGGGCAAATGACGGCGCGGCGAAGCACAGCAACACCAACAGCATAAGTAGTCTTTTCATCAGCAAACCTCCGTTTTATCTCATTATCGACCGGAGGCGATGATTCTTTACGTTATTGGGACAATTCCCTATTGTGTTCAAATTTTGAACAGCGAGTTCGGGGTGATTATTACCAATGTTGTGGTCGGTCGGTTCTCAAACCGACCGGTATTCCCGGTGGGTCTGAGGACCCACCGGGCACAACGTACTGCAAATTTCGACATCTTCGTGTCGGGTTTCGCGTTCCGATGCGCTTCACCGGGAGCCAGACCTGCATCATACGGAACATGGAGCTATGCCATCCACAATTCGACTCAAGGCAATAGCGCTGTATTGGTTACGGCAAAATGGGTTCGTATGCGGAAATATTTCATTTTATTCCAGAATTCCCACCCTGAAGGGTGGGCCACGCCGGTCCAATTCGACCGCCGCGCGTTTGAAATTAAATCCACATCCGGACGCGGCGTTTGTATGCGAGATAGTCATCGCCGAACAGACGCATCATAGATTTTTCTTCCATCGGGATGAACTTGATCCGCAGAATCAAAAACATGATTACGGCCGGGACAAACGAAATCACAGACCCAAGAATCAGTCCTTCACCGATTAAAAATATCACGAAACCGAGATACATCGGGTGGCGGCTGAAGGAGAAAGGGCCATAGGTGACCAGTTTGGAGGCATCGTGATACGGCTTGATGGCGGTTCCCTCTTTTTTGAAGATATTTTCACCGTGCAAGGCGATCCAAAAGCCGGCTATCAAGGGCACAAGGCCAGCCAAATTATATGGCCAGTCGAGAAAATCATGGATGGGATACAGAAAATGCAGTCCGACGGCGACGGCCAGACAGCAGTAGAAGTATGTCGGCGGCAGAATCATGTTTTCTTTTGTTTTCATAATAGTATGATTTACGGTTTTTTAGTTCCCCGGTTTCAAGTCTTGTTATGAACTGTACAACATAATGCTTTATATAGGTTTGGGTTATGGCAAAATGGGTTCGTTCTTGAAAAATTTTTAATTTTTTGCTGATAAAACTCGTGGCAAAAACCGGTATGGGGTTGTGGCACAACGGCAATTTCGATAGTAAGCTTGTAGTGCAGGGCATAAATATTTTCTCGCTTTCGGCGGTTTTGGCATGGATAATTCAAAGTCATCGTATGGGTTGCAGAAGATCGGGTTCGTTTTGTCAATTTTTGTAGTTTTATCCTTAATAGGCAGGCCGGTCGCAACATTAGTAAACATAATTATAGGGCTCATACTTAATGGGAGGGGCGGAAATACCATTGGGATTGTAGGGAAATTGGGGGGGGATTACGGATTAAAGACTATTGGTTATGGATCAGGGCGGCCTTGAATTGGGGAAGTTCATCTTTTTTAATCGGCAGAGGGCAGGAAGTATTTCTTCGTGCTTTCAATTTCGTATTCATGCGAAACTCGGTCAAGACGTTTCCCAGGGCATCAAGGAATTCAGACATTTTAAAGCAGGATGTGCTATCCTGGCGCAAGAATATTTTCTGGCGGTAATTAATTATCATTCGTTTAATGCCGAGGGGGACAAAAAGCGAATCCCGACATACGGCCACCAGTTTTTTATAATCTCTGCCATTTCGCGAAAATTTAATTCCTTGGTCTTTTAGCATTGTCTCGTATTTTTTATACCCGAACCAGGGGACAAATAAAGTGCTGCCTTTCTTTTTGCCTTCAACAAAATACCAGTCTTTCCAATAGGCGACAATATCGGAATAGTAATCAATCAATTGAATCAGGCTATGGTATGTCAGACATCGACTGGAGTCATAATCAAGGGCCCGGTTATAAAGGATAATGGCTTGAAGGAAATTATTATCAATAATGGCCAGATTGGCCTGGTATCGCAGGGCCGGCGTATAAGTTGAACAATATCAAGAATTTTAAGGATTTCTTCCGCGGCGGCGGAATCATCCAAAGTATTGGCCAATCCCAGCCGCGCCGGCAGGCAGAGTGAATCGATAAGAATGGCCCGATAGTATTCATACCAGGCACCCTCGACATCACCAAGCGAATAGAGATAATCACCAAGTCGGATGTGGATCTTCAGTATCTGATCCGGGTTGCCCTCATGTTGGAGGGATTCTTTAAGAAACCTTACGGCCTCGGCGATTTCCTCATCGCTTTTGACAGGATTGGAGTATATTGCTTCACTTAAATTATAATATGCATAAGCGTAATTTGAGTCACATTCAATCGCCCGGCGTAATGTCTGTTCGGCGGATGGCCATTGTCGCAATTTCAGATATGACATGCCCAGAAGATTATATGCGTTGGCAAAAGTCGTATCCAGTTGGATTGCTTTTCTTAATACATTAGCGGCTCTGTCATATTCGCCATTTACATACTCTGCAGCGGCATCATAGTAGTATTCCTCGGCTTTTGTTCCTTTTTGCGATTCATCTGCCAGACAAGAATCACCACAAATTACAGCTAAACATGACAAAGACAGCAAAATGCATAAAAATCTCGGAATATACTTGAATTCTATTTTGCGAATAATATTCCATAAAGACATTACGGCAGGCCTCACTTTACCCGATCGGCGATTCGAGTCGGGTATTTCTCAATAATTTTCCGGATATTTCTTCTATCATGCTCTTTGCACCTGAAAAACTGGATATAAAAATTGTTTATTTTATTGACGGAGAAGCTCGACAATCTGGCTTTAATAATGTCGAATGGCAGGCACATATAGTACCCCTCTTCCAAGGTTATCAATTCGGCCACCGTGGAAATCTCATCTCGGAAATTGCGAAGCAATTTGGTATCCCTATCGGAAAAAATAATCCAGCCGACGTTTTCAGGAATTTTTCGAATCGGCACAAGGTTAATGAAATCGGCCGAAGTATTCCGGCGGTCTTCTTCAATTGTCAGGATATCGGTTAAGGTATCAAAATTGACATAATATCGGGCGGTGTCGGCGTCGAAGACAACCCAAAGCCTGAAATTGTACGGGAGACGATAACTGCTTTCGAGATTATCGATACGGAAAAATATCGTTGACTGCAATTTGATTTCAAATAATGTATCTTCAATCATTCGAATGTTAACGGGGACGAAGCCACCGTAGGATAATAAGTTGACCGCCCAATCGGCACATTCCTTAAATACGGCGTCACGGCATGGAGGCATAATCAGGAACCGATATTTTTCGAAAAGTGGGGAATTCAGCCGGTATACCATAGGGCTGGTTCGGGTAGGCGGAGGCGTGCCCTTGTCAACATCAAAGCCCTGGGCGAAACCAATTGCGGCTTCGAGCAAAATTGCCAGCATAATTAACCAATGCCGAACACCAATTGTCATTTCAAATAGCCCTAATTTTTAAAGAACCTATTTTTCTCTGGATAAGAGACAAAGCCAAAAACGGAGAGGTCGAAAACGTCTTATCTAGGACATTTTTTATTCGTCAAAATACGGTTGCGAAAACACGTGGTCATAAACGACAGGTTTACGTAATACAAATGGTGTGCCGGATGGCAAGAAATCATTGGCATAAAAATGAGAAGTGATTGATTGCCATCAACATAAACGATTTGAAAGATAAATGAAACATGGGCTCATGTGCTATTCAAACTCGTAAACTACGAGATGAATCTCGTAAAAGTTCGTAGTTTACGAATTGGGGAATTCGCCAAATTTCGGCGCGGCACGATAATGCATTGTAATTGATTGATGATCAACAAGATGTCTATATAAGTCAAAACCCGGTCAACAGAAGGTGTATGGTTCAAACTCGTAGAAAATGACGAAAATCTCGTAAAAACTCATGATTTACGAATTGGAAATAGCATCAAGATGGCAGAATAGCGGAGAGGGGCCGGGTTTGGCCCTATGTCAGAAGAAAAAAGACTGGATTCCCGCTTTCGCGGGAATGACATTGAAGGGGTTGGAATGACATTAAAGGGGCGGGATGGCATATATCCCAAGCCATCGGGCAGATCCTTCTAAGAATCAGGAGGCCTGTGGACATTTGCCGCGCGCAAATCCGGTAAGGACAAAACCTATCCCTGGCCTTCGGCTTTCTTTTCGCGCATGGCGGTGATGATGCCATTCAATCGTTCCACCTCCGCGCGGGCGGCTTGGTCGAAATTGTCACCATCGGAAGCATAGAGCACGCTCCGGCCGACATTGATCACGGCCAGCTTGGTGAAGTTCAGCGTCCCCGCCTTGGCCGAGGCTTCGAGGTCTCCCCCCTGCGCCCCGACGCCGGGAATGAGTATCGGCATCTCGCGGGCGATGGCGCGGATTTCGGCCAGTTTGCCCGGATGAGTCGCACCGACCACCAGACCGAGATTCTGTTCTTTGTCCCAGTAGGCGACTTTCTCGGCGACGTACATATAGACCGGTTTGTTGACGACGTGCATTAACTGAAAATCGCGGCTGCCGGTATTGGAAGTCAGGCATAATATAAAAGCACCTTTGCCGGGGTAATCGAGAAACGGCCGTATGGCATCGTAACCCATGTACGGATTAAGGGTCACCCAGTCGGCTTTGAAGCGGTCGAAGGCGGCGGTGGCGTAGTACGCGGCGGTGTTGCCGATATCGCCCATTTTGCCGTCGAGGATGACGCGTATTTCATCGGGGATTTTCTTGATAATTTTTTCCAGAAGCGACAACCCCTCCGGCCCCATCGCCATGAAAAAGGCGATGTTAGGTTTGTAGGCACAGACGATGTCCTGCGTGGCCTCGATGATGCGGGCGGCGAAATCATAGTAGCCCTTGATCGACCCGGCGAATTTCTGGGGGACTTTTTTGGGATCGATATCGAGCCCGACACAGATTAACGATTTATTCTTTTCCTGTATTTCTCTTAGTTCACCTATGGCGCTCATTTACCAGACCCTGACCTTTCCGATTAAATCCGTTACGGAAGTCAATTTATGATCTTTAAGATATTTATTCAAGCCTTTGATAATTTTGACGGGGGCGTCGGGTTCAACAAACAGGGCGGTCCCGACCTGCACCGCGCTCGCCCCGCAAAGCATGAACTCGACGACGTCGGCATACGTTGAAATCCCACCGACGCCAATAATGGGAATTTTGACCGCTTTGGATACTTGAAAGACTTTGGCCAGGGCGACCGGCTTGATGCACGGGCCGGAGAGGCCGCCGGTGTTATTGGTGAGCCTTGGTCGCCACGATTCGATATCGACGGCCATGCCGACCAAAGTATTGATAAGCGAGACGGCATCGGCGCCGCCCGCTTCGCAGGCTTTGGCGATGGACGGGACATCGGTCACGTTGGGCGAGAGCTTGGCGATAATCGGTTTGGTGCAGACTTTTTTGACTTCGCGCACCGCTTTTTCGGCCAGTTCGGCGTTGCCGGCCAGTTCCATGCCCAGTTCCACGTTGGGACAGGAGAAATTAAGCTCGATCATATCGACGCGGGGATGGTCGGTCAGGCGGGCACACAGTTCGACATAATCGCCGATTTTCCACCCGGCGACGTTGACGACGAGGACGAGATCGAGTTTATCGAAAAACGGAAGTTTATCAGTGATGTACTTATCGACGCCGACATTGGCCAGACCTATGGCGTTGAGCATGCCGGAGGCGGTTTCGGCGGTTCGCGGCGGACGATGACCATCGCGCGGCTGAAGGGTAATGGTTTTGGTGACAATGCCGCCGAGCGTTTTGAGCGGGAAAATATCGGCCAGTTCTTCGCCGTAGCCGCACGTGCCGGAGGCGGTTAAAATCGGGTTTTTGAATTTCACGCCGGCGATGTCGATGGCCAGATTGGGGGTCATAGGATCACCTCCCCGATATTATAGACCGGGCCCTCGCGGCAGACGCGGGTGTAGCCACCCTCGCGAAGGGGGCGGATGCACCCCAGGCAAACGCCGATACCGCACGGCATGGGAGCCTCGAGCGAGAGTTGTCCGGGGATATTGTGGCCGCGGGCTAAATCATCGACGGCTTTGAGCATGCCCTCCGGGCCGCAGGCGAAGAAACGGATATTTTTGGCATCGAGGTCGATTTTATTCATTATGGCTTCGGTGACCAGTCCTTTGAAACCGGAAGAGCCATCGAGCGTGGCGGGGAATAGTTTCACGCCGGTTTTGCGGATGCGGGCGATATCGACGAGGTCGTCTTTGGTGTTGCCGCCATAGAAGTATGAAATTTTATCGGGGTTATAACCCTTTTCGATCAGGTGTTTGGCCAGAAAATATATCGGCGGCATACCGATGCCCCCGGCGACCATGACGGCCGTGTCATCTTTGCGGGGCAGGGTGAAGCCATTGCCGAGCGGGCCGAGAATATCGACGACGTCGCCGTCGCGGAGTTTGGCCAGCAGGGCGGTGCCGCGCCCGAAGACTTTGAAAATTATTTCGATGGTATCGGTTTTGGGATTGATATCATAGACTGAAAAGGCGCGACGAAAATATATGTTGGTGTCGGGGATCTTGAGGTGAATGAATTGTCCCGGTTTAATGACGGAGACTTTGGGAAAAGGTCCGACCGTAAAGCGGTAATACCCGCGCCCCAGGGGTTTCTTTTTGGCTATCGTGATCGTGGCGTTTTTTATCAAACTCATTTCAGGCTCTCGGGCAGTTTCACGAAAAATTTATATACGAAATAGCTGTCGAACAGCTCCGGCGGAATCCAGCCGGTGCTGAAATGCGAGGCAAGGACGGTTTCGATAACTTCGTCGTTCAGTTCCGGCGAGGGCGACGGGTTCATCAGTCGGGCGTCGATGACATCTCCGAAAGCATCGATTCTTATCTGGAGTACCATATTGCCCTCGAAATTGAGATAGTACGCGGCAGGCGGGTAACGGAATTCGCGGTCCACTTTGATAGGCACTTCGGCGGCATCATAGATGGCGTTGCCGTCGATATCGATATAGTATTTTTCTTCGACGGTCAGAATTTTACCATCGGCGCTTTGAGTCGGCCGGCCCTGTTCATCGATTCCTCCATCTTGCAGTGAATCGCCCGTCTCGGTTTCGCCGGCCGGTCGCTGCTGGCGGGGACGACCCCGGACGAGACTTCGGATTTCGGTCGTGAATTCGTTGTCGGGGAAGGAATCCGCAAAATCGAGATAGGCAAAGTAGATGGAGGAATCGCCGGGGTGTTCATATTTATCGGTCAGCCAGATCAGGGCATAGCGGGCCTGCAGATTCAATTTCGAATCGGGCAGGCTGTCAACTATGAAATTAAGGTAATGTCGGGCGGAATCCCATGAGAGCGAATCAAACATGAATTTCTCGGCCCGGCGATAATAGTACGCGGCGTAGCCGGTGTCGGCGATGGTCCCGGCCAAGCCGAGACGGTCGATAATTTCGGGGGCAAAATCGGAGCGGGGATAATGTTTCAGTATCGACCGCAGGGTGGTGTCATAGGTCAGAGTGTCATCGTAATAATCCCGATAAATGGTGGCGATGGCGCCGCGGGCCTGGGGCGCCACGCGGGTGTCGCTGAATCGGTCGAGGATAATCTGAAACTCCTGCAGGGCCGAATCGGGCTGGCTAAGCTGGGTAAGGTACAGTTCTCCCAGAAGGTACTGGGTATTGGCGGCGGTTTCATAATCCTCGCGCGTGGCGGTGGAATCCAGTTCCAGGTTTTTGGAATACTCTTCGAGTTTGCCGATATCGGTCGAGCGTTGCAAAGCCTCCTGTGCGATTTCGCCACCTCCCCGCTTGGCTTTGTCATAATATTCCTTGGCCTTTTTATAATCTTCGTATTCCGTCTGATATAATAAGCCGAGATTGAAATTGGCCAGGGCCGCTTCGGACCGGCCGGGATGTTCGACGGCCACACGCTCATAAGTCGCTTCGGCCATGAACAGGTCACCATCCATTTCATAACCCTCGGCGATTTTGATTCTGACCGAGGCCAGGGAGTCAAAGAATATCTCCTTTCCGGCCAGATATTCGAATTTTTCCAAACCCGATTCGGTATCCCCCAGGAAATAGTAGCACTGCCCCATTTTAAAAGTGGCCTCGTATTCGAGCTTGGTGGATGGTTTCATATTGAGGACCTTCTGGAATTCCTCGATGGCGCGGGCATAATTGAACCGGTTCATGTGCGCGTCGGCGATATATATCTGGGCCTCGGGCCTGATAGTATTGTCTCCCAGGGAATCGACCAGGGCCCGGAAATATTTTTCCGCCTCATCGTATTTTTTCTGTTCGAAATAGTACTCTCCCAGGGCGAGGGCGGCTTCGGATTTGACCTCTTTTTCTTTACTTTCGTAGTACAATTCCGAAAACAAATCCATAGCCGCGTCAATTTCATCCAGTTTCAGTTTGGTTTTAGCCAGGTATACCCGGGATTCCTTGTAATATTTGGAGTTAGGGAAATTGGCCAGTATTTCCCGGAAGCGCCTTTCGGCGCGGACGTAATTCTCGGTGTAATAATTCGAAACACCATTGACAAACAGAGCGTCATCATACCACTTGGAATTGGGATGGCGATCAATGACCTTGTTGGATTTTTCGATGGCCGTATTATAGTAAGTGGTCAGTCCCCGCGCCGACTGACCCCGATCGAGTTGCTTTCTCCGGGATTCGGCTTCATTGAAGTTTTTACGCGCGTGGTAAAACATATTGTAATAGACACAGCCGGAGACGGCGGTCAAAACAACCAGCAAAGCGATTATTACTTTAAACTGTTTCATTTTCAAGGTATTGAATAAATCCATTTCCCAGTCCGGCTCGCTCAAAGGCCTCTCTGGCCGTCCGAAATTCATCGGGTGTTATACGGCGCCGGATGACGGGGTCTTCCGGTGCCTTAAAGGCCGGAAAATACTGGCTCATCAGTGATACGTAAACTTCCGGCGACAGTTCGCGCGCCAGAAATTCAAAAATACCTTCAGAACCGGACAATCCTCCGGGCAAAACCAGATGCCGTACTATCAATCCTTTTTGGGCCATGCCGCGTTCGTCCATTTCCAGCAGGCCGACCTGGCGAAACATTTCGGCGATGGCGGCGCGATTGGTGGCGACGTAATTTTCACACCCGGAATATTTTTTGGCCACGTGGTCGTCATTATAGCGCATATCCGCCAGATATATATCTATTATACCATCAAGCTCCTTCAATATCTCCAATTTCTGATACCCGGAGCAATTATAAACTAACGGAATTGTCAGGCCGCCATTTTGGGCCTGCCCGACGGCCATCAGAATCATCGGCAACATATGGTCGGGCGTGACGAAATTGATGTTATCGGCGCCGCGTTTCTGAAGTTCCAGCATCCGTTCGGCGAGCCGTTCCACGGTATAGGGACTGCCGGTATTGAGCTGGGAAATAGGGTAGTTCTGGCAATATTTGCAGAACAAAGAGCAGCCGGATAAAAAGACGGTTCCCGACCCTCCGCCACCCGACAAAGGCGGTTCTTCACCAAAATGGAGGTTGATACTGGCGATGTGAAGTTCGGCCGGGCTTTTGCACATACCCGTCGGGCTTTCAAAGCGGTCCACAAGACATTCATGTGGACAGAGCGCGCACGAGTGCATGGATTCATACAGACGCCGTCCCAGTTGCGCAATCTGTTCGGGAGATTTTTTCGTCATTTCTTCAGTATATCCAGAATAACCGGAAGAATTTCTCCCGAGGGTCCATGCAGACTGAAATCGCAATATTCGGTCAGCGGGGTCGGTTCCAAATTTATCTCAACCAGGAAAGCCCCGTTTCGCTTGGCGACCAACGGCATCGAGGCGGCCGGATGCACCAGCGCCGAGGTGCCGATGGAAAAGAACAGTTCGGCCCGACAAGAGGCGTCGAAGGCTCCGTTGAGGGCCGCTTCCGGGAGCATTTCGCCGAACCAGACGACGTCGGGGCGGATTTTTCCCCCGCAGTCGCAACGCGGCAGCTGGCCTGTTTCCAGAGAGATCGGGCCGTCAAAGGGGCGATTACAGCTGAAACATTTGTTGCGTGAGATATTGCCATGAAGCTCCAACACCTTTCGCGATCCGGCCCGGTAGTGCAAACCATCCACGTTCTGGGTTATGAGCGTGAAATCGGAGAAGTGTCTTTCCATCTCGACCAGGCAGTAGTGGCCGGGGTTGGGCGTGACGTCGTTCATGAGTTCGCGGCGGTGCAGGTACCATTCCCAGACCAGCGTGGGATTATCCATGAACGCATCGACGGTGGCCAGTTCCTCGGCCCGGAATTTTTTCCAGAGGCCGTCCTTTCCGCGGAAAGTCGGTACGCCCGACTCGGCGGAAATGCCGGCCCCGGTCAAAACGGCCACATGGGCGGCCTTTTTGAGCACGCGGACGAATTCCTCGGACAATTCATACATAGCAAAACCAAAATATGAAAAATCGGCGTTACCGGAAACAGTTATTTGTTTTTCTCTGATAATATTATATTTACTTTATGACGTTCAAAAAGATACTGTTTCCGTTTCTGGGCTTTTTTCTGGCCCTGGTCCTCTTGGAAACTATTGCCATAATAATGGAGAAGGCAATGACTCCGGCGGAGGCTTCAACCGATGACCAGCCGGGATGGCAGGCCGAGTTTTTTCGTCACCGCATGGATTTCCATGAAAGCGATACGCGTCTATTGTGGCGGCATCGACCCAATCTCCATAATCCCCTTATTTTGACCAATTCGGAAGGTCGGTTGGGCCGAGAGATAGCCAAGCCCAAAAGCGCTTCGGAATTCAGAATATTGCTTTTAGGCGATTCCTCGCCGGTCGGACTGGGCTTGACCCGGCGCAATGAGGCTTTCGGAGAACAGCTTCGCCATCTTCTGAATCAATATTTCGGCGGTAATCGCAAGGTTGAACTGGTCAATGCCGCCGTCAGCGGTTACACCAGCGAGCAGTTGCGGCGTTTTTTTGAGCTTCACGGTTGGTCTCATGAACCCGATATGGTGATCGTGCATTGCGGCAGTAACGACGCCTCCATTTCCGGAACATTGACGGATCGGCAATTGCTTGAAAAACAAACGGCGGTGGGGCTTCGGGAACTACTGGGCAAACTGGCCGTTTATCGGATGCTGAAGGCGGCGTTGTCATCCGGTTCACGGGGTTCATCCGGCGATCCGCGTACTTTGACGGTTCGGGTAACACCGGAGCAGTACTATCAGAATCTTCGGGCGATCGCGGATATCTGTGGTGATCATGATTGCCCGGTGATTTTTCTCAAGCCGCCGGTGGCGCGCCTGTGGCCGGCGGGGTTGCAGTTCAAGATTTTCCGACACATCACCGGAGAGGACGGGCGGCCCATATTCCCCGAAGCGCTGGCGGAAATTCTGGGACGCGAAATAAAATACTGCCTTAATCCCGAACAAATGCATCTTTACGGAAAGGAGATTGATCCGTTCAAAAAAGCCGTGTATGAATCGGCGTTCGACTATGGCAAATCCGGCGTGGATGATATAAAAAGTCTGCGGGATGCCCTTAACGATGATCCGGATAATCCGCTTGTACTTAATAATCTGGGGGTTTCTTTCTGGGAAAACGCTCAATTCGACAGCGCCGACGTGTATTTGCGCCGGGCCCGTGACAGTTATATTCGCAAAGGCGGTGATTCCCCCGGCTACGCGGCGATTGCCGCCGGATCGCCTTTTTTATTCAATCTGGGCGTCAATTATCTTTCACAAGGCGATATTGACATGGCCGACATTATGCTGGATTCGGCGCTTCAGGCGGATTATTTTTCACTGCGAATCAAAAGGGATTATTGGAAGGCCATCGATTCATTGAATGGACCAGACAACGTGGTCATAATCGACCTGCCCGCGATATTCGCAAAAAGCGGGGGCGACAGCCTGTTTGTGGACCATTGTCATCCAACGCGCGAGGGACACCGACTGATAGCGCAGGCGTTGTTCGACGCCATCCGTGAAAACTTTCTGATGAAATAATTTTATTTTATGGCCTCACGCGTCGCGTTGGTCAGAAAACGGGGTGGCATGGCGGCGGTTTTCCCGGCGAAAAGCAGGATGGTCATTTCAAATGACAGGCCGGCTTTCAAATCGACGGGAATGATTGATACCAGCGATGTCCCCTGATAAACCTTTTCAAAACCGCCTTCGGACAACGACACGGTGAATATCGGCGCCTGCCACAATTCCATGTCTTTGTCGAAAGCCAGCGCCACAGTCAGACCGCGCCAGTCGTCGCGCATGATTACGCTCCGACACTCGCTATAGCGGCCGACCGAATCAAGATAATTTTCGCCCTTTCTTTCGCCGTTGAACAGAAAGTATCGGTCGTCGGCGTGCCCGGCCTGAAAATTGAAATTGTTCTCTATGGCCAGACGAAGGTGCGGGATATCTTCATTAAGGGCGGTCAGGCGGTAGTTGGCCGAGATAACATCCGATTTCGGCGAAAAGAAAAATCTTTTTTCCAGTTGAAGTTTCAGCGGCCGGCCATGGCGCCAGATATTACCGTCGCGCACCAGGGTCAGCGAATTTTTATCGGAGCGGGTTGAGTATTGGTATGGTTCGAGGACAAAATCGCCTTCGTCGTGGAATTGTCCGGCGGCGAATCCGGGCAAATTGGAATCGCCGGACAGGAAATGGTCGATAAAGCAACGCCGGGGATACCAGTCGTTGACCAGCAGTTTATCGAGACCGTCTTCCTTGGTCAGAATCAAATCATGAATCGAATTGGTTTCACCCGATTCGGCGGGTTTAATGTCGCTGGCTTTGCGGGCCCGGGCCAGTTTGCCATGGTAGCCCTCGATTCGCCGCCGCAGGGTATCGGTCAGGTTAAAGTCCAGATCATAACTGTCCAATTCAACGAGAGCTCCCCCTCGCGAGGGCTTGAAGAAAGCGGCGAATTTGTCGGTGCGGGCGATTATTTCATCGTGGCCGTCGCAGTCATAATCGGTCAGAACCGTATGCACCCGGTCATCGGCGTCAAACAGCAGTTTTTCGGCTTTGATAAGATTTTCGAAAATGGCCTGACGGATATGCGGCAAATACAATCCGCCGAAAACACCGTGCCAGTACGGGCAGTTGCATTGTCCGGCGTAGAGGTATCGGCAGGCCTCGGAAATGGTTTTTTTATCGGAAGGATGTTCGGAACAATATTTATCGAGCAGGCGCGAGACGGTCAGCATACGTTTGTGCATCTGATTGCTTTCGTCATATTTGGCCAGGAATCCGCGCCAGTGGCCGCCGCGGACAAAGCGCCCGAAGCGCTCCAGAAGACCGCCCGCTTTAAGGTGACTTTCGAATTCTTCGTATTCGACAAAAGCCCTGGCGGGAAGCGACCAGTGAAGCATTTCGGCGTATGAGGCGGTGGGCAAATAGGCCTGACCCATCGAGACGGTCCGGGCGGCCTCGCCCAGAGTGCACACTTCCAGCCAGTCGGTATTTTGGGATAAAGCTTCGAAGAAATCATCCAGCCAGCCATCGTCATAGCAATGCTTGTATGTATCCGGCCAGACGCCGAATTTTTCGCCGTCATCGGCATAAATGGCCAATCCGTCGGGGTAACGTTCCGCCCGGGCGCGAAGCTCGGCCATGACTTTTTTCACGGTTCCAAACGGTATCAGGTAACGTAATTTTTTCAGTATCGGTAAAAGCACCAGCGAATATCCCTCATCCTCGGTAACAAAAGCGCCGCGAAGGTCGTCGGGTTCGAAACCGGCGTACAGGAAATGAGTATCGTCGATAGGGACGTATTTAACATTTGCCATATTCAGAATTTTGGGCAATTGCGGTTCCCAGACCCGTTCGGTCAGCCAGAGGCCTTCGGGTTCGCCGGCGAATTTCGCCCGCAGGTATTCGGTGAGCATGGCAATCTGGCCGGATTTGTCGCCGTTGGGAATCGACGGCAAAATCGGTTCATAAAAACCGCCGGTCATAAGCTCGATCTGGCCGCTTTGCACCAATTCTCGGACCAGATCCATGTGTTCGGGATGGTGGCGTTCCTGCCAGTCCCAGAGAATGCCTGATTGATGCAGGGATAATTTTATAGACGGATATTTGCGGACCAGTTCCAGAAAGGGGCGGTAGGCCTGGCGGTGGGCGTCCTCGAACACCGAGTCGAAGTTGCCGACCGGCTGATGATTATGCAGGCCCAGGGCCAGTTTGAATTTTGCCATTAAAACAGCTCCACGGTGAAGTTGATATATTTGCGCGGATTAGCGCGAATATCTTTAATCAGGTCGTCGATATTGGAGGCGGCCCGGCGCAGGTCATCGTAAAGGCGGCGATCATCGACCAGTAATTGCAGTGTCCCATCGCCGTTTTCGAGATTGTCGGCGAAGGCGCGGGCGGTGGCGGCCACTTGGGCGAGGTCGGCCACGACCGAATCGATACCGGCGACGGATTTGTTCAAATCGCCCATGAGGGTATCGATTCTTTTTTCATTGTTTACGGCGATTTTGCGGAAAGCCTGCGAGGCGGTCAGGAAATTCTGGGCGCTCTGATCGAGTCTGTCCCGATTGCGTTCCATATAATCGGCCAGCGATTCGGTGACGCGTTCCATATTGGAAATAGTTCCCGACAGCTTGCCAAGATTATCTTCGGAGGCGACAGAGTGTTTGAGCGATAAAACCAGATTACGCAACTCGGTAATCATCTCCCCCATCATCCCCATTACTTCGGGAATGCCGGTATCATAGGAGCCGACAATCGGGTTTATCGGGTCCAGGTCGGTTTCACTTTTGCCGGGAGTGACAGCCAGGAAGCGCTCGCCCATCAGGCCGATATTTTTGACGGTAGCGGTGGCGTCTTCTTTAAGACGGACATCACTGGAAATAGTAAACTCGACGAGAACACCGCGTTCGGTCAGAGTCAAATACTGGACCTTACCTTTACGCAGGCCGGAAATCATGACCGGGTCGCCTTTGGATAATGAGCCGACTTCATCGAATATGGCGTAAACATCGATATTTTCCTGACCGTAACGATAGCCCTGTATCCAGAGTACCGTCCCGACGAAAATAATCAGGCTGGCAATGATAATCAGTCCGACCCGTATTTCTATGTTTTTGGCCGCCATAAAATTGCTCTCTGTTCAATTATTCGACAATATTATCCAACAATTTATCTTCCCGACAGATTTAAACAACCGAGAACGTGATTTGTTAGAGAGAATTGTAAATTGAAACGTAGCTATCGTAGCGGAAGCGGAATATTTTTCCGTTTTTGACCGCCTCTTTAACGGCGCAATCCGGTTCGGGGATATGGCTGCAACGGGTGAAACGGCAATGTTCCTCGAATTCCGAAAATTCCGGGTAAAAGCCGGCGACGTCCTCTTTTTCGACTTCCCACAACCCGAGGACTTTGAGGCCGGGCGTATCGACGACATAGCCGCCTTTGGGCAATTCATAGAGTTGGACGGAGGTCGTGGTATGGACGCCCTTGTCGGTTGATTCTGAAATATCGGCTACGCGAATATTGACACCGGGCAACAGCCGATTAAGGATGGTCGATTTGCCGACGCCACTATGTCCGGCAAATATGGTTATATGCCCGGCGAGCGTCTTCTCCAGCAGGTCCATATCGCGATCGCCGGCGGCGGAAACAATATGAATTGGTATATTCAACGAATTATAGCCGGCGACGAGTTCATCAAGAATTTTGGGACGCCCCAGGTCGCATTTATTAATAATAATCAGCGGTTGCAGATTGCCCAGACTGGCGGCGATCAGAAAGCGGTCGATAAGACCGGGCTTTAGTTCCGGGCTTTTAACCGAGGCGACAATGGCCAGCTGGTCGAGATTGGCCGCGATAACCTGTTTTTTTTGGGTTGAACCTTTGGCAGGGCGAAACAGCATCGACCGGCGGGGTTCGACCTCGCGGATCATGCCCGCAGTTTTATCGAAAATATCAATTTTGACGTGGTCCCCGACGGCCACCGGAGTGATAGCGTCGGCCTCGCGTTTAACCCGGCCGCGAATTTCGCATTCGTATTCGGTGTTATCCGCTCTGACGATAAAATATTTTCCATGAGCCCTGACGACAATACCGGATTGGATCATGCCATCAGATCCTTGTTACTCCTCATCCTGAACAAATTCCTGATTCTGTTCCTCCTCCTCGTCTTCGATCAGATCGCGCCAGTCGGTTTTGCCGCCTTTTTTGCCGACGACAATATTGCCTTTGTCCGGTTTCTGGCGATGTTGCTTTTTGTCCCGAAATCCTTTGTCACTTTCATCAAATTCATAATGCTTTTTGGATTTCTTGCGTTTCTTAAGCACCTGAATTAAGCCTCCTGATGATTATGTATAGGTGATATAGTCCCGATAAGGTGAGCCTTCAATAATTATTCAACTCATGGCAGCGGCTTCTGGCCGTTTTTGGAAATTTCTACCCTTTCAAATAATTTTCGGAACTTCGCGCTATAAATCTACACGGGAGATGAATTTTGCGCAACAAAATTATAAACCGGTGTTATAAAAACTATACGGTTGAAAGCGGCTCCATAATCATATATATTTCCGCATACCATTGGGAAAGGACCGGATGATGAAGAACCTGATTACAAAGATTTTCGGCACCAAACACGAACGCGATATCAAGAAAATCCAGCCCCTTGTGGCAGAAATAAACAGCATTTTTTCGGGCCTGGCTTCTCTATCCGACGACCAGCTTCGAGCCAAAACCGACGAATTCAAAAACCGGCTGGCCGAGGGCGAAACCCTTGACGATATCCTTCCCGAAGCCTTTGCGGTTGTTAAGGAAACTTGCCGCCGCCTGGTCGGGCAATCATGGGATGTCTGCGGCATCGAAATGGAGTGGCAAATGGTTCCCTATGACGTCCAGCTTCTGGGTGGAATTGTCCTGCACCAGGGCAAAATTGCCGAAATGGCCACCGGTGAGGGCAAGACGCTGGTGGCGACGTTGCCGCTGTATCTCAACGCCCTGACCGGCAAAGGGGCCCATCTGGTGACGGTCAACGACTACCTGGCCCGCCGCGACTCGGAGTGGATGGGTCGGATATTCAAGTTTCTGGGGCTGACGGTCGGGGTTATCCAGCACGACATGGACAGCCCCCGGCGGCGGGAGATGTACAACTGCGACATCACCTACGGCACCAATAATGAATTCGGGTTCGACTATTTGCGCGATAATATGGCCCCGACGGCACTGGAGCGGGTCCAGCGCGGATTCAACTATGCCATCGTGGACGAGGTTGACTCGGTTTTAATCGACGAGGCGCGCACGCCACTGATCATATCCGGCCAGGTCGAGAGCACTATCCACAAGCGCTACGAAGAAATGCAACCGACGGTCAGCACGCTGGTCCGCAAGCAAACGATGTTGATCAACGACAAACTGACCAAGGCGGAAAAGATTCTCAATTCGGAAGGCGGCAACAGTTATGAGGCCGGGGAACTGCTTCTGGCGGTCAGCCGCGGGGCGCCCAAAAACAAAAAATATCTGAAACTGTCCAAAGAGCCGGGCGTCATGTCGCTGATTCAATCGGTCGAATCCGATTATTTGCGTGACAAGAAGCTGCATGAAATCGATGAGACTTTGTACTATGTCATAAACGAGCGTGAAAATTCGATCAACCTGACCGACAACGGCCGCGCCCAGTTTTCCAAAGAGGAGCAGGAGTTGTTCGAGATTCCGGACATCTCCACTGCCCTGTCGGAAATCGAGGGTGACGAATCACTGGCGCCGGAAGAAAAGACCAAAAAAGTCGATGAAATTTACCGTCTGCACTCGGAGCGCTCGGAAAAGGTTCATTCCATCAGCCAGTTACTCAAGGCCTATGTCCTGTTCGAAAAGGACGTGGAATATGTGGTGCAGGACGGCAAAATTTTAATCGTGGATGAATTCACCGGCCGTCTCATGCCGGGACGGCGCTACTCCGACGGTTTGCATCAGGCTATCGAAGCCAAGGAAAAGGTCAAAATCGAGGGTGAGTCACAGACGCTGGCGACGATTACGCTCCAAAACTATTTCCGGATGTATGAAAAGCTGGCCGGGATGACGGGCACCGCCGAAACCGAAGCCCAGGAATTCTGGGATATATACAAACTTGACGTGGTCTGTATTCCGACCAACGAGCCCGTCCATCGGACGGACCACGATGATGTCATATATCGCACCCGCCGGGAGAAATACAACGCCATTATCGATGAAATAACCGACTGCCACAAGCGGGGGCAACCGGTTCTGGTCGGCACGGTATCGGTTGACGTTTCGGAGACGTTGTCGCGCATGCTCAAGCGCGTCGGGGTCCCGCACAGCGTGCTTAATGCCAAGTATCATCAGCAGGAAGCGGAAATCGTGGCGCGGGCCGGACACAAGGGCACGGTTACCATCGCCACCAACATGGCCGGGCGCGGCACCGACATCAAACTGGGGCCGGGCGTGGTCGAGCTGGGCGGTCTGCATATCACCGGCACCGAGCGGCATGAATCGCGGCGTATCGACCGTCAGCTGCGCGGTCGCGCCGGTCGTCAGGGCGACCCCGGTTCCTCACGCTTTTTCTTATCGCTCGAAGACAACCTGATGCGCATGTTCGGTTCCGACCGTATCGCCAAAATCATGGACAGCATGGGTGTCAAGGAAGGCGAGGTTATCACCCACAGCATGGTCACGAAAGCCATCGAAAGGGCGCAAAAACGGGTCGAGGCGCAAAACTTCTCCATTCGTAAACATACTCTTGAATACGACAACGTTATGAATTCCCAGCGCGAAGTCATTTATGACCGGCGTCTGGCGGCTCTGGAAAAAGAATCCATAAAAGATGAGATTCTGGAGTTGATCAAATCGGTTCTCGATTCGCTGGTACAGCAGTTCTGCCCGCCCAAGGAGTACCCCGAAAACTGGGACTGGGAAACACTCAAATCGGAACTACGGCGGATATACCTGCTCGATTTCAGAATCAAGGACGAGGAGATTCCGGGCCTGACACAGGAAAGCCTGCTGGAGAAGCTCGAAAACGCCGTGATGGCATTTTATAATCATAAGGAGCAGTTGTACGGCGAGGAGATCATGCGCAAGCTGGAGAAGTTCGCCGTCCTGCACACCATCGACAAACACTGGCGCGACCATATGTACGAGATGGACCAGCTCAAGACCGGCATCGGCCTGCGGGCGTATGGCCAGCGCGACCCGCTCATCGAGTATAAGAAAGAATCCTACCGCATGTTTGCGGAAATGATCGAAAACGTGGACCGTGATGCGGTGGCGATGGTGTACAAGCTACAGGTCAATATTCCCGACGCAGAGCTGGCCGAGCGGCGGCGCCGGATGCAACCGGCGATGGTGGCGTCGCATCAGGATGCCACCGGGTTGGGTTTGGCCGGGTCGCCGGTGGTGGAAGAGCCCAATCCGACGATGGAGGCGGCAAAACGCGGCAAAGCCCAGCCGATTCGCCGGGAGACACCCAAAGTCGGGCGCAACGACCCCTGTCCCTGCGGCAGCGGGAAAAAGTATAAGAAGTGCTGCGGGCAGAATTTATGAAAAGCTAAATAAGACCTGATGTTTCACACCGTGTTTTTCGACGTCGGCGGGACGCTAATCGCCGGCGAATCATCGCTTAAAGTCATCGCCCGCGAAATGGATGGCTTCCGCGAGGAAGAAATCTTCCGCTATCTGGTCGATGAATTCATGAAAATATATCTCGACCCCAAACCGGCGCGCTTTTATTCGATCAAGGAACTTCTGGCTCTCACCGCCAAAATGGCCGCGGAGCATTTCGACGTGGCGGATATCAGCGGCCGGGCGGTGGAAATTTACCGGAGAAATCATTTCGACAATGACTATATTTTTGACGATACGCTTCCCACCCTGAACAAATTACGCTCTGATAACGTAAAGATAATATTGATAAGCGACGCCGACGCCGACGTCCTTCTGGAGCAGCTGGAATTATGCGGTCTGATGAGATATTTTGAGGCGACCATTATTTCCAACATGGTCCAGGCTTATAAGCCGTCGGATAAGACGGTCGCGGAGGCATTAAAACACTGCCGGGAGCCGAAAGACGGTATCCTGCTGGTGGGTGATACGGAAGTGGATATGCAGACGGCCCGAAAAATGAAAATAAAATCAGCTTTGATTAACCGAAACGGCCATTTCAAACATGAGGCCGATTATTATATCAAAGATCTGTCTGAAATATTCCAGCTCAAAGAAAACAACAATTGACAATAACTATCAGTTTTAATTTCAGGGAGTAATATGAGAATAATAAAGTCGTTTTTCGCCTCGGGATTGATCCTGCTGTTGGCGGCCGCGGCCGTATCGGCGCAGGGTGAACTTAAAATCCCGGTGCGGGAATTCAAGCTAAATAACGGCCTGACATTTCTCGTGGTGGAGCGTTCTACGGCTCCGGTCTTCTCCGGCTACATTACGGTCGGTGCGGGATCGGCCAACGAAAAGATCGGCGACATCGGCACGGCCCACCTGTTCGAACACATGATGTTCAAGGGGTCGCGGCTGGTCGGAACCAGTGATTATGAGGCCGAGACGAAAATCATGGCCAGCGAAGACTCAATCTGGGCGAGAATCGACAATGCCCGGCAGGAACTGCGTTATATGAGAATAAACGAGCCGGACAGAGTCGAGGCGCAACAGAAATATATCGGGGATCTTCAAATCATACTCGACTCCCTGGCCGCGGCCAGTTCCGAGTATGTTATACAGAACGAATTCGATGGTCTATATACCAGAAACGGCGCGGCCGAGTTCAACGCCACGACTGGTTATGATTTCACGCACTATTTCGTGTCGCTTCCGTCCAATCGTCTGGAACTGTGGTTTGCGATGGAAGCCGACCGTCTAATTCACCCGGTGTTGCGGGAGTTTTTCCCGGAACGCGACGTGGTCAGCGAAGAACGGCGCCTATCGGTGGAAAACAACGCCGACAGCAAGCTGTTCGAGCAGTTGATCGGGACGGCTTTCATAGCACATCCGTACCAGATATTCTGGGAATGGCAGTCCGAAGAGAACAATTTGTCCCGCGCGGATCTGGAGAAATTCCACCGGACATACTACACGCCGGAGAATATCACAGTGGCCATCGTGGGTGACGTCAAGCTGGATGACGTGAAGAGACTGGCGGAGAAATATTTCGGCCCCATGCCGGTTCGTCCGAAACCGGAGCCGATTTATACGAGAGAACCGGAACAGCAGGGCGAGCGGCGGGTGGAACAGGTTTATGAAGCCAATCCGGCGGTATTTATCGCCTATCACAAAACGCCTTTCGACCATCCCGATGAACCGGTTTTCGGTATCCTGCGGCGCCTTCTGGCGGAGGGCCGGACGTCGAGATTGTATAAAGCGCTGGTAATCGACCAGCAACTGTGTCTGGATATCAGCATCGACGTCTTCCCCGGAAATGATCTCGGCGACGTGCACGCCGGCGTTTTCAATATATACGCCTACCCCAACGATGGCGTGACAACGGTACAGGTGGAAGAAGCGATTTACGCTGAATTGGACAGACTTGCAACCGTCCCGGTCGATTCGGTGGAATTAAAAAAGATTAAGAATAATATCGAGGCCGATTTCATCTGGGCCTCGTACTCCAATATCGGTCTGGCCGGATATATTTCCGAGGCGCACCGTCTGGCCGGGAGTTGGGAGTTTATAGATAACTTCCGCAACAGCCTGAATGGTGTCACGTCCGAAGATATCATGCGGGTGGCCAAGCATTATTTCACGAAGGAAAATCGAACAGTCGCCACTCTGGTCCCCAAAGAGCAAGGGGGTGAATTGTGAAAAAGCGCTTAATGATTATGGTTGGGCTGACCGTGCTGGCGGCCTCGATTTTTGCGGTCAATCCACGCGACATGAAATTCCCGCCGCTGGAATTCAAGCCGACCGATCCGGTGCGGTTTGAAACCGACAACGGCATGGTCGTTTATTTTTATGAATATCATGAATTGCCGGTGGTTATGGCGACGGCTTATTTTCGCGGCGGGGATGTTTATGACCCGGCCGATAAAATCGGCCTGGCCTCCCTTACGGCGGCGTTGATGCGCTCCGGCGGAGCGGGAACGCGTACGCCCGACCAGGTCGATTTTGACCTCGACTTCATGGCCGCCTCGATATCGAGCTCATCCGGTTCGGACTATTTGAATGTCGGCTATTCTTCGCTCAAGAAGGACGTGGCGGCAGGATTCGCGATGTATTCCGACATCATTACCAAACCGCGGTTCGACAGTTCCAAGATGGCGCTGGAAGTATCCAACCGCAAAGAGCAAATCAGACGGCAGAATGACAATCCGGGAAACGTCACGCGACGGGTGTTTTACCAGCAGGTGTATCGCGGACATCCCTACGGCTATTTCCCCTCGTTGAAAACTATCGACAATATAACGGGAAATGATATTGGAAGTCACTATGCCAGATTTTATGCTCCCGATAATTGTATCATGGCCATCGCCGGGGATTTGACCCTTAAAGAAGTCAAAGCGCTGTTGAAGACCAATTTTTCGGGATGGAAAAAAACCGGGGGTAAAATAGAACCGGTTGCCAAAGCCGCGCCTCAATTCAAGCCGGGCGTCTATTACGCCGAACGGGATATTAACCAGGCGCAATTGCGGCTGGGACATCTCTGCCTTGATACGCATCACCCCGACCGCTTCGCCATGGAGGTTCTCAATTTCGCCCTGGGCGGCGGCGGTTTCACATCGCGCATCATGCTTGAAGTCCGGACCAACGCCGGGCTGGCGTACAATGTCGGGACTTATCTTTATAACCGTCCCCTCACCGGAAACCTGTTTGCTTATTGCCAGACCCGGGCCGACGCGATGGGGCAGGCCCTGACCAAAATCACGGACATTATCAAGGAGATCAAGCAGAACGGCATTACCGAAGACGAGATGATTATGGCCAAGGAGTCGATAATCAATTCCTTCGTGTTTAATTATGATCGACCCGATGAAATCGCCAACGCCCGCGCCCTGCTGGAGCTTCAGGGTTTTCCGCCCGACCAGCTTGAGCGCGACATGGCGGCTTATCAGGCGGTGACGCTTGAGGACTGCCGCCGGGTGGCGACGCAGTATCTCGACCCCGAACATATGGTAATTGTGATTACGGGCAACGAAGCGTTGTTCGATCAGCCAATGAGCAATTTCGGCCCGGTTACGAAAGTTTCGATGGATATAGAATAACAACGCGGCAAATTAAAAAGATGCCGCCGGGGCTGGAACTTCGGCGGCATTTTTTGTATTATTACGGACAATGAAAACATATACACCATTGTTTGCGGTTCTTTGGCTGATAATCGGAAGCGCCATATCGGCGCAGGATGGAATTTCTCTGGAAATTACCCCGGCGGGCGGGATGAATTTCGGATATACCGAATATGAAATGGATTTGCGGTATGTCAATGAAGGGGTGCCTTATCGGGTTCGCAGTCTTTTAGAATTTCCACTGGGGACTTCGTTTTTGGGTTTGAAGGCGACTTTGACCGGCAGTCATGATTACGTGGAGGACTGGAAAATCGACGCCATGCTTGTGACCAACATGAATGATCCCTCGGGCAAGATGTATGACCACGATTGGGAAGCAGTATACAATGAACCTCTGACCAAATTCAGTTACACCGAATCGAATTCAAAGTTATCGTCGCTGGCGCTGGAAACATCGGTATCCAAAAAACTCCACTCCGGTGCGATTGCTGTCTATTTCCAGCTTGGATTCGATTATTATCATTACGATTTTGAAATCATAGATTATGCGGGCTGGCAACTTGTGGGAGGAGTGCCTCATTATTTTCGTGGGACGGAAACGGGCATACTTTATGTAATAAATTATTATTTTCCGCGCGCCGCCATGCAATTTGAACGATGGCAACCGGGCGGCGACTGGCGGACGGAGTTTAGCGCCGGAGCCGGGGCGGTATTCTTCTCCGATGATGACGACCATGTCCTTCGCCTCAAAAGGGCCACCGCCAACGGGACCGGGTTCGGTCTCAAAGCCGATTTCAACATTCGCCGCTATCTCGGTAATTCCCATAATTTTAAACGACCGTACATAGAAGTCACGGCCGACGTGCACTATTTCAAAGCTTCCGGCAATCAGACACAAAAATGGTACGGCGATGACCCGGCTTCGGAAGGTTATGACGACACCGGCGATTCTCTTTCCGGCCTGCCGCACGACGTCCGCAGTCTGGTATATCGTATCGGGCTTGAACTGGGTATTCCTCTTTAAATCATCATGCCGATCACCGACGGAATAATCAGGTTGCGCGAAAGGGTGAAACTCAAGGGCCATGCCTGCAGTATCGTCGGGAAATTATATGATAATAGCCTGTTTGATAAAACCATCGTGGAAAGGATCGGTTACCTCTCCGACGGACTGCTGGTGCGCGGGTATATGGCACGGCCCGTGGCGCAAGGGACCTATCCGGTTCTGATCTGGAACCGGGGTGGTTATGGCGAAAACGGGGCGTTAAGCGATCTGACGGCGTATTTGATTCTGGCTTCGACGGCCATATGGGGCTATGTGGTCCTGGCGACGCAGTACCGCGGCAATCGTCACGGCGAAGGCATTGAAGACTGGGGCGGCGACGATTTGCAAGATATCATGAATATGGTGCATGTCGCGGGAAACCTGCCTGAATGTGACGTGAGGCGAACGGCCATCGAAGGTCCCAGCCGGGGCGGCATGAACACCTATCGGGCTCTGGCGCGCAAACATGATTTCAAATGCGCCATGGTTCACGCCGGGATTACGGATTTAAAGCACCTTGTGCAGGTCAGGCCGGATTTCGGCAAAATTATCGATCGCCATTTCGGCCGGCTTTCAGATGCGGAAAGAAACACCCGGCTGGAGGAGCTTTCCGCGACTCAACTGGTTCATAAATACTCCAAAAGCTGCCCGATTCTTATCATGCACGGTGACCGGGACAATGTGGTCCCGATCGAGCAATCCGAACTGCTGGTGGAAAAGTTAAAAGAACATGACGTTCCGCATAAGTACATCAGGATCGAAGGCGGGACGCATGTAGCGCTCAAAGACGGGACGTACAAGCAGATCGATATACACCGGCGGGACTGGCTGGCCCGGCACCTCGCCTGATCGGCCGTCAGGCTTTGACGTCTCCCCTTTTGAACCAGGCTTCCAGCACTTTGGCCTCTTTATCGGGGTCGAGGCCGGCGCGGGGTTTATAATCGGCGGGGCGTGTCCGGGCCCATTCATAGGTATCTTTGATGGTATCAATCAAGGGACGGTATGTCAACCCGGCTTTTTGAGCTTTGGAGACATCGACTTGCAGCATCCCCAGAAATTTTTCATCGGTAATCCAGAGCGGTAATTCGGTCCAGGGCGCAATGTCATGGTCGATGAGGAATTGCTCGTCCACCCAGTATGTTTCCGGGCGCGAGCCGGTAACGGTTTTGCAGACGCCGATAAATTTTTTCATGGTCAGAGTGAAGTCAGGTCCGGTGGCGTTGAAGGTGCCGTCGGCACCGTTTTCGATCATGGTTATGGTCCAGTCGGCCAGGTCGCGCACGTCGATATACTGAAATTCGCGGTCTTCCGGTTTCGGCAGGAGCATATCTCCCCCACGGGCGCAGCGGGTCACCCAGTACGTGAACCGATCCGACAGGTCATGCGGCCCGACAATCAGTCCCGGACGGATAATCAGGGCTTTGCCGGGGAAAGCTTTCTGGATTATGGATTCGCAGATGGCCTTGTAAGGCCCGTAGGTTTCCTCGGTGATTTCTTCTTTAGTTGTATCATCAATGGTTCCGACCGGGGAGGATTCGTCGAAACCGGGACGGCTTAAATCCTCATAAACCGATATAGTCGAAATAAACGTATATTGCCCGGCCCGATTTTTCAGAATATCGGCCGCCTGCTGTACGATGCGCGGAAAGTATCCGCAGGTATCGATAACGGCATCCCATCGTCCGTCGGACAGGACGTCAAGGCCGCCGTCACGATGGCCATGATAACTTTTAATCTCCCTGAAAAGATCGGGATTGCTCTGGCCCCGGTTGAACAAGGTCAGGACGTGACCGCGCGCGCGAGCGGATTCGACCAGATATCGTCCCAGAAAACGGGTTCCGCCGATAATGAGAATTTCCACTCAATATTCCCTCATGTTTTTTTCGATATTACGCGCCGCCCGGGAAAATGTTTAATAGTAACCTGACGATTCAACCAGCCAGAACGCCTCATGAAGAAAATCGATCAGGTCCCCGGCGACAAGTGAGCGATGGCCCAGCTCGGCGGCGGCCAAATCACCAGACAAGCCGTGCAAATACACGGCGCAGACGGCGCTGTCGAGCGGTGACAGTCCTTGCGCCAGAAACGCGCCGATCATCCCGGACAACACATCGCCCGTACCACCGGTGGCCATGCCGTCGTTACCGGTCGGGTTGAGATACAGTTGTCCGCCCGGTTCGACAATGACAGTCGGGGAGCCCTTGAAAACTATCACGGCGTTGTACTTATGGGCATAATTTCTCAATAGACCGTACAATTGAAACAGTGCCTCGGGTATATCCTCGTCGATCAATCGCCGTAATTCGCCCGGATGAGGCGTCAAAACCAGTTCGGGGTGACAGCCTTTGAGCGGCTCCCGGTTTTTGGCGAAGGCATTAAGACCGTCGGCATCGATAATGACCGGTTTATCCAGTTTTTCGATCAGACGGTGCATCAGCATGACCGTGTCGCGGTGTCCGCCCAATCCCGGGCCGATCACGGCGGCATCGGCTTTATTCAGCCAGCTCCTGATTTCACCCAGACCGCGCAGGGCCAGGCACCCCTTCTGGCCGACGTCGGGCAAGGGGAACGTCATGGCTTCGGTCAGTTTGACTTCCAGAATCGGATTAAGGCTTCGGGGACAACCGACCGTCACCAGTCCGATACCGGAGCGCGCCGCCGCCACGGCGGACAAGGTCGCCGCCCCGGTCAGCCCGGTGGAACCCGCCAGAATGAACAGCCTGCCGAAATCGCCTTTGTGGCCGTCGGGTTTTCTATGTGGCAGTTTTTTGGCCACCATTTCCGGGGTGATCAAATTTTCGGTGAAATGAAAGTTATCAATAATATCGTCGGGGATACCGATCGGGACCACTTCAACAATCCCGGCCTTTTCCCTTCCCGGCGAATAGAACAAACCAATTTTGGGAAGAGCCAGCGTATAGGTGTAATCGGCATCGGTGACGGGACCTTCAAATCTTCCGGTATCGACGTTCAGGCCTGACGGGCAATCGACGGCAACCACGGGGAGATTGCTTTTATTGATGCCCTCGATGAAATCGGCCAAAAGGCCGCGGGGAGCACCGGAAAAACCGGTGCCGAAAACGGCGTCGACGACGAGGTCGGCGGATAAGGTTTTCGGCAATTCCTCGGGTTTGAGAATCTCAACAATCGCCACGCCTTTCTGGAAAGCCCGGTCATAATTCAATTTTGCATCGTGCGAAAGGTTCTCCGGAGGGCCGGGGAAATAGATCGTAACTTTGGCGCCGGACTCATGAAGATACCGCCCGACCACGAAACCATCGCCGCCGTTGTTTCCTTTGCCGCAGAAGATGGCGACTCTTTGACCGTCCGCGTTGAGCAGAATATCATCACGGATGCGCTCGGCGATACTCCGCCCGGCATTTTCCATCAGTTCCGGCCCGGGAATGCCGCGGTTATCGATGGCTTCGCGGTCCACGGCGCGCATCTGTTCGGCGGTCACCAGCTTCATTTTTTGCGACCCTTCGAAATTTTACCGTTGGGGCCATCGAGCGCCAGTTTCAGGACTTGCCCGACGTTATCGATGAATTTGAAGGTAATACCTTTTTTAATTTCAGCCGGGATGTCAAGCATGTCTTTTTGATTTTCACGCGGCAAAATGACCATTTTGGCCCCGGCCCGGTACGCCGCCAGAAGTTTTTCCTTGAGTCCGCCGATGGGCAGGACTTCGCCGCGAAGGGTAATCTCGCCGGTCATGGCGATGAGCGGTTTCACCGGCCGTCCCGACAATAGTGACGCCAGCGCCGTGGCCATCGTAATACCCGCCGAGGGACCGTCCTTGGGGGTTGCCCCGGAAGGAACGTGGATATGAATTTCGTGTTTATCACAGAATTCCGGACTGATGCCCAGATCGGTGCAATTGGTGCGAACGTACGACAAAGCCGCCATGGCCGATTCTTTCATGACGTCGCCCAGATGACCGGTCAGGGTCAATTTGGGTTTGCCCGGCATGGCAGTCGCCTCGATGTACAGGATCTCGCCGCCGTAGGCGGTCCAGGCCAATCCGGCCACGACGCCGACCTGCCCGGTGCGCCCGAGAAGTTCATCGCTAAACCGTTCCGGCCCGAGGTACTTATCGAGGTTTTTGTCGGTGATGACGAATTTGGATTTCGAACCGGCGGCGACTTTGCGGGCCACTTTGCGGATCACGGCCGCCATTTCCCGTTCCAGATTGCGGACGCCCGATTCGCGGGTGTAACTGCGGATTATTTTAGTCAACGCCGCGTCGGTCAGATCGAGATTGCTTTTTTTGATGCCGTGGTTTTCGTACTGCTTGCCCACCAGATGGCGTTTGGCAATCTGCAGTTTTTCCAGGTCAGTATAGCCCGGAATGCGGACAATTTCCATGCGGTCGAGCAGGACCGGCGGGATCGGATCGAGCAGGTTGGCGGTGGTGATAAACATGACTTTCGACAGGTCGAAGGGAACTTCGAGATAATGATCCGAAAAAGTATTGTTCTGTTCCGGGTCGAGGACTTCCAGAAGGGCGCTGGCGGGGTCACCGCGGAAATCACTGCCGATTTTATCGACTTCATCGAGCATGATGATGGGGTTATTGGAGCCGGTGCGTTTGATGCTCTGGATGATTCGTCCCGGCAGGGCGCCGATATAAGTGCGGCGGTGGCCGCGGATTTCGGCTTCATCGCGCATGCCGCCCAGAGCAATGCGCTCGAATTTGCGACCCATGGCCCGCGCGATGGAGCGACCCAGCGAGGTCTTGCCCACGCCGGGAGGGCCAACAAAGCACAGAATGGGGCCTTTCACGTCGCTTTTCAGTTTGCGGACAGCCAGATATTCCAGGATGCGATCCTTGACTTTCTCGAGATCATAATGGTCCTCGTCAAGAATCTTCTTGGCCCGTTTGATATTCAGTACGTCATCGGTCGATTTTTGCCATGGCAGGTTGACCAGCCAGTCCAGATAGCTGCGGGAAACGGTATACTCGGCCGAGGCCGGATTCATGCGTGACAGGCGTTCCAGTTCCTTTTTGGCGGCCGTTTCGGCCGTTTCGGGCATGCCGGCTTCCCCGATCAACTTGGCGAATTCATCGATTTCGGCGCGGTCATCCTTTTCGCCCAGTTCCTTCTTGATGACTTTCAATTGCTCTTTCAAGATATATTCGCGTTGCAGTTTCCCCAGTTCCGACTGGGCTTCGTTCTGAATCTTTTTGGATAATTCCAGGACTTCGATTTCCTTGATAATCAAGGTCAGCAGTTTTTCCATGCGCCGGTAAACGTCGGCTTCTTCGAGGATTTTCTGCTTTTCCTGCAGGGCGATATTCAGGCTGGAGGCGACCAGGTCGGCCAGCTTGGACGGCGTTTCCTGGTTGACCGCGGAAACATAGAGTTCTTCCGATAGATTGGGCGCCAGGTCGATTACGGCTTTGAGGCGCTCCAGCAGGTTTCTTTGAACCGCTTCCATTTTGACATCACCGGCGGTCGTCTCGATTATTTCCTCGACTTCGGCGGTGATATACGGTTTATCCTGAAGGAATTTTCTGACGCGAATTCTTTTCAGTCCCTGCACCAGAAACCGGGTGGAACCGTCGGGAAAACGAAGCATCTTGAGAATGTTGCCGGAGGTCCCGATACGATATAAATCTCCCTTGCCGGGGTCCGTATTGTCCTGGTCGCGTTGTCCAAACAGGCCGATAGTATTGCCCCGCATCAAGGCTTCATCGATCAGTTTGGCCTGTTTTTGTTCGTTGACCATCAGCGGAACTATAAGCGACGGGAATACGGTTGTTCCCCGAACCGGCAGGACCGGCAAAATCATGATGGCCGGCTGGTTTTCTTTTTTGGCTATGGTATTCACATCAACCCTTCTTATAATTTTCGGACTTATACGTTAAATCTGAACAGGATGACATCGCCATCCTGGACAATATAATCTTTGCCCTCAATGTGAAGTTTGGCGGCGGCTTTCAGCGCCGGTAATGTTTTATATATCATATAGTCGTCATAAGTGGCCACTTCCGCTTTGATGAAACCGCGTTCGAAATCGGTGTGAATAGCCCCGGCCGCTTTGGGCGCCGGCGAGCCTTTCTTAATGGTCCAGGCCCGACACTCCGGCTCCCCGACAGTGAAAAATGAAATCAACCCCAGCAGGGTATAGGAACGCTGAATGACCTTATCGATGACCGGCTTTTCGATGCCCAGATCATCGAGGAAAGCCCGGCGGTCATCCGGCGGGAGAGCCGCCAGTTCCATTTCGATGCGGGCGCAGACGACGGCGATATCACGACGTCCTTCGGCCTTGTATTTGGAATAATAAGAATACAACTTATCAAAATCGGCCAGTTTATCTTCGGAAATATTGAAAACCAGAAGCTGTGGCTTCTGGGTCAAAAAGGCATAACCGCGCAATGTTTTCCAATCCTCATCGCTTAAATCAAGCTCGCCGACCATCTTTTCTTCATTAAGAGTATCCCGGCATTTTTCCAAAAGTTCCAGTTCCCGGGCTCGTTCTCTTTTGCCGGTGACTTTGATCAGCCGGGCAATTTTTTCGATATTATTTTCAACGATGGCCAGATCGGCCAGAATCATTTCTTCGACAATGGTCTGTAAGTCCTTTTCGGGGTTGCGTTCGCCGCTGAAATTATCGAGAACGATAATAAAGGCATCCATCAGCCGCAGTTCGGCCGGAATACTCAAATCGCCGCCCGACTGTTTGCCCTTACCGGTGAAGGCGACGGCATCGAGGAATTCGATTTCGGCATAGGTTTTCTTGCGGGTTGCGACGATGGTTACCAGATTATCGAGACGGCTGTCGGGGACTTTGATAATGGCCCGGTGCTCCTTCTGTGAAAAGTCGCCGACTTCCACTGCCATCCCCGAGGCGGCATTGAAAAGAGAGGTCTTGCCCGATTGGGGCAATCCGATTATTCCCAGTTTCATAATTTTATATCACAGAATCCTGTGTTTCCTTCACTTCAATCAATGATCGCAATGTCTGCAGGTTTTCGATGTCTTCTTTCAAGTCTTCACCCTTGGGGGTTTCCAGTATTTTGGGGACGCGTCGAAGGCGGCTGTCGTTCATGATGAACCGAAACGGTTCGAGACCCATCTGCCCCTTGCCGATATGCTCGTGACGGTCCTTGCGCTTGCCAAACGGTTTCAGGGAATCGTTGAGATGATACACTTTGAGATATTTATAACCGATCCGTTCGTTGAATTCCTTCATGGTCGCCTTGTACTCTTTTTCTGATTGCATGGCGTACCCGGCGCCGAACAGGTGACAGGAGTCGAGGCAGACTCCGATACGGTTTTTGTCTTCAACCATATCGATAATCGCGGCCAGCTGTTCGAATTTATAACCGAGGTTGGTTCCCTGCCCGGCGGTTATTTCCAGACAGACGACGGTTTTGATCTCGGGCAGATCGGATAACAGCCGATTGAGGGCGCGGGCGATTCTCTTCAGGCCGACCTCTTCACCGGAGCCGACATGTGAGCCGGGATGCATAACGATATTGGGAATTTTGAGAATGGCGCACCGTTCATATTCTTCCTTCATCGAGCCGTACGATTTTTCCCAGAGATCATCATCGGGGGAAGCAAAATTGACCAGATAGCTGTTGTGAGCGCAAACGGCTTTGACTCCGGTTTCCTTCTGGGCCGCGAAGAAGAGCGTTATTTCTTCATCGTTCAGGGGCTTGGCGCGCCATTGATTGGGCTGTTTGGTAAAAATCTGGACGACATCGCACCCGGCCGAGGCCCCGAGCCTGACGGCGTTGAAAACGCCGCCGGCAATCGACATATGTGAACCAAGAAGCATTAATTTTTTTCCTTTCCTTAATCAGAACAAACCCCGGCCATGGGGCCGGGTTCATATTATAGCTATAAAACTGCGTTGCGGCAACCAACCATTTAACTATTCCGGGCCCTCATTTTAGCCTTAGAATTTCAGCTATTCTATATGGGGCAAATCCCATAAGTTAATTTAATTCCGGCCGATTTTTGGCCGGCCCAAACCCCCCGCAAAGCTTTTCACGACTTTCTTTGTTCATTGGCAGGCTATTGATTTCCAAGTAGTTACAAAACCACGGGGTCGAATTTTTCATGAAAAAGGCAGGAGCGTTGACAATTGTTTCAAATTGGCAGGGCATTTTCAACATATCAGTCCGGAGAAAATTACGAGAGGTTTATAATATGAAAAAATTAAGAACCGAAGAAGGCTTCACGATCCTTGAAGTCATGGTTGCCATCATTATTTTATCGGTGTCACTACTGATGCTATTGCATATGGCCATGATTGCTATCGATGGCAACGACTGGTCCAACCAGGCGACCCGTTCCACCCAGCTCTTGCAGGAAAAGCTGGAAGAGCTTCGGACGGGAATGCTGTTGACCAACGGCGTCGATACGGTTGACAATATCGCCCGAACCTGGACCGTGTCCAACTCATCCAGCCATTTGCGGCGGGTTGATATCACCGCCTCATGGCAGAATCGCCGCGGTGATATGCTCAATAATACGATGACGGCTTTCATAAGAACCGATAGCCTTTAGTGAGGTAGGCAATGAAAAAATTAATACATAAAATAACGGGATCGGCGGGATTCTCGCTATTGGAAGCTCTGGTTGCCATAATTCTGGCCGGAGTCGTGATCACGGCCGTGTTTAAAGTATATGTCAACCAGCATAAAAGCTGGAATCAGCAGGAAGAAATCATTGATATGCAGCAGAACGCCCGCGCCGCAATCGATGAGTTGACTCGTCAAATACGCATGGCCGGTTTCGGCCTGCCGTTGCAGCTCGACGGAATCGAGGCTTATAATACCAATCCCGATACCATCATATTAAATTACGCCGACGGCAATTGCCAGGTGACGATCGAGCACAAAATGCCTAATCCGTCGTCCGAATTGCGCTGTGACGGGCACGACGTATCCTGTTTCTGGGACGGTCAATGGATATTTATTTTCGATCCGGATTCGGGCGGGGGTGAATTTTTTGAGATATCACACGTGCAAACCGGTTCATCTCATATCCAGCATAATACTATGGACCTGTCCAAAGCCTATGACGCCGGGGCTATATTGCTGGCTTTGACGCGGGTTAAATTTTATATCGATAATACAGACACATTGCATCCCAACCTGATGATTGAACTGCCGGGTCAAAATCCCCAGGTCTATGCGGAAAATATAGTGGACCTGCAATTCCGGTACGTCATGAAAAACGGAGCGGTCGTGGACGTTCCGGCGATACCGGAAGATATCCGGCAGGTGTTAATCAATCTTACGGCTCGCACTAACAATCGGGAAATCGACCTGCCCGGTCAGCCCTACCGGACGCGGGTGATCAGCTCGGCCGTGAACGTTCGCAATCTTGATGTATAGAGTATTTTAAATTCATCGGAAAGCAGGTGACAATATGAAATACCTGAACGTTATCAAAAATTCACGCGGGGTGGCGACATTTATCGCCCTGATGGTCATGATCATGCTGACCGTCGTGGGTCTGGCCGCCCTTAAGCTGGCCGACGATGAAATTTCCATCGCCGGCAATGAAATGAATGAAATGTCGTCATTTTACGCGGCCGAGGCCGGCCTTGAAACCGCCTCCGCCGCGATGCAAACGCAGTACGAGGCGACCGGAGTGCCGCCGACGATCCTGCCCTCGGGCACCATCACCGTCAACGATTGTATCGTCGCCTATCAAACTTCAGACGGCGGAGCGGCCTCGCAGGAGGTCCTGACGCTCGGGGCGCTGGCCGGATTGCACGCCCTGATTAAAAGGTTCACGGTTGCATCAACCGCTACATCCACCATCGACAATGCTTCGGTGACCCTGGTTCAAAACTGGCAATGCAATTTGGTTCCCCTGTTTCAATTTGCCGTATTTTACGGTAATGATTTGGAAATCGCTCCCGGTGCCGACATGACCCTTATCGGGCGGGTACACTCCAACGGTAATATGTGGCTTCAAGCCGCCGCAAACCTTTATATGGACAGCTATGTTACCTGTTCGGGTGATATTCTGCACGGACGTAAAGGGCCCGGGTCGATCGATAACGGTAACGTTCTGATCAAGGATGAGACCGGAGTGCACCAGAACATGAAGAATTCCGACGGCTCATTCCTTGAGGCAACGGATCCTCATTGGTATGATTCGGCTTCGACACGCTGGGGCGGCCGGGTTCAGGACGCCTCATTTGGGCAGGGTGAATTGAATCTCCCGTTGGCCAATAGCGGTGATCCGCACAAGTTGATTGAGCGGGCCTCCGGAAATCCCGATTCCTATGAGAATTATGCCGGTTTGCGAATAATCGACGGTGTGGTCGAGGCCAAGGTAGCCGGGACCTGGGTTAACGTTACGGCCGCGCTCCCTGCCGGAACGGTAACGACCAAATCCTTTTATGACCAGCGCGAGAGCAAAACTGTCACGGCGACCGAAGTGGATATGTCAAAATTGAAAACCACGACCTACTGGCCGTCCAGCGGCGTTGCTTATTTTTCGGATAAGCGGACAGGTTATAATGCTTTAAGACTGGTCAACGGATCCGATTTGGGCCGGCCGTTGTCCTTCTATTCGGAAAACCCGGTTTATGTCAAGGGTAACTTCAATTCGGTCAACAAACAGCCGTGCTCAATTGCCGGGGATGCCATTACGTTTTTGTCGGGCAACTGGGATGATTCCAAATCGACCTGGTCGAAGGACTCTCGAGTGGCCACCCAGACGACGGTGAATGCGTCGATTTTGACCGGCAATACCAATACGACGTCATCGAACTATAACGGCGGTCTGGAAAACCTGCCGCGGTTTCTGGAAAAATGGACCGGCGTAAAATTCATTTATAAGGGTTCATTGGTCAACCTGTGGAATTCCAAACAGGCCACCGGCAACTGGAACGGCACGTATTACAGCCCGCCGATTCGTGAGTGGTCGTATGACACCGACCTCGATGATCCCAACAAACTTCCGCCGGAAACACCCATGGTGCGAATTTTCCAGAGAACCGGATGGCAACAGTCTCACATCAGTTACGTCGGTAATTAGAAGAGAAGCCCTCAACGTCGGACGACAGAGTTGACAAGTGACGCGGAAGCGTTGAAAGACAAAAACCCCGGTTTTCGCCGGGGTTTTTATTTTATAACAAACAAAGTCTTTTATTCTGCTATCGCCGATTTCATATGCACCGGAGCGATATCGTTTAAAGGTCGCCGGAGCTTTTCGGGAGGCCCGGTAATAAATATGGTCATTTTTGAGGGATCGAAATATACCCGGGCGAAATCGCGCAGTTGATCCGGAGTCAACTTCGCGATTTCTTCGATGACCCGTTCCGGAAATTCGACGGTTTGCCCGCAGACGGTACTGGCGGCGATATTGCCGACGGCGGCGACATATGAGGCGTAATTCCGAATCTGACTCCCGGCAAAATAATTTTTGGCTTCCTGCAATTCGGCCACCGATATTTTGACGTTCCCGAGCATTTTCATGCTTTCCAACACGCCCACAAGGGCATCAGCCGAAGATTCGACGTAGGCTCCGCCATGAACATAAAACACCCCGCCGAGGCGGGAACATTCGGCGGCGGAACCAATGAACGTGCAGGTGGCGGCATCCCGGACCAGATCACGATACAGCCGTGAATTCCGTCCGCCGCCCCCGAGTATATAATCAAGAACCAGCAATTGGGCGTAATCCTTGTCGCCCGGAACCACCCCCGGCCGACCAATAATAAATTCCGAAGTGGTCACGCCCGGTCGACTAATCAGGAATATTTCCAGGGAATCGGGATACTGCGCGTTAACCACGGGACGGCAGATATCTTGTCCCGATTGCCAGGAGCCGAAAATTTTCTCGACCATCTTCTTTAGTTTGCCCAATTCAAAATCGCCGCCGATTATAAGCTGCGCATTGTCGGGCCGGTAATTTTTGGAATAGAACGAAGAAATATCCTGCCTTGTCACATTCTGCAGCCCGCCGGGGGTTCCATAGGGATATGAACCATAGCCATAGGCTCCATAATAGCGGCCGTACAATTCACTCCAGAGAATGCCGAAATACACCGCTTCAGCCTGGGTCAGAATCGATACCAGTCGTCGCCGTATGCGGTTGACGTCGCTGTCACGGAACTCCGCGCGCATGACCATGTCACCGAGGCAATTGAGCCCCGTTTCCAGGTCCCGCGATAAAAAATCTCCGTCAATCTGACAGGCGTCGCGCGTCACGTTGGTCGTGAGTATGCCTCCGACCGAATCGACCACCACGGACATCAACCCGTCGGGGTAGTTTAGCGTATTTTCCCGGAGTATCTCCATCGTCATGGCCGTCAAACCGGGTAAGGCCGAGTCACAGGCCGTTCCGGTCAGAATATTCATGCGGAAATACAGCATGGGCAGGCGATGATCCTCGACGGCGATTACTTTCAGGCCGTTTTTAAGTTTGAATTCGGAATAGCGGGGAAGAAAAGAGCCGGCCGAGGACAATGATGCCGTTGTCAGTACCAAGGCAAGTATCAAATAAAGATATTTTTTATGACGCGATATTTTCATAATCTAATCCGCCTTATCGAATATACCGGGCGGCTCCAGAATAAGGACGGTCCTATTGGTTCGGTCAAAGTACGTTCGGGCAAGGTCCATAATATCGATGGCGGTTACCGCCCTTGTTTTTTCGACATTGTCGAACAGCCGCCTCCAGCTGCCCCGGACAACCTGATATGCGGCCAGGTTGGCGGCGGTGCTTTCATAGCCGCTTAAGCCCCGGTAGAAGTCGGCCTCGATGATATTCTTGGCCTTTTCAAGTTCGGCGGGCGATACCGGTTCATGCTTGAGATCATTCAATTCTTTCAGGATGACCGCTTCGACTTCATCGCTGGAAACGCCGTAATTCATGACCGCCCAGACCGCAAGAAGCGACGGGTCGGAGAGCCCGAAATAAAATCCGCCCGCAATAACGGCGAGGTCGGTTTCGCTGACCATTTTTTTGTATATCCTCGAGGATTCTCCGCCCGCAAGAAGTTCGGTCAAAACCCCGATGGCGTAACATTCTTCTTGCGCCAGTCCCGGTACATGATAGGCGATTATTATGGCTCCGAGGTCGCTGGCCCCTTTTAATAAGGATCTCCTTTCACCGTCCTGGGCCGGTTCCTCGGGTATTCTCGGAATCTTGGATTGCGAAGCTGTTATTGATTCGAAATACTTTTGAAGGTTGAATATGATCTTATCAGCGTCGAAATCCCCGGCCAGGGCCATGACGGCATTGTTGGGTGCAAAATACGAGCGGAAATATGCGGTCACGTCATCGACGGTCAGGGCCGATAAATCCGCCGGCCACCCGTGGCGAGGTATACGGTAGGGATGACTCTGGAAACTCAAAGTCCTTAATTCCTGGTTGATTTTGGCGTACAGCGAATTTTCCAATTCCGTGATGCGGTTTATATTGACGGTTTGGCGGGCGGCCACGACCTTTTCAAAAGTAATCTGTGTATTGGCGAGGCGATCCGATTCCATTTTAAGCAGGGTATCGAGCATACGGGATGGCACCGTGGCGGCAAAGGAACTGAAGTCCATACCGGTCGAGAACTTGGTCGTCCCGCCGCCGGAGCGGATGATTCTATCATACTCGCCGGTTTCGAACCGGGCCGTGCCGGCCTGGAAAATCTCGGCGCATACGCCGGTAATGCCGGTATATCCGGGTCTTTCGTATTTGGTGCCGGCTTTAAAAGTAAGATTCATTGCCACCAGCGGGACGGAATGATCCTCGTACATAATAACCGTCAGGCCGTTGGCGAGCACGGTTTCGGTTACCTTGTCCTGTGGTAGAGCCGAGACACATAGAAGCAAGGAAAGAAGGGGAAACAATATCGGACTTGCCTTGAATAGAATTCGTTGCATAGTCACTATATAAGCAATCAAAATCCTTATTTCAACTCAAAATGAGTCAGGCCAAATGCCATTATAATCAACGTTATAATTGCCTGATTGTTGCGGGAAACTTAAGTTACCGGGGGGCTATAGCCTGATCCGGCGATGTCGCTACCTTTTGTCGGGCGGATGCAATAAATATCCGCCGTAAAGGGACGTTCCCAGATGGTCGGATTCATCGTTGAAACGTGTCTGCGCTCCGCCGAAATATGCATCGAAGTGACAGGTCAGACCGACTTCAAACTGCCCGCCATCTCTGTAGCCGGCATAGACCTGGAGGCGATTCATCGGCGAACCTTCAATTCCATAAGTATAATCGGCCGCGGACAGGCGTTGGCCTCCGGATAGACTCATTTCAACCGATATCCAAACCGGCAGTTTTTGCGGCCGATAGGAAATGGAGTACACTTGTTCGATATCGCTTTTTTCTCCGTCGATGCGGCTTCGATTCAAATTGGATAAAACCGCGCCCAGTTTCATCTGGGGGCTGGTGCCAATCATAAGCCCGACATTCCAGAAATGCTTTTTATTGAATATATCATCCGCCCGTTTCACATAAGTATAGGAACCGCCCAGGAATGTGTAATGACCGAGGCCCATACCCGTGCCAAAGGTATATTCTTCATATTTGCCGCCGTTATAATCATCCAGACGGCGGTAACCGATACCGATCCGGTCGCCGCTGACAACACCGCCCCAGCTTTGCATCAGTTTGTCATCGGCGTATTCACCAATCAATAGAAATCGAATTGGCCCGGCCTGACCGATCGCGGCCGGGTTAATCCAGAGTCCTTCGGCGGCATCGACATTCGATACGAACCGGTGGTAGTAAACACCGCCCGGACGAATCAGGCGGTTTTCGGCAACGGCCGGACCGGTGCATACGGCGAATATTAAAAATAAGGCGAGGAAATTTCCAGTAGTGACGGATTTCCAGTGTATTTTCTTCATTTTGCTCCTGAAATAATTATATCGCCCACTCCTTTTATATCGGCACTGATGACGCTTCTTCCATCACCCGCCGTCAATTCCATGTACTTGGGCTTAATTCGGCCCGGGAGCACCGGAATTTTACTCACATGGATCTCGGAATCGGCCCCGACCGATAAATTAAAAGTCACCGAACTGATATCCGGAAGAGTGATTTTTATATTATCGTTTTTATTATTGATTATGATTCTGGCATTGTCGAGGGAGGCTAACTCAAGGTCAATCGGGCAAAATTCGCCAAATATTTTCAAATGGCCCTCATCGGCCCGGGCCCGGTCGATTTTAATTTTGCCATAATCGTTTTGCACTTCGATATTCCCGGAAATATCGGACATCGTTATATCACCGCCTTTATTGGCTATGCGGGCCTGTTTATCGGCCGTTATCCCACTGACCCGCAGGTCCGCCTTTTCGCCTTTTATGATTATATCACCTTTAAGGTCCCGGGCGCTGATGTTTCCGCCGGTCGTAATCAAGTTGACTTTTTCGGATATATCCGATAATTGATAGCGCCCGAACGAGGGTTTCGCGGAGACTTCCGCCAGCGGTCCGGTGATGGAGAAATCATAATACTGACAATCGATATCGAGTCGGCTGTGGAGAGGAACGATGAGTTTGCCTTCAATCTGGACGGCATTATCTGTTCCGCCCCATGGTCCGGGGTTGGGCGCTTTAAGCAGAAGCCGCACGACGCCCGGCTGGCTTTCTATAACCACACTTACCAGCCCGGCGTACTGCTCGGCGGTTTTTTCATCGGCGGCTTTGATCAGTTTTCGGAATTCAAAACCGGCTTCGCTGACCCTGTCGGCCACGATTTCGATTCTTCCGGACAACCCCGAGACCGACTGTATTTGGACCTTAACATTTTCTTCGGCCACGGCGACCGCTTTCGAGCGAGTGCTGATATAGCGTCCATCGCCGCGCGCAATAAGTTCTTCGGCGCCAGGAGATGGTGTCAAAACGGTGATGGTCGCAACGAAAATAATTCGCAGATAAAATTTATTCATGTTTAACCCCGTGAAGAAAATCGTGAATGTCTTTCAAAATGATCGACCCCGCTACGGCCGCATTCAGAGACTCGACTTTATCATTATGCACGATGCCGACCAGTTGCCTGACCCGCGCCAGACATTCCTTGCTTAAGCCCCGGGCTTCAGAGCCGACAGCAAAAATCAACCGCTGACCGGATTTCACATCTTTCAGCGCCCGGCCGACAACCTCGCCGCCCCTTTGAGCGCCGAGCAAAACAGAATTTTTTGCGGATTTTTTCAGTAATTCATCAATATCGCCGACTGCGGTTTTCTGGCCGAAAATCGTCCCCGCCGACGAGCGGATAACCTTGCCGTTGAACGGGTCAACCGTCGCCGGCGAAAGCACCACCAGGTCAACTTCGAAAGCCAAAGCCGAGCGGATAAGGGTTCCGACATTACCCGGGTCGGATATATTATCAAGGTACAGAATCAACCGGTCTTTTTGGGATAATTGATGCTCCACTTCAAGAGAGGGAATTTTGTATACGGCGATTATGCCCTGGGGGGTTACGCTTTCAGCCAGTTGATTCAATTCGCGGCCGGTGATGGCGACAATTTCACAGCCGGAGCGAGCAAAAGCGGCAACCAGCTTTTCTCCCCGCTCGCCGATCCCGTTTTCGTCAATATAGACACTCTGCGGCCAGAACCGGAATTTGCATGATTCTTCGAGGACACGAATCCCCTCGGCCAGAAATAACCCGTGCTTTTGACGTCCTTTTAGGGTCAGCAACGCCTTCAGGCTTTTGTGCGTCGCCCGGCTTAATGAAGACATTTACCCTTGCATTCCCTGCTTTAAAGTTTAATATGTAAAAAACATTACAAAAAAGTCGAATAGCAAGTGAAAACTCCGTCCATTATACGGCGCATTCTGACATTACTGGCCGTCATTCTAACTGCGGCCTCGTCGATATCGGCCCGGACCGACATGATCGGCTGGGACGGCAGTCATTATCATTCGTTTAGCACGACCGGCACCATCGGGCTGGCGCTTTCCGGCGGCGGGGCCCGGGGCTTTTCGCAAATCGGCATATTAAAGGCGTTCGAAAAATCCGGTCTGCAAATCAGCGCCATTGCCGGAACATCGATAGGCGGTATTATCGGCGGGCTCTACGCTTCGGGGTATAGCGCCGATGAGCTTGACAGCATCGTCTCACGCATCAATTTCAACGAGCTTTTTTCCAATCGTCCGGAGCGCAAATCGATGTTTCTCACCCAGCGGCCGGAAAAGGAGCGCTATATCATCTCGGTCGGTTTCGACGGCATCAAACCCACCATTCCGCAGGCCCTCACGGCCGGTCAGAAACTTTCGGATTTGCTTCTGGGGTTGACGCTCAAGCCGAATTACATATCGGGCGGGCAATTTGGACGCCTGCCTATCCCCTTCTGCCCGGTTACGACCGATATCATATCGGGCCGCGAAATCATTTTGCAGGAGGGTAATCTGGCCGACGCCATGCGGGCCACGATGGCTTTCCCGCTGGCTTTCACCGGAGTTGAGTACGGCGACATGCTTCTCATGGACGGCGGCATGCTCAACCCGGTTCCGGTCAGCGCCGTCCGCCGCATCGAACCCAATGTCGATGTTATCGTCGCGGTCAACACTACCAGCGAACTGCTGCCCGGAAACAGGATCAACAACCCCATCGACGTGGCCAATCAGGTCACGACCATCATGACAATGGACAAAAAGGACGCCGCGCTGGAAGAAACCGACGTGGCCATAAATCCGCCGATAAAGAATTTTCAATCGACCGACTTCGATAAATTCCGGGAGCTGGTGCAAATCGGGTATGAAGCCGGACTGGCCGCGGCCGAAGAAATTAAGGCCAAGCTGGATCAGGCGGCTTCGCAGGATTCTCTGGTCGTGACATCAATCCGCCTCGCCGGTCCGGCAATTTTCGATATCAATGTCATCGAATCGCTCCTGAATGTGAAAATATCGCGGGCCCAACTACAGCGGACGCTCCACGCCGTGCATGCCGATAACAGGCTGTTCTTGCTGAATGTCGAATATATCGAGGACGGCGGTGAAACCGCCGGCGCCCGCATGATTTCCCTGGTTATCTCGGGGGTCCCCTGCCCGGAGATGTCAGGCCTGAATATAAGCCTTTTCGGCAATGCCGCTCTGGCCGATTCGGTTATACTGGGGTTTGTCAGGAATACCGGCGAATATTTATGTTCCGAGAATATGCCTCTTATCCGGGACAGCATCATCGCCCGATATAATGCCCTCGGGCTGGACATGGTGCGTTTCAGAACCATCAATTATGTCGCCGCCACCAATAGCCTGGTAATCGACATCGATGAGGGCACGGTTGAGCGTATAGAGATTTATGGCAACCGCCGAACAAAAGAATGGCTTATCATGTCCAATTTCCCGCTTGCGGTCGGGCGGCCGCTCAATCTTGGCGACGTTCGGCGCGGGGTCGGTAATCTGTACAGCACCGACCTGTTTCGCCGCGTCACACTGAACGTTTTGCCCGGAAACAGCGGCGCGGTCGTGCATATCAATGTCGAAGAGCGCAACGACACACAGATGCGCTTCGGGTGGAACTGGGACGATGAATATCACAGCCAGGAATTCGGCGAAATCCTCAAAAGCAATCTGATGGGGGCCGGGCAGGAGTTTTTGCTTCACGCCCAGTACGCTCCCCGGCGGCAGATTTACAGCCTGCATTTGAAAGCCGACCGCTTCTTTTCGACCTATTTGACATACAAAGCGGAGGTGTACTACAAATACCTGGAACGGCAAATATACGGCGGCGAAGGCGAAAGGATATTCCGCAACGAAGAAGACCGCTATGGCCTTCAGTTTATTCTCGGTCAACAGATAGCCCGATTCGGGACGGTCACCGGTGAAATCAAATGGGATGAAATCGACAACCGCCATTCGGTCACGGGCGACGTCGATGACGTCCGCCTGCGCACCATCACGTTCCGCTCGCTGGTCGAAACCATCAACCGCTACCCCTTCCCGACCGAGGGCAAAAAGCACCTGTTCTATGTCGAATTCGCTGCCGACATCCTGGGCGGTGAAGCCAGCTATACCAAATTTTTCAGTTCGATCGAATCGTACTTCCCGATTACATCGACATTCAATTTTCACCCCAAGGTGGCGATCGGCTGGACGGCCAAGGAATCCGGCATTCCTGTCCCGGAAAAATTCTATATGGGCGGCCAGTATTCGTTCGCCGGGTATCATACGGATGAACTGGTGGGCGATAATGTTTTTCTCGGCAATCTGGAATTCCGGTTCAAACTGCCGTACAGGTTTTATCTGACCGGGCGCTATGATATCGGCCAGATGTACAATGAACGCAAGGATATCAAATTACAGAATCTGCGTCATGGTTACGGGGTTGCGGTGTCGTATGACAGCATGATCGGGCCGATCGATTTCGGCTATGGCCGCGCCGAGCACGGGTATGACAAGTGGTATTTCTCGGCGGGGTTGAGTTTTTGATTTCGGTGATTTTCCCGTAGGTCAAGCCTCCTTAAGAGGCTTGACATCTTCGATTAAATTATGTCAAATCTCAAAGGAGATTTGACCTACGAAGACTTGATCAAATTATTCTATATTTACATAAGGTATATCTGCGGTCGTTACGGTTTTTTCCAAATCGGTTGAATCAGGGCTCATTACATCAATCAGGATATTGTAAAGTCCTTTTTTAACATTAGTTGGAATATTAATTATAAAGTACCCGTTTCTTCCGTCGCTTGTTATGTTATATTTTGCACTATATTCGGTAATTTCTCCATCCCTTTCTATCTTTAAAGAATCTTCTAAAGGATAAAAAGAAAAATCAATTGTTCCCAGGGTGTCACCAATTTTCCCGAACTTCAGTGTTTCCGTAACGATTCTGGCGTGAGGAATTCTGTCATGTGTTTCAATATTATAAAGAGATATCCGGACATTTCCTTTAAATAGCGAAGAATCACTCTGGTCTGGAAATAAACCAGTCACAGGAAACCATATGTTGATGCTGGAATCTTTTTTGATTTTAAATCCGTCGACAACAAAAGGAGGAAGATAAGCTTCGTTGGGGGGCCCCGCCGCAATCTGCCCTCTGTAATTCGGGACTTTATTTGGCTCTGGGAAGTTATAGTTAATTATTCGCCTGGCAACTTCATTTGTATAATTATTAGTAAGCCTGACTCCAACGCTAACTTCCTTTAAATCCGTGGAGTCCAGATTAGCAAAAATCTTAGAAATAGTTCTCCACCAAAATTCTCCATTGAGATCCATGGGTTTTGTCAATGAACCTCTTATATCATTGCATGAATTAAGGATTTCGTTTCCGTAATAATCGCATATTTTTAATTCCACTCTGCAATTGATTGAATCATTATAGACGATTTTCGAATATTTCCCAAAAATGTCATTAATATTGGCAAGGCAATTCCAATCGACTCTATTATAATCTTGCGAATTTCCAGGCATATCGCACGGGCACGGGTATATGACCTGCTGTATGCCTACATCATCCAGAAGTCTATTTCGGTTTTCTACATAAATCATTCCGTCGGCCAATGTTTCCAATTTTTGTCGCATAACATCAGTTAAGGCAAATCTTTCTTGAGGGGTTGGTGGTGGCAGTATATCTTCAAAAAAAGAGCATATTCCTTCAGCAGATTCTTCTCTTACTTTTTCTGGGTCATTGCTTTCTTTGCCAGTGACTTTCCATGAAAAAGTATAGGGATCCTGGATAAGGTTTATGATTTTTCCGCCATATTTTAATTCCATAATAGTAATCTCTTCTATTTTTTTGCCATCACCTTTCCCGCCTTTTTTGGATTCTCTATCGATTTGAGATAATTTGAATATGGCTCTATGCTCCGGCGGTTTTGTAACAGTTACATCAGGATATCTGGCGAATATATCTGCAAATTCCCCTATACCAAGAAAAGGGTTTTGTCTAATTTCATGGTAATCGCAGGTTATTTCTATTCCTCTTTTAATCCTAGTTTCAAGGCTGTCCATAAAAGTTCCCGGGACTATTCCAGTTTCCCATATAACAGAATATTTATTAAAGTTTTTTCTTATCTCGAGGCTATCCGTAATGACACTTGAATTTAATATCTCCTCTATAATGGCAAATTTATTCTCATTAACCGGGTAGTATTCAATATCCTCGCGTATAAGTTTAAGTGCCGTTAAATACAATGCCCTTTGTGGGTCTCTGTAATTCTCTTTGTATTTTTCTTTGATGCTGTTAATAAAAACCGAGTGTTTGATATTTTTGTAATTTAGATCTTCTTTGCCTTCAATGTTTACAGTTTTAACAGAATTATATTTTCCAGGTTTAGAGAGAGTAGCTCTTTTTGGAAGACATCCTGGGGCGAATGACTGGAAAATTAAAAAACCAGCCAGTCCCAAAGCTTTTAGGCTTAGGTTTTGTTTCAGCCTTTTTCTAAAATATTGCACCCTTTTAATGGTTTTTTCCGGGTGTCGTTTGATTTTCATATATAATTTAAATACTCCATTATTTATTATTATTTGTACTTGTTACCCTCTGATAATCAAAACGTAAAAGACATCTCATTTATCAAATGGTTCGTGTGGCCCCCTCCAAATTTGTTTGGAGGGGTTGATTCTTCCACTCCAAACGAAGTTTGGAGTGGCCCCTCAATTTAAGAAAATCCTGGATTCCCGTGCTTCATTCTTCAGCTCCTTCGGCTTTCGCGGGAATGACAATATGGGGAGTAGCACCTCGTCAAATCTCGAAGGAGATTTGACCTACGGATAATACGAAGAATAAAAATCCCACCCTTAAAAGGG
>CALAMC010000063.1 GCA_937925655.1 uncultured candidate division Zixibacteria bacterium | reverse complement strand
GGGAGCTTTTTAATTGCGGATTGTCCCCAATCCAGTCAGGACCGATGGAACCGATATCTTATTCGGTTAAATTTCAATAGGCAAAGTTTTTGTCGGCAGAATATGAGACTTCCCCGTTACTTGCTTGCCTTGTCACATTTAATTCCAAATCATTGACATCCAACAGAGAATTTTTTATCTTTGGCCAGGTTATCTTGTAAGGCGCCTTTAGTTTATTATGTCGGAAGAGTCGGATATTCGAAATCTAATTGAATTTTTGCGCAATCACGTTGATTGCAGAAAATTGGAGCTTTTTGCCAACATGTGCCTGCGTATGGCCCGTGGATATTTGGCTTTTATCGTCGGCCGCGGCAAAATGATTCCACGAAAATCGGATAATCTGCAAAAGGATATTCTCGACCTGGCAGTCGATATTGTTTCTCGCTATTTATGGCCCCAAGACAACCGCCCTGCCCATATGCTGTTTAAATACTTTGAAAATCTGGGTTATACATCTTTCGATTCTGCCGTGGGTGAAAAAATATATGCCGTTTTCAAATGTCAGCTATTTGGATTTGTGAAGCAGGAGATGCCTAAAATTAACGAAGACATTGATCCCCTTATGGCCAAATTCGCCCGTCAAGTTGATAGGGCTTTTGCTTCAAAAGATTATTCAACCTCCAAATTGAAAGATAACTCGACTGTGTATATTTATCTGGCATGTAATGCAAATGCTCTTTACATAAATCGGCCCGAAATAGATTACTACGAGTTGATGATACTGGCCGAAAAAGCTATTCAGCAATCGAAGACTGTCCCGCAAATGGTGCGCTACATTTTCGAAAGACTTAATAAATCGCAGGAATTCGCCAATTTCATTCCAGTGCGCGAGCTGAAAAAGGTTTTCATTGAAACGTATTTAAGATTTATCGATATCGATTCAGTCATTCCAATTCCCCCGGGACCCAAAGATGATTTTGCGTTGAAAAAATATCTGCGGGCCAAGGATTGTACTGTTAATTTCATGCGCCGGACACACCTGCAGCATTTTATAGATAAAGAAAAAATAACTGACAAACAGGCCGATCTTTTTTCACATGCCCTGGCTGAATATTTCGACGATATTATCACCAAGGGCGAGCATGATTCGCTGCCATCATACTGCCAGAGGGTTTTCCCTGAAATCGACAGCAAGGAATATCAAAAACGTTATAAACATATCTGGGATACGACGGTAAGATCGGCGATGAATTACTTTATAGATAAAATAAACAATGACTCTACACTTGGGGATATCGGCAGCTAATATATTGGTGTAAAGTTGCAGGGGAAATACTATGCATCCGCCAAAAGATAAACTGGAAAGATATTGCGACAAAGTGCTGGAGGGACTGCAACTTACAGAAGTGGAGCGGCATCTTGCCGAGTGCGAGTTCTGCCGCGAATATTGTCAGCAGTATCGTCACCTGGCAGACGAAATAGCAAAATCCGATGACGCCGAAATCGATTTCTATGGCCAAAAGATAACGGCCGGTATTATTGCTCAACTGGAAAACGGGAAAATTATTCCGCTTTTTATCATATCGGCGCCGGGAATATCGATACCAAGACAGATGGCCGCCGATGGCTCGCCCGAGGAAAAGGACTTCATGCATAGTCTGATAACCCTTGGCTCGGAAGATCCCGAAATAATCCTGCGCGTGATGCACGATCCGAAAACCAACTCCGATTTTCTGCACTTGATCGGCGAGAACGCAGAACAAACAGCTAACGTATTGGTCCAGATCCCCGAAATCGGGCGGGAATTTTTAACCGATACCAATGGCCGGGCCCCGATCGACACCCCCCTGACAGATATTGACAAACTCAAATGGCAGATAAAATTGCCTTCGGCGGTGTTCGAACTCGAAAAAATCGAATATGACGCCGAAAAGGTGGAATCTTCCAGTCGAACCGTGCTTACCAGCGACCGCGATGACAAAATCGAAATCGTGTTCGAGCGCAAAATGTCGGGCGCGCAGATAAATATCCGGGTGCTGGAAATAGAGGGCCGGGCGGCGGAAGGGACAATCAGGGCGGTCGTGGCGCAGAAGGATGCATTCGACTCCCGGCTTTTGAAACCCAACCAGGCGGCAGTTTTCGATATCACCGATCCGAAAGAAGCCATAAAAATAAGGCTATTTGCATGAGCGATTTTTCACCTTTGCGATTTGCCCGGGATTTCGAGCAATTCCGGGCCGGCCTGAATACCGAGACGGATCCGGTTGACGGCCTGGCGCTGATGCTGGATTTCTGGAAAAATCATTCCGACTCTTTGCCGCATCAATCGAACTGGACCTACCTGGCCGAATTTATCGGCGAATTGACCGGAAGGTGCACCAAAGACAATCTTGAAAACCTTTCATTCGACGAACTGAAGTCGATTCATGCCTTATTGAAAACATTATCGGAGCGGAATAATGACAATATAAAAGATGTCTTCGGCACGGTTCGCCGCGAATATTCCCGCAAATTGCTTTATGTCGGCGATTATGAAACCGCCCTGAAAATCCTGGGCGACGATACTGCTATTGATTCGGCAGATAGAGATTTAATTAAAGGTTTGAATGAATTCGACACTTTGTATCATATTTATTCGTTGCACAAGGATATCGAATCTCCGGTCAAATCCGAATTGCTCAATATTCTGACCGAATGGGAGGGCTATCGCGAGTCGCTCTATCAGGATCAGGCGCTGTGCCTGTTTGTCGAAAAGGACAGCCGGGGAATAGCCGCACGCGGGCGGATGAAATTTCTCTCGGCCCGGGTCGAGTTGTTTCGCAAGTCGGCGCCGATCGATGAAGTCACGTTTGACAATCAAATCAAGACTCCCGATGACCCCTTTATCGGGGTGGCCTATGACGCGCTGGAATCTGTTCGAGGCATATTCAAGCGCAGTGATTTCCGGCATAAAGCTGTTCGCCGCTATCACGCTCACTTCAATATCGCTGGCCGCAATCATCAGTTCACGGGTGATTCTATCGGCCTGGCGGCGGCGCTTTTGACCTATACCCAGCTTATGAAACCGGAAATTGTCCGGCATGAACGGTTTTTATCGTCAGATGTGGCCTTCACGGGCAGTATCGACAAAGAGGGGCACATTCTGCCGGTCAACGGTGAAACGATTGCGTTTAAAGTCGAACGGGCCTTTTTCTCGCCGGTCAAGTACTTGGTTGTTCCTGAAGGTAATCTGGCGACGGCCCAAAGCGCATTGGAGAAAATGACTGTCCGATATCCCAATCGACGGTTGCTTATGGTGGGAGCCGCTCATCTTTCCGACCTTCTGGAAAACCGCAATATTATTCGTTCGGAAAAAGTATGTATCGGCCAGCTGACGGCCCGCCGCGTGGTCAAGTACAGCCGCATGACGAAACTCCAGGTGCCGCTGTTGATGTGTCTATTGTATGTATTAATATGCCTTATCTATCCCAAAGCCTGGATATGGTTTGACTGGAATATTGACCATATAAAAGTCATTGGTAATCGATTTTTGTCTATAAATTCTGATAATCATTTTTTATGGGCATCTTGCGAATTTCCAATGGCTTTACAGGACTCTAAATATAATGATTCAGTGAAGAATCAAATGCTTTATTTTATTGAAGACTTCGATTCTGATGGCAAGAAGGAATTATTTTTTGCCCCCCATTCACTTGATTTGCCCGCTGAGATCATATTTTTCGACCACGATGGTAAAATTGTTTGGAGAAAAAATCCTTATGTAATAACTACCTATCCCGGAGATATAAGCTACCCAGGAATTACTGAAAACGCATTCTATATTGCACCAGAATTAATGCCCTATGAAGACAATAATAATGAAAAGTACATTATCTGCTGCTCTTTTGCTTCAGCCCCAGGGCGAGCACAAGTAATACTATTGGATTTAAAGGGGAATTGTGTCTCTGGCCCATATATAAACCCCGGTGCTTTGGGGTTTCTTCGCGGGTTCCGAATAGATAGGGATGCTGACGGGAATGAAGAAATTCTTTGCTATGGTCTCAATAATAGATTCCCGGGTCCTTTTATAGCAATCTTGGAGCCGAAAGAAATAACCGGTATCGCACCTCCCTATGATGATGAATATTTTATGCTATCTGGTATGCCTTCCGGTAATCAAGATTATTATGTGGTTTTCCCTAAATCACCGCTCTCAGTTGGTTCCGGCATATATAGCAGTATTTATGCAATAAATGTTAATTCAGAAAAATCGAGTTTTCAAATCACCACGGCTGAAGGCGTAAATATAATTCTGGACGGAGAACGCAAAAGCGATTTGTATGAACTCCCTCATTTGTACTATGTAATGGACAGTAATTATATTCCGATAAAATTATTCCCCGAAGATTCTGCCCCGAGACAAATAAACGATCTATTAATTAAACTTGGGCGACAGCCAATTGGCGATTTTGAGCGTTTATTAGACTCATTAAAGAGCGAAATTGTTGTATATCACAAAGATTCCATAATCCACCACCTTTCGGCCGGGATAGATTTTTATCATAAGTAAATCCATTTTATCATTAGTAATACTATTATTTGATTTTCTACACGATCGATTTTCGGTAGCTAATATTATAATAAAGCAGGCCTTTAATATTCGGCCTGTCGGCGCAAAAACTAGAAGGTAGGTAAATTTTATCATCTTTTAATGGAGGGTTGTATGCCAAAGTTAAAAACCATATTAGTGGTCGTAGCCATATCTGTCGTGCTCGCGATTATGGTGCAGCGATCAAACGCGGAAGTGCTGTATGAAGAGCACTTCGATACTGATGTTATTGGCGCTGGTGAATGGATGCCAACTAATTCGTCAGTATATGTTAATTTAGATAGCGGGTGGCTTTGTATATCATCGAATGGGTCCTCTGCTGACGGGGCCGACAAGTTTATCTCTTTGGATCTACCGTTTGTCGCGGAAACGCGGTTTCGGCTTGTTAGTAATGGGCAGCATTATACTTTACCGGCGATTGGTTTCTTCTATGGTCCGACAAATGATGATGCAGATTTCATTACATATCTTCCTAATGTACAACCATGGGAACAATTCGGATGGAAGTTTATGGATGAATGGACAAATGTTCATACTGCAAGCCCTCAATCAGAGAACATTTGGATTACAATGAAAACGATAATTCGTGCTGATGGTGGGGAATTATTCGCTAAGACAGACGATGAGACGGATTTTATCCCGGTTGTAACGAAAAATTGGTCAATTCCGAACGAAATCGTAAGACTTAGTTTTGTTCAACCCTGGGATGCAACATGTCAAATGGATTATATTCGGATTTCTGCCATTCCTGATTTGCTCTATATTCCCTCCATCCACTCTTATGAATCCGAATTGATTATCCCAGTTCGATTCAGTTGCCAAACCCCCACCGCGGCATATCAGGTCGGGCTTTGCTGGGGACCGACGGATTTTGAGCTTAAGAGTGTTTCATTCGCTGGAACTGCGGTGGAAAGCTGGGGTTTTAAAGGTCAAATTATCGATAATGAAAATCAGAATGTCTTGATATACGCCGCGGTCGGACAGGATTTTGATTACATATTGACCGGTGAAGATGCTGTTCTGGCTTATCTTCATTTTGAGAATCCTCTTAATACTTATGATACCGTCTGTATTCTGGAACCGTTTATTTCGACAGATTCCCTGGCATTAGTACTGGATACCTGCACTATAAACGGTGAGGGACTGCTGTTTGCGGATACATTTAAAATCCCCGAACCGGGTGTGTTTTATCCAAATGTAATGTTCGACACCAGCTGGGCATACAGCTATCCTGATTATGCATATACTCCCGGCAATGTCAATGCTGATTTTAATACTGCCGGTGAACCCGTTATTAATCTGGTTGATATTCTGTATGTAATCAATTTTGTCTATGGCAATCCGGCCGGTCCGGCACCGATACCACCTTCAAGCGGGGATGTCAACGGTGATTGCGTTGTTAACCTGCTTGATATCTTGTTGCTGATTAACTGCAAATACGGTAATCCTCCGGTATGTGATTTCGTTTGCGGATGCGTTGAGTCATCGCCTTTGAACAAGATTGGCTCGACTATGCAGAAATATTCTGATGCTCCGTATGGCGGTGAGGTCTCCACCGAGTATGCCGATGGCAAGACCATTATTATGCTCGCCGCCGTCGATGTCATTAAAGGCATTGAAATGGAAATAAGACTGCCCGATATTTCGGCAAATGTTTCCTGCCCGATCGAGGGTATGCAGGTCTATTCCCGTCAGGAAAACGATATGATTAAGCTGGCGCTCTTCGACATTAATGGCCAGCATCAAATCGATAAAGGCGAGATAATACTGCTTGAAATCGACGGTGAAGCCGAAATTGTGTCGGCCTTTGCGGGTGGTATGAATGCCGAGCCGTTATATCTTGAAATTGCCGGAAATAATACGGATTCGCCCCAATTACCGGATAAATTCGCATTGCACCAGAACCACCCCAACCCGTTTAACCCGGTGACGCAGATCAGTTTTGAGTTGCCGGTCGAGGCGCATGTGACGCTCGATGTTTACAATATCATGGGACAGAAAGTGTCAACGATCGCCGACCGGAGGTTCGCACCGGGATATCATACGGTGGAATGGGATGGCTCATCGTTCGCCAGCGGGGTCTATTTCTACCGCATCCAGGCGGACGATGCCATTGAAACGCGGAAGATGATGCTTCTGAAATAATATAAAACCCTATGGCCGGTTGACAATATGGCCGACCGGCCAATCAAAAGCATGAGGGGGTAAACGTGTCTCGGCAAGTGCCTCTGCCGAGCGACTAAAAACCCGGTGGTGTCCGTGCTCGCACCGCCGGGTTTTTATTTTTCCCAAAAACTAAATATCGACATAATAAATTGAATATTTTATTTTATGGTTGGTATATGGCTTGGTCATTAAGATTTTCAGGAGGACTATATTATGATTATTTTCGCGTCGATTTTCGGAATCGGCTTTGCGATTTTGCTTATCAGTCTGATTTTTGGCGGTGACGCCGACGCCGACATAGACGGCGATGTCCATTTCGACGCCGATGCCGCCCACGGGCCGAGCATATTAAGTTTCAAGATGGTGGCTTTACTGATGGTTGGTTTCGGCGCGACCGGATTCGGCGTTCGGACCACCACCGACTGGTCCATGTTCCAGGCGTCGATGGCCGGCGTGGTCGGGGCGATCATTTTAAGCACGATCGGGTATTTGATACTGCGCGCGTTTTATGCCAGCCAGGCGAGCATGACTATCGGTGACTCGGACATAATCGGGGTTGACGCCAACCTGATTGATAAAATCGATAACGGCCATAACGGCCAGGTTTCCTGCATGATCCGCGGCCGTGAGTTCACATTTCTGGCGCGGTCGCATGACGGTCAGTCAATCGAAAAAGGCGCGGTAGTCAGGATTGTCGGAAAAACCAGCAATGTCGTAACCGTGGAAAAAATACAGGGATATTAATTTTCAGGAGGGATTATTATGTCGCAGGATGTTTTGGGCTTTTTGACCTGGCCGGCAATCGGGTTGGCCGCAATCATCGCCATCTTCATTATTATCAGGGCGCTGGCGGCATTTTATGTCCGCGTCCCACCGAACAAGGCGGCCTTTTTCTTCGGAGCCAGAAGCGGCAAGAAAGGTATGCAGAAGGTGTCGCAACCGGGACATCCGGATGAGGCCACGGTAACCGTCCTCCCACCCGGGACGGTGGTCGTAACCGGCGGTGGTCGAATACGCAAACCGATAATCGAAGCGGTCCAGTTTCTTGATTTGACGGAAATATCGTTGCCGCAAATTCTGGTGAAAAATATGCCTAACGTCGATGGGGTCTTGGTGACAGTCGAGGCGGTCGCGAATATCCGGTTTAAGGACGACGCGCAATCGCTGTTGGCGGCCGGATCCCGGTTTCTGGGAATGTCGCAGGAACAGGTGCAAAGCGTCGCCCGCGAAACTCTCGAATCCAACCTGCGCGGGGTGGTGGGAACGCTGACGGTCGATCAGCTTATCAAAGACCGCGATGCCTTCCGGCAAAAGGTGCTGGGTGAGGCAGGCGAAGACCTTGCCCGGCTGGGGATGCAAATCGACGTCTTTAACCCGCAGTCAATAACGGATGAACAGGGGTATATCGAAGCGCTCGGTAAAAAACGGACGGCGGAAGTCAAGCGTGATGCCACGATCGGCGAAGCACAGGCATTAGCCGAGGCCAAGAAAAAGGCGACCGATGCCGAGCGCGAGGCCGAAGTTGTCGCGCAGGAAAACATGCGGCTGGAGGCCGAAGCCCAGAAAAACACGGAAGTGGCCAGACAAACATACCAGGCAGAAATCGCCCGCGAGACGGCCATAACTCAACAGGCCGGACCGCTATCCACGGCCGAACAAAAACAGAAGGTTATTGTGGCCGAAGTAAAAATCGAAGAAGAACGTTCACGCGCCCTGATTTCGGTGGAAGCACAGAATATCCTAAAGGAGCAGAAATCGCAGGAAGCCGAAATCGTGGTTCCGGCCAAGGCTAAAGCCGATGCCCAGGTGAGGGAAGCCGAGGGCTATAAGGCCGCTCAAACGGCGCGCGCCGACGGCGATAAGTACGCCACCATTGCCCGCGCCGACGCCGAACAGCATAAGCGCAAGGTCGAAGGCGAGGGCATGGCGGCCGCAACCAAAGCCACCGGTCTGGCCGAAGCCGAAGTTATCGAAAAGCAGGGAATAGCCCGGGCGGTGTCGGTCCATGAACTGGCCAAGGCCTATCAGCAATTCAATGAAGCCGCGTTGACGCTCGAGGTCATCAAGGTTATGCCGCAGGTGATTCAATCGCTCGGCACGGTGTTCGGCTCGATCGCCGCCCCGATGGGTAATATCGATAAACTGGTGGTTGTTGACAGCGGCGGCAGCGGCAATGATGACGGCGCCTTGAACCGGTTTACCAAAGTCGGGCCGACCATGCTGTTCCAGTTTCTGGAGCAGGCCAAGGCGGCCGGTATCGACGTCGGCGGACTTTTAAGCAAGATCGGGGTCAAGACCGAGGATATGATAGATAATGCCCTGTCGCAGAAATCCGGGAAAAAATCCGGATAACAGTTTGACCGCTCCATACGTACAAGACGCTGTTTAAGCACAATGTGGCGCCGGGGTGATCAGTTATACTGCCCGGCGCTTTTGTTATACGATAATACGGTTGATAAGGGATCACTTCCATTCGACATTTCGCCTTAAAGGCATATTAAAATTCAATCAAAATCCCATGCAATTGTGCGCCATTTGCCGGCCATTATTTTCACAAATCAATAACAGTTTTTTGTTGATATGGTCGGCCGTAACATTTTCCTTTAAATAGAGCACGGTTTAAATATTGGGGTGAGGGTTGGGAAAATTAGCTTTTTATCATTTTAATCTATTTTTTCAGGCATCAGTGAAAGTAAGCAAGAAAAGGAGGGTTGCTTATCGATTTATCTAAATAACCTATATTGGGATTATGATATTGACGCCTCCTTCCACATTTGGGGGAACGTCGAACAGGGGTGCGAGACAATAATTCGGGAACGCACCAGCACCACCACTAGGAAAGAGGAATTAACCATGAGAACAAAATGCTTTATCCTGGCCGGGTTTCTGATAATGGCCCTCGCCGTGTCCGGGTTCGGGGCTATTACCGGGAGCATTACGGGAAAGGTGACCGACGCCAGGACGGGTGAACCACTTCCGGGAGTATCGGTATCCGTACAAGGAAGTACCATGGGGCAGTACACCGATGAAACCGGCAAATACATGATCCTGAATATCCCCGTCGGAACCTATACGGTGGAATATTCTTCTGTCGGTTATGCCAAAGTCGTCGTGGAAAACATCCAGGTTTCGGCCGACCTGGCGACCTTCAATGACGTCCCGATGGAAAAGGAAACCAGGGATTTGGGCAGGGTCATCAGGGTCACGGCGGAACGGCCTCTGGTGAACAAGGACAAAACGACCACGGTCGACATTATATCCGGCGGCGATCTGAAGGCCATGCCGGTCCGCGGCTTTGAAGACGTCGTCGCATTACAAAACAGCGTCGTTCGCATGAACACTAATATCGATATCCGCCAAAGAGGGCAGCGCGAATCGGCCTCGGCGCTGGGCGGCGAGTTGAACCTTCGCGGCGGAAGACCGTCCGAAGTGGCCTATTATGTCGACGGTTTTTCACAGCAGGACCCCTTGACGGGGATTTCTACGGCAAAAATCGCGGATAACGCCGTTCAGGAAATCGCGGTGACTTCGGGAGCCTTCTCGGCCGAATACGGCCATGTCGCTTCCGGCATCGTCAACATCGTAACCAATTCCGGCACCGACCAGTATCACGGCAACGTGGAAGTCGTAACCGATAATCTGTTTGGAAAGAGCTACGATCAAAATTTCTATGCCGGGGATTTCAGCGGCCCTCTGCCGTTTTTTGAAAAAGCCTATTTTTTCTTCTCCGGTGAAAGACGGTGGTTGCGCGATCGGACACCATCAATCAGGGCCGAAGAAGTCTTTGAGGAATACGATGATATATTCGAACTCGAAGCGGTTGACCCCGACCATAAGAATCGCCTGCCTTCGAATTCCCTGTCGGGTTGGTCATATCAGGGCAAACTGGATTTCGAACTGACCAATGACATCAAGCTGGCCATCAACGGCAACGGTTCGCTGGACAACTGGCAGGAATACCGCCATGAATATCTGTTTGACTATAAGCATGCCCCGCGTTATCGGGACGAAAATCTGGGTTTAAACGCGAAAATAACGCACGTTTTAAGTCCCAATACTTTTTATAACTTCAGCATTTCAACTTTTAGGACGGAGCGTCTGCGGGGCGACGGGGTCGTGTTTGATGACCTTGCCGCCTATAACAGAGGTTTCACGAATCCCGAGTGGGAGACTCTGAAACTTTTCCGCGCCACCGATTCATATTATAACAACTACATGCATCGGATATCCTCGTATTACCAGTTTAAGGGTGACTTTAATTCGCAGATAACGACCAATCAGACCATCAAGCTGGGTTTTGATTTCCAGCGTCATACCCTCCGGTATTTCGAAAACCTTGCTGCTACGGCCATAACGGGTTATAATGTCGGCAGCGTTAATCGTTATGGTTTTGACAGTCTTGGCAATGAATCCGACAGCGAAAGCTATAAGAATGATACCAAGCATCCCATAAATCTTGGGCTGTATGTAACCGACCGTATCGAATGGAACGGCATGATTATCAACGCCGGGCTGCGTTTCGACTATTTCGATTATAAAGCCCTAAGACTGATCGATCTGGAAAATCCGCTTGATCCGGGAAATCTGACGGGGGTGGATACTCTGGACCCGGGCGACCTGACGGACAGCAAGGACTTCACCCGTTTATCCCCGCGTCTGGGAATAAGCTTCCCGATATCCCCCCGGACACAATTTCATATAAACTACGGCAAATTTTTCCAGCGTCCCGATCTGGTCCGGCTGTATGTCGGCTATGATTTTATGGCCCGGCGCATTACGCAGGGCGGGTCGTATTATCCTTTTCCGAGTCCTAATCTGGAGCCGGAAAAAGTCACGCAATATGAAGCCGGCATTACCCATCAACTGGGAGAGAATACCGTCATAGAAATAGCGGCTTATTACAAGGATGTGCAGGATCTGACCCAGATATTCAAGCAAACACCGGCCAGTCCTTTCGAGTATGATTTCTTTTCCAATACCGATTATGGGACGATTAAGGGATTTGACGTCTCCCTTTTGATGCGGCGTAGCCGGTCACTCCAGTTGAATTTCAATTATACTTTAAGCTGGGCGACCGGGACCGGCTCCTATGCCCAGACCCATTATATTATCACCTGGGCCGCCACGGAACCTCCCAAACAGACATCGCCTCTCGACTATGACCAGCGGCATAATTTTTCGGCTATCATAGATATGCAGACGTTTAAGGGAGATGGGCCAAAAATCGGCAATTACTTCCCCTTTGAATTTCTGCGGGCCAATGCCATAATCAATCTGGCCAGCGGTACACCATACACTCCGACCCGTCCCTATGATGCCGTCAGCCAGGCCGCGGTCAGTCCGATACCTCGGGCGACCATGAATTCCGAGTATATGCCATGGGCCTTCCAGGTCGATTTGAGAGTGGAGCGCACCTTTACGGTCGGGGATTACAAGATAATGCCGTTCGTCTGGATTAAGAATTTGTTCAATAATGAAAATGTATATTCGGTCTATGAAGGTTCCGGTTTGCCTGATAATACCGGGTACCTTGCCACCGAATCGGGTTATTCAGCCTACGCCGGGCATGCCGCCGAATTGCAGGCTTTTGACAAATATGGCCTGATTCAAAATAATCCCAAAAACTTCGGTGAGCCGAGAATGATTTTGCTCGGTTTGAGAATGGCATTTTAAAGGGAAGGATGGAATAATGAGAAAATCAATTATATTGGGCCTGGTCCTGGTGCTGGCTGTATCGGTTGCGGCCGCCCCGAGAATGGGACCCGGCGCAAGAGATTATAACCCCATGTCCCGGGCGATCGATAATGAAAAATATATCGATGCCAACAACATTCTGATGTTCGTCACCAATCACGGCAATTTTGGTCGGGATTTATCGGGTGTTTTCGGCTACGATTACGGGACTTTTTATCCGTTCAACACGATTCAGGATATTCTGGACGGAAGACAGGATTTTTCGATTATTTACGCGTCCGGACTGTGGGTCGGTTGCGTCGATTCGGCTACCGGCGAAACCCGGATCGCCATTGCCGAATACACCGATGAATACGTGCCCGGCCCGATGGTCGGGGGGACATTTCAGCCCGATAATCCATCGTTTAAGGTCTATAAACTTTACGGTGACAGCCTGGAGAGTAATCCCAATGATGATTATTTAAACTGGCCGATTGACCAGGGAGCACCCTGGAAGCTGGCCGAAAACGGTGTTGACAGTATTCCTGACATGGTCGGCGATCAAATGCTCTGGGCGGTATATAATGACGCCAGTATTACCCAGCATGTGCATGATGCCGGGAGTACCCTGCCATTGGGTCTTGAGGTCCGGCAGACCACCTTTGCTTTTGACCGTGAAGACCCGCTGGGGAATATTATCTTCCTTCGTTTCCAGGTGTACAACAAAGGCGGTAACACTCTCCAGGACTGCTATCTCTCGCTCTGGGCCGACCCGGACCTGGGTGAATACACCAATGACCTGGTTGGTTGCGATACGGTCCTGTCGATGGGCTTTTGCTACAACGGTGACAATAACGACCAGCAGTTTGGCTCCAACCCGCCGGCCGTAGGTTATGACTTCTTTCAAGGTCCCCTTGAGTTTACCGACAACCCCGATGACACCGCCCGCATGTGGGGGCAGTTATTTGAAGGGTATGTCAACATGGGCATGACCTCGTTCAATAAGTACATCAATGGAACGGATCCCGACAGCTATATCGAGACTTATAATTACATGAGCGGCAAAAATCGCGACGGTTCGGATTATACGTATAATGGAATTCCCACCAAGTACTTTGTCGCGGGCGACCCGGTTACGGGTCAGGGCGACCTTGATTTCGCGCCGGAAGACCGTCGGTTCATGCTTTCAACCGGACCGATCACTTTCCGTCCCGGTGATTCCACCGAAATTTTGGCGGCCATCGTTGTCGGCCGCGGGGCCGACCGGTTATCCTCCATTACGGTCATGAAGTACAATGACAAGTTCGCCCAGGCCGCCTACGAAAACAATTTCGTCGTCGCACACCCGCCGGCCTCTCCGGTCGTGACATGTGTGACGGGCGACGAACAGATTTCTATTTACTGGACGGATACATCCGAAGTGGACCACGGTGACTATCCTTTCGAGGGCTATGCCTTGTTCATGAGGACCGACCTCACTGCCGACTGGACCAAAATCGCCTATTTCGATGATATCAACGGTGTGGCCAAGATTTTGGACGAGGTTCAGGATCCGATCACTTCGGCCCTTGAAACACGGCTGGTCAAAGAAGGAACCGATGAGGGTATCCAGCACCATTTCGTCGTCAAAAGAGATTATGTCACCGGGCGCAAACTGCGTAACAATATTAAGCAGTATTTCCGTCTGGAAGCATATTCATACGATGAATCCGGCTTTCCCAAGACGCTGACCTCGGCGACGCAATTTGATGCCACGCCGGAAGCGCCACTGGCCGGAGATCGCTGGCCGTATATGTTCGACGATACTCTGCCGGTGGAGCATATAGCAGGGGAGTCCGACGGCAGCGTTGTCCCGGTCGTGCTGGATCGCACCCTCTTTTACGGTGATACCTTCCTGGTCGTGTTTGAAGATGATGGTGAGGGAGGGTATACCTGGGATCTTATCAATCAAACCCTCGATGATATAATCCTTGATGACCAGACCAATCAATCGGGTGACAAGAATTATGAAATCACCGACGGCTTTATTGCTATAGTATCCGGTCCCGAGCCGGTCGGCAAGAGCTACAGCTACGCCAGCGCCAGTCCGCCCAATTTCAGTCCGATTGCAGTATCAGAAATCGGTTACCCCGGTGATGACTACCCGAACGGTCGCCGGTGGTTTACCGGCGACGATGAAAGCGGCGGAGAATTGCTCTTTGGCGGTGTCTATATGGAACCGAATTTCTGGGGTGCCACGACGGTTGCGCTGGGTGATATGAAGCCGGTCGAATTGCGGTTTCGCCCCATGGAATCCTACACTGACTTAAACAGTAATTCACAGTATGACATCGGTGAACCCTATGAGGTGGATGAACCGGATTCAACCCAGAAAGCATTTGTCTATAGAACCTTTGACCCGGCCACATATCTTGGGTTTTATGATGTACCTTTCTCGGCCTGGGATGTCAGCGATCCCGACAATCCGCGGCAGGTAAACGTTGTCTTCCGCGATCGGGATCAAAACCTCCAGTGGGATTTAAGTAATGCGGCCGATCCGCCGGATCCGCTTTTGCCCAACAATGGCGACCAGCGCTACAATTACCTCTGGGTTCTGACGTCCGACTATGATGCAACCGGGACAATGTACGGTGACGGGACCGGCGGCACCATTGATTTCTGGGGTGGCGATGAATACGTGGTCGATGCCATGTGGGCCATCTGGCTCGATATGCGCAATAGCACAGACCTCGGACTTCTCGGTATGCTGTCTGAAGAGTGCACTCTGACTCTGGTACCGAACGTCATCAATACGCCGGCCGATACCTTCATGTTCGTGACTTCGGCCATGGAAAAAACATCCGAAGCGGCCGACCTCGATGCCATCAACGTCGTGCCCAATCCCTTCTATCTGTATGGACCGTATGATCCCTCGGTCGGCAATTACCAGATCAAGTTCCAGCATCTTCCGGCGGAATGCAAAATAAGCATTTTCAACCTGGCCGGGGACAGGGTTCGGCTGATTGAGAAAGACGACCCGACTACTTCGGTAGCCACCTGGAACGCCCGGAACGACAGCGGTATCCCGGTGGCATCGGGCATATATATTTATGTCGTCGATGCCCCCGGATTCGGAGTCAAGAAGGGCAAACTGGCGGTCTTTATCGAAACTGAAGTCCTTGAGAAGTACTAGCAAGGAAGAAAGGAATTATGCAATGAATAAAAAAATTGCTTTAATCGTAACAGTTCTCCTTGCTGTAAGTATATCGATTACTTATGCGGGGAACCGTAGCCGCATCGGGACGGCGGGAGCGCAGGAGCTTCGAATTCCGATCGGCTCGCGCGGCACGGCCATGGGCGGCGCCGTAATATCCAGTATAACCGGGGTTGAATCCATTCAATGGAATCCCGCCGGGTTGGCCTTCACCGAAGGCACCGAGGTTATGTTCACCCACCTGCCGTATTTTGTCGATATTAACGTCAATTTCGTCGGAATCGCCACAAATATTGAAGATTTCGGAACCCTTGCGGCCTCGGCCAAAATCGTTTCAATCGGCGATATAGAAGTGACCGACGATTATTATCAAGACGGCACCGGGGCCTTTTTCAACCCGACCCTGATGGTGTTGACAGCATCATACGCCCGTATTCTGACGACCCGGGTATCGTTCGGGGCGACGGCCAAACTGATCAACGAGAAAATCCATGACGTGTCGGCCACCGGTTTCGCCGTCGACGTCGGGTTCATATATGAACCGGGCTGGCGCGATATGGCTCTGGGAATAGCCATCAAGAATTACGGGCCGGAAATGCGCTTCAGCGGCATTGGCTTCAGCCGTCCACTGGATGGCCGCCAGGGTGCCGCCGAGGGTGCCGCGTTTGAAATTCCCAGTACTTTCGACATTGGCCTTTCCTACAGCGTCTATAACCAGGGACCTAACCTGGGCAAGCTCTGCGGAAATTTCACTTCGTGCAATTACTCCCAGGATGTCTGGAGCGGCGGCGCCGAATACTCGTATGACGATACCTATTTCCTGCGCGCCGGATACAGCTACGCCGATCAGAATGATTATCTGTACGGCGTAACATTCGGCGGCGGCTTGAAATTCAAAATGGGTAATACAAACATGTTTTTCGAGTATGCCTGGAACCAGACAGAAGTCTTCGAAGACAATCATTTCTTTACGATAAGAACGACTTTTTAGACCGCAATTGTCATGATGAAAAGGGCCGGACGGTAATTGACCGGCCCTTTTTTATTGCATGCGATTTTATCAGGTCTTGAAGTGGGTCAGGAAAACGGCGTCATCAATATCAAACACTAAAGGTCAGGCGGCCGTATTGCTCATGCACTGGGACCAGATCTGGAAGATTTCGTCGTCGTGGGTCTGGGCATTGATAACGGCGTCGGCCTTACCGCTTTCGATGACGTTGACGAAGCACATCAGCAGCACGGGGTCGAAGGCGGTTCCGGAATCTTTCTGCATTATGTCGAGCGCCTTCTGAACGCTGTAGGCGGGGCGGTACACCCGGTCGGAAGTGAGCGCATCGAAAACGTCGGCGATGCTGATAATCCGGGCGCCCATGGGGATGTCCTCGCCTTTCAATCCCAGCGGGTAACCGGTGCCGTCGAGTTTTTCATGATGGGCCATCATGAGGGGCTTGATGTCCCAGGGGAATTCCATCCCCCGGAGAAGCTCGACGCTGTATTCGCTGTGTCGCTTGATCTGCTCGAATTCTTCATTGGTCAGACGCCCGGCCTTTTTCAGGACGTCGTCGGCAATTCTGATTTTGCCGATATCATGAAGCAGTGAAGCGGCGACGATGGTTTTCAGAAGCGACGGTTGCAGACCCAGCTCGCGCGCCAGAAGCAGTGACAGCGCCGCCACGCGGTCGGAATGTCCCTTGGTGTACTTATCCTTCTGGTCGATTTTCATGGCCATGTCATGGAACGTTTCGAGATACAATTTCTCGATGGAATATATATCGTCCTCGGCCTGCTCGCGCTTGCCGTCGGCGTTAAGACAGGTGTAAATGTGATAACTCTGTTCGAGGTCGGTCAGAGCATTGAGGTGTTCACCGGTCGCGCGGTACAGCTTTCCGCGCTCGCGGAGAACTTCGGCTTCCTGATAGCGGGCGCCGGTCTGACGGCTGATTTCCAGTGCGGCCGCAAAATGGGTCACGGCTTCATCGAAATCCCCGCACTGATGGGCAATCATCCCGGCAATCTTTTTGGCCTCGACCAGGTGGATGTTGACGATATTGGCTTCGATCAGATGATCCAATGCCCGCTGGCAATGTATTTGGGCATTAGCGACGTTGGAATTTTTAAGATAATGCTCGGCCAGGTTAAGATCGACGATGAGAGTGAGCGAGGAATCTTTTATTTTTTCGGCGGTTTCCAGCGC
>CALAMC010000062.1 GCA_937925655.1 uncultured candidate division Zixibacteria bacterium | reverse complement strand
CTTCAAGACCCGGGAATTGCCGGAATTCGGAGCCATCGGGGCGGATAAGATACACTCCGCGCGGGATCCGACCCATAGCGGGCAAACGGGAGACGGCGATCCATTCCCCGGTCGGCGACCAGGCCGGAATCGCCGCCGAAGGCGGAATGGCCGGGGGCGGTTCGACGATGGCAGACCCGTCATCATCGCACGCGGGAATCAGGCATAATATCGCTATCGCGGATATAAGAATCTTGGCTAAGCAATAGGTCGAAGTTTTCATCAGACAACCCTCATAATCTTCACAATGAAATATAGTCCATAATTTAATACGGTCAATCCCCATATGCTGTCTATTTGGAGTCGAGGGGAAGGTCCGCCGAAGCGGACCTTTCCTTTGTTCTAAAGTTTATTTAATCAGCAACATCTTGAGTGTTTTTATTCCACAAGCTGATTCTATCCTGCAAAAATAAACTCCGCTGGAAACGATACGACCGGTGTAGTCTCGGCCATCCCAATCTATCGAATGAGCTCCCTGAACAAAGTTTTCGTTGATCAGAGTCTTAATTTTCCGGCCAAGAATATCATAAATTTCGAGTTTGACATTGCCTTCGGCCGGTAATGAAAACGCAATTGTCGTGTTCAGATTGAAGGGATTGGGATAGTTTTGCTGTAGTTCAAACTCCAGAGGGTCAATGTCAACAACATAATCGCTTTCTTTGGTCGGAGTGCCCGGGCAGGTATTGGTCGTGCCGGTTTGGACACCATCCGAAGCACACAGAGATGTATCCCCATTGGAATCAATGGCGTAAACCTCCATCGTATAACCGGTATTATAACTATTAGGGCATTTATAGAAGATAGTATCAAGACCCACGTTTTCCACGTAGTTGGGCGGACTGACTCCCATGCGCCTTTTGACGACATAAGAAACAATCGGCAATTTCTGATTTTGCGGCGGGGACCAGATGACGGTAATATCGTTGCCATAAAGATGCGGCAAAGGTTCTTCCAATGTGTCGGGAAATTCCGGTATCGACTCTAAACCGAATCCGCACATCATACCACCGAGGGGGACAATCCCGCCATAATCGGTTGTGAAGGCATCGACGTTTTCCGGCCGATTGGGACGGGCGGTAATGCCGAATTCACTCGAATATGCGACATTGGTCTGATTTTCAGAATAGGGTTTTGCTCGGTAAGTATATGTTTCGCTTCCAACGGGATAAAAATCCTCATGAAATACAAATTCATTCGGATTATTTGGTATAGTATCGATCACCGCCCATGTTTGATTCGTAGCATCTTTTCTTTCGATTATCCAGCCTTGTTCAAAATCATTTAAGTCTTCAATGCTGATTTGAATAGCCTGATCATTATCACTAAGTGAACAATAAATATAATCTGCCGGAAGGAGTTCTTCTTCTCCTAGCACGGAATAGGCGAATCTAACGCCATTTACATTGCAAGGAAACCAACCTATGTCTCGGCCAGATGTAGTTTTTACATCATAAATATAGGTACAAACTTGGCATCCGGTTGTCGTTACTGTTCCGGGAATGACTTCGGTATAGCCCATCCCATAGTTCGGATTTTCGGCGCTAAAGCCAATTGCTCGAACGCCAGTTCCCCAGACGTAAGGAATTTCATAATATGGCTTATCAAAGTTTACCCATTTTCTGACCTCAACCATTTTTGCCAAATATGTGTCCCACGGTAAATCCGCAATATCCCGAAGTACGACAGGGTCATAACCAGTCGCAGAATATTCGAATCCTCCATATTTTTCGTAATGCTTTAATGAATTGGGTGGCTGCAATATTCCAAATGCGGTGCGGGCATTTATAATGCCATATCCGGTATGATCATCATATCCTTCTGCAGCGGGGGGTCTATATTCATCAGTCGCCGACAAATTAATTATATTTTCAATATCGTCATTATATAACGTATTGTCGTAACCTAAAAGCAGGGCAGCTAACCCGGCGACATGCGGGGCTGCAAACGAAGTCCCGGTGTATTGGTTTGTTGATATCTCTGAGTTATATATTATTGAGCGGATGCCTACTCCGGGCGCAATAACATCAATACCATTACCCCAATTAGATTCATTATAATAAGATCCGTTTGGCATGGCCGCGCCCACACTAATTATCCCCTGCCCGAAATCTGATGGGTAATGGTAATTATTGTTGCCGTCATTGCCTTTGCTACACACTGAAATACGATTCATTTTATAGGCATATGCATATGCCGAGCGTAAATAGCTTATATATGTAGATGTGCCAAAGCTATTATTTAAGATCGACGCGCCGATATCGACCGATTGTATTACTTTTGATGCAACATTGGTAGCGATAAAGCCTTCGGCGTAAGCCGAATATATGGAAACATCGGGACATATTCCGGCAATCAAAACACCGTTATCAGTATTGGCTCCAATAATGGCTGCCGCAACGGTTGAGTGATTTCCAACATTAACATTATCACCAAATACTTTTGGAGACAATTCTATATGATCATGAGAAACACTATATTCATCAATAATGGATACGATAATATTATTATCCCCCCAGGCATATTCCCATGCACCGGCGACATCGATGCCGCGATATGGGAAACCATTATGTATGCTGTCAGCGTGAAGATTCCATTGAAGATAATATTTGGGATCATTAGGTACAATATCGACATCAGCCGTTAACATGATATTTTTCGATAACGAGATTATGTTATCCATGTTTGAAAGACTGTCATATATTTGATTTCGGGCCAAACTATCCGGAAAACACAGCAAGTAGTAGTCATTCAAACGGGGTCTTAATATTGTATCTCCCCATTGGTTTATTCTGATACTGTCAGAATGATCATAGTTTGGAAAAGCCACTCGTATTTCAGATAATGCTGAATTGACTAACAATTCGCCTTTCGGATCAGCAGGATTATTAATGGCTTCCTTTCCGGATGTTTGTTGGCCAAAGGGCATAACAATCAGGGAATCTGCAAATTTCGCGACTATTTCATTTTCAGGGTCCGCCTTGATTCCGGCGGCCAAAATGCATAATGTAAATAGCATTATATGAAGCGTTATTTGGGTTACATATTTATTTGAATTCATATTTCCCTCCGATGGAAATTGCGGGTTAAGTCTTGAATGTTTCCGCGAACATGAAAAGTCGAAATTGAGCAATTATTCGGAAATATACTGATTCCAGTCAACAATAACGGTATCGTCGGTGCCATCGCGGTTCATCACCCTGATGACACCGATAGCCGGATCAAATCTGGCTTCACAATAAGCCATTTTTGTGCCGTCCGGTGACCATGATGGAAAACCGCCGTTATTGTATTTTAGAGTCGTGATCTGGCCATTTTGGGTACTCATTAACCTGATTTGCGTATCAAGTCTGAATGCGATGTAATCACCATCGGGTGAAACATCCGGGTCATAATACGTTGTATAGGGCTTGCCATATTCTACATTAATTATTATTCTTTCGGTTGAATCGGACAGGCTCAAGAATGCAAGTTTACCTTGATTATTTCCTAAACTTATAGAATAATATAAGCTGTCGCCGAGGGCAAAATCCAGATGCCCGCCCAATCTAATAAACGGGCGCATATTACTGCCGTTTTTATCAATAATCCAAGCGCCCGGATTATCTCCGGTTATATGTTCAAAAGCGATCAGCGTGTCGGAATTGGACCAGGTGCAATTGAAATTGTAGGAATTAAAAGTCAATCTGGTCAGGCTGGTTGCATCGGCCCTTATTTTATAAATTTCGGCATAGGCATTAAAGGCCAGCCATTGGCCATCGGGTGACCAGCAAACATCCAATACAGGCACATAATCACCGAATGAAAACAGCATATGCAAATCTGAACCATCAGGGCGAACCAAATATATACCGCACGGAGTTCTGACATCGCCGGCCATCACCGCAATGGCAATCCATTGGCCGTCAGGTGACCAGGCCGGCACACACAAAGGTGAAGTCACGGGTTTTGGCGGGTTCATGATAATGTCATCATTATCATTGCAAGAGAAAACCAGGAACAAGAAAGCCACAAACAAGATCGTTAGTAAAACAGCATTTTGTTTTTTTAAAAGGCCCAAAATTGACATCATTATAATCCCTTATAATTACTCACACAAGATACACTATTCTTTTGCATTTTCAACACATCATCGACCACCCCCCCTTCAGCATCTGACGGCAAAAGCACGAAATTTATAAAAACAGATCAGGGCCGAAAGTATAGATTTATATCTGAAACGAAATTACAAATAATCTCGTTTAAAGTCAATTTATATTTTTGAGGCGGCAATTGCGCAGGGGCTGTAGCCGTCGCAGAAGGCCTGCTCGCGGGAAACTTGTAACCCACCCACGGGTGAAAAGCCAATTTCCCGCAACCTGCTCGATTTCACCTGATCTCCACATTCAAATGGGCGGCAGATCCCTCGAAAGCTCAGGAGGTCTGTCCCCATCTACCCCTCTTCGTTTATAACCAACCGAAATCCTTGTCGGCCTTCAAAAGCCCTCTTTCATAGGATATCCAATCCGAGGCGCTGGAATACATCCATCCCTCTGCCATGTCATACTGTGCTTATTTGACATAATTGGACCCAATTCACCCAGAATCTGGAGCGCATTTTAGGTTACCAGGAAATTCAATATTCTGGCGATCAGCCTTTCGGGATTTTTAATCTGGCATTCCCAGATTACAAGATGTTTCCAGCCCGCCTTGGACAAGGCGCGTATGTTACGGCGGTCTCGAGATACGTTTGATTTTCTTTTATTCTGCCAGAATTTGGCATGAGTTCGTGGATAAACTTTCCCGTATCTGCAGTTGTGCATGTGCCAGTAACACCCATGAACAAAAATAACCTTTTTATATTTTGGAAAAACCAGGTCAGGTGTTCCCGGCAAATCTCTTTTATGCAACCTAAACCTATATCCCAGAGAATGCACTAGTCGCCTAACCAGCATTTCCGGCTCAGTATTGACAGAGCGAATGGCGGCCATGTTTTTGGATCTTTGTTCTGGAGTAAGAACGTCGGACAAAATAAAACCTGTTATTCTATTATAGCATTGGCACGCCAGCGATTCATAGCAGGATCAAGATGCTGGTGGAAAAATGTCTCAAATGATATGACATTTTGATGATTTGAGTATGTATTTGTTTTTAATATTTCAGGAACAACAAGGTATATTCTATTCCTTAGCATATCAGGAAGATCGCGAGCGGCGATATTTTCGTCTATTGTTGCCAGAAAGAACTGATGTCCATGAGTTCCTTCTGTAGTTATTTGTCTCCATCTTTCTCGTAGCGTTCGCTTGACCGTAAAGATGATGCAATCCATTGGGTTTTCACGAAAGTGTTCCAGGCTTGGCAGCAAAAAATCAGGTTGTCCATTAATGACGGCCTGCGGCGTATAGGGATAGCCCAGTTTATTAAAAAGTACTTTAATAATGGTCTCGAAAGCTTTCCCTGCGCGGGGTCTCCGACCTTGGGTTAGTCCGAGAAAAAATTTATCCAGAGCCCAAAAATTATTTTCCAACATGCGGAAAAAATCGTCCTTTGTCGCATTTGGCTTGAGCTTTTTGCCCAGGACTGTACTTATCGCTTTTACGGCAGCCGGACGTTCCGCGGTCAGATAGATTTCATAAGCCATGATCTGTATTTTTTCAACCAGTAGGCTGAAATTGGCTTTTATCCAATTATTATTATCTATCCTGTCCCCTAGTGCTTTCGTCATTGCCTTTAAACAAATTTCATCTCCTGATGGCAGGATTAATTCCTCTTTGAGTCGCACCAAAATTTCATCTTCAGACATCTGTTGATATTTCCTGATTAGCTGATCCTCGGTTTTTTATAAGGCATCCATTGCCTGCATGTCTTATATGCCAATATATCGTTTCGATTATTTTTCTTCCGACTGCCTCCACAACAAGCGGGACGACGGCATTACCGAACTGCCGATAAGCCTGCGTATCGGAAACCTCAATGTTCAGGTGATCTGGAAAACCCATTAACCGAGCTGCTTCTCTTGGTGTCAAGCGCCTTGGATTTCTGCCATTGCCTTGGGATATTAGTATCTCCGAACCGTCTTTATAATATCTGGCGCTTAGCGTCCTTGTGATGCCTTCCGGGTCCGCTATTCCAAATCCGAATCCATTGCCTTTCTTCTTATGCCTGTCCGCATATGCCTGCAAATAATTCCATAAATGATCGGTAAGTGTGAATTTCTTATCCGGTTTTTTTTCAAGTATTTGTTTCAGTTTCGGTTTATTCGACCCGCTGTTTGCAGGAAATTCGAATTGAGGATTATTGCCGAATACCGCTTTGTCAAAGCCGACAATAAAAATCCTCTCTCGGTGTTGCGGAACATAATCCGCCGCATCTATTATTTTATAAAAGATCCTATAATTCAACTCCTCTAGCGTAGATTTTATAATATGCCAAGTGCGGCCCTTGTCGTGAGCAATAAGATTTTTCACGTTTTCCAGAAAAATTATAGGCGGTCTTTTGGCCTCAATTATGTTTGCAAGCGTGAAAAATAACGTACCCTGCCCCTGATCCTTAAAGCCGTGTTCGCGCCCCAGACTTTTTTTCTTGCTTACGCCGGCGATCGAAAAAGGTTGACAAGGAAACCCAGCCGCCAAAATATCGTGGTCTGGGATTTCATTGATGTTTATTTTGTTTATATCGCCCCGTGGAATCTCGCCAAACCACAAACCATAGGTTTTTTGCGCGTGTTTGTCCCATTCGCATGAGAAAAGACATTTCCCGCCCAATTTTTCAAGGCCAATTCGAAAGCCCCCGATTCCGGCGAACAGGTCAATAAATGTAAATGGTGCTTTTTCCACATATTGACCGTTAGTACGGCAAAAGCTTTCGAACAATTGAAGTTGCTCGTTTTTGCTTGCATCTGAAAGAATTTTTATTAGCAATTCCTGCTGCGTCATCAAGGTCCGCTTTCGTTCAGAATCAAGCCACTGGCGGATATTGCCGGGGATGCTTCTTATCAGGATATGATCAGGCATTTTTCATACTCGATTTCCACAATCATGATATCAATATTTCCCAGCGGTTGTCAATCACATTATGCATAAAATGTCATGCCTTCTTGGTTGGCCCCGGTCGCTCTCGGCTTGCCCCGGGAATGATGCCCCGCCACACCCCAATATCGCTGCCAATTCAATAGTAATTCTGCTGGCGCCCCTTATGTATGAGACCTATAACTACATCCGGATCCTATTTATGCCCGCCTTTCACCCATAGAAAGGACCACCAAAAATTAAAAAAAATCAAGAACGAAGCCATTTTGCCGCAACCTCTAACAGCACCATGAGTTATACGGTCCTCATAGTGGTTTCGACACCTTCATTTTGCGTCCAAATCATATTTAACTCCTGTTTTGACATGGGGATAGGGTCAAAAAAAGTAAAAAATTCCACAAACAAACCCATTTTGCCGCAACCTCCAACAACACTGTGGGTTATATGAAATTGTGGAGCGCCACCATCCATTATTTTTTCTCCTCCTCCGCCACCCCCGGCCCGGTCGCCCCGCCTTTCATCCTCGCTCTTTTCACTCCGCCCTCTACCCAATCCCATCCGCCCCACAACCTTATATCCCGCAATGTGGTATATGTTTGTCTATGAAGCGGATAAGAACCAAAATTATCGACCAATTCAGTCGATTATTTGGAACTTCGGATACGCCCGGTTGGTTTAATAGGGCATACAGGATAATTTAAGTCCTGATTATGGCGACACAAACAAGCCTGAAAACCGGACAAATACGAAATAATGAACCAACCTTTTAAAACCGCTTCGATGGAGGATTCAACCATGAGAAAAGCCTATTTCTCAACCTTGACTCTCATTCTCGGGCTGGCCTTCGTAATGGCCCCGCTCGGCGTCTTTGCCTGCGGCGGAGACAAAACCGGCACCACCAGTGCCGATAATTCAAAAGTAAACGCCCAGTATGTGGGCGCCGGCGGCGCCTGTGGTGATACCAAGACCGGAACCACCTCAGCCAACGCCGGAGCCGTAAACACCAAATACAGCAATACCGGCAAAGCCGCCTGCGGCGCCAAAACCGGAACCACCTCGGCCGACGCCAACCAAGCTGAAGTTTCAGCCCAATTCGCCTCGGCCACGTTCAATGTCTCCGGAATGACCTGCAACGGGTGTGTCAGCAAAGTCACGACCGCTCTGAAAAACACCGACGGTGTTAAAAGCGTCGACAAAGTGGATTATAAAACCGGCACCGCTTTGGTAACTTATGACGCCTCCGACGTATCTTGTCCGTCAAAGCTTGCTAAAGTTATTACCGATGCCGGATTCGCCGCGGAAGTAGTTCCGGCGGTGGCCACCAGCGCCGACGGCAAAACGATGAATATTAACGCTCCGGCCTGTAGCCCGGCCGATATGGCCGCCTGTGCCGCCAAATGCGCGAATATGACCGAGGCCGAAAAAGCCGCCTGTGCCGCCAAGTGTGGTGTCAAGACGAATACCACCTCGGCTAACATGGAAACCAAAACCAAGACCGATGGGTCTCTGTAATAAGTAACACCAATCCTTGCAACTCCTTACGGGCGGTCCCGACAAATCGGGACCGCCTTTTTATTCATTTCATTTGAAACCGGACTACATCAATCTGAATATAACTCTTGACAATTGCCGCTTTTTGGCTAACATGGTGTTAAATACTTATCTTATGCGTTACGTAACAGGAGGTAAAATCAAGTGCGCAAAACCATGATTCTCACCCTCGCCGTCTTCCTTGTTCTGGCAATCAGTGCCCCGGCCCAGGATTGCGCGGGTCACAAAGTGACCACAACCACCGCGGCAACTACCGAAGCCGCCGCCCCGGCGACTGCCACTTTTGCCGGTGTCGAACTCGACCCTCAAAAATGCTGTCCCGATTATCAGGGCAAATGCGAAATTCTTTGCCTCGACATCAAGGGCATGACCGATCCGGCTAACGAAGAGACCGTCACCAAGACTCTGGCATCCACCGAAGGCGTCATCAAAGTTATGGCCATCAACCAGAAAGAAAACGCCGGCGTGGTTGTCATCGACCCAGACAAAATTCAGTCCGAAAAGGTTGTCGCCGCCATCAATGCAATGGGCTATGAGTCCAAAGTTCTGCCGCGTGTGGCCCATTCCGGATGTGACCCGGCCAAAGCCGCCGCCTGCATGAAAACCGGCGTCAAATGCCCGTCGATGAAAACCGCCGAAGCTTCGACCGAGGTCAAGACGGAAGCGACGACCGAAGTGAAAAAGGAAACCAAAACCGAATAAAGTAATCTTTGCGAATCAAATATTGGGCGGGGTCTTTTGGCTCCGCCTTTTTATTTATGGTTTGGATTGCCAAAGGGCTTTGTCGTATATATAATTGAATATGCGAAGACTAATTATACTCCTTTTGGTTGCATTATTTGCCCTCACCGCGAATGCCGCCAAATATGCCGGGGAGCCGTTCTCGCTGGGGGTCGGGGCGCGCGCTCTGGCGATGGGCGGAGCCGTGGTAGCCGGGCCGTTCGATGCTTCCGCCGCCTACTGGAATCCGGCCGGGCTGAATTATATATCCGGCCAGAATATTATCGCCATGCATGCCGAGACGTTCGGCTCGCTTCTCAATCATGACTATGTCGGCTATGCCCGCCGGAAACTCGACGACCAGTATTCGATCAAGGCGTATGGTTTTTATTTTTATTATCTGGGCGGGGGCGGCATTAAAATCACCGATTTCGACCCGGTCACCCGTCGGTATTTTGTGGTCCGCGAAGAATCCCACGGCGATTATATGCTGGGGGCGTCGGTGTCGGGTAAGATTAAAAATAAAATCGACGTTGGCGCGACGGTGCGCGTCATCTATCGCAGTATGCCGGAGGTCTCCGGTTATGGTCTGACGCTCGATGTCGGGGCGCTGTACGATGTTCATAAGTACGCCCGGCTGGGGCTGGTCGTGACCGATATAACATCGGGCTTCATCCGCTACAGCGGCGGCACCACCGAGTCGGTTTTGCCGACGGTCAAGCCCGGAGCCATGTTGCACTATAGTAAGTACGATTTCACGGCGCGGCTGGCGGGCTCCGGCGATATCAAGTTCGAGGGCATCAAGTACGCGGCGCAGTTTTATCAGGGTGAGATATCGCTCGATACGCATTTCGGCCTGGAGGTAGGTTATCGCGAGATGGTCTTCGGGCGGGCCGGATTCGATATCGGCGATTTCACCGGCGGGGTGGGGGTGGACATCAACAATTTCACGGTCGATCTGGCCTATTTGCACGATTCCGATCTGGACGCCACTTTCCGCGTCAGTGCCGGGTATCGGTTTTAGGGAATAGCCCGACGGCTCACTGCGACATCAGATTATCATAGAATGCACGCTCCATGATTCGGCGCAATTGTTTGTATGGGAAGCGCTTGCGGCCAAATGGGTTCGTTTGTGGGATTTTTTTATTTTCGGGCTCCCGCCCGGGCGCGGGAAATTGGATGTTATTGCATGCGCCATAATAAGGTGTGACGGGCGGATAGAGCATCGGCCCGCGACAAAGCAGGCGGCGGACGCTCCGGGCGCGAGACAGGCGTGACATCTGCGGACCACTCAATATCAAGGACAATGGGCGGTTGCGGCAAAATGGGTTCGTTCTCGAAAATTTTTTAAATTTTTGGGGTTCTGTATCGGCGGCAAAAACGGGGCGAAAGCACGATTTGGGTATTTTTATAGGCCTCATACATAAGAGGGGCCGACAGAATTACCATCGGATTGATGGGGAAAATGGGATGGTTGAACGGACGGGGAAGGTGATGGAGATCATTGCCTGAATGAATCGCGTTTAAGATGCCCGACATAGTTCCGCATAAGAATTCGAGATCTTCGAATGGCGGGGCACGATGGCCCGTTACCCATGTCCACAGTCTAAAGTGTTACCTATCTGCCCGGTTTATACCCCCAATCATTCCCACGGCAAGCCGTGGGCGACCGGCCCACATTTGACAGAGCGGGTTCATCACGATAGCAATTGAACGTGATGAATCGGGCCGTCCCGGTATTATCAAAATGCTTCAATCTCGGCATAATTTAATATAGCAAGCAATCATTCCCACGGCAAGCCGTGGGCGACCCCGGCCCCTCGGATGTCGAACCGCCCCGGCGCTTCTACTTATGGATTATTCTTCAATTTTGTTTTTTTGAAAATTTCCTATCATAATAAAATCTTGTTCGCCAGTTTGGGCATCAACTATAGTGTAGCCAGTACCATAATAATAATTTCTATCTAAATTGATACTAGCACTAAGCGGTCCAATTCCCCTCATCATTATAAACCAGCCCGATTGTAGTCTATTACCTTCCATATCCGTATAGAGAATGTACGAGCCCAATAATTCTATTGCACTCCCCGCGCTAACGAACGCAATATAGCCGATAGCATCAAGAAATGATATTTTTGGTTTTTCCGTCGAACGATCAGGCGATATTCTGTCGATATAGTTTGTATATTCATATTCACTGTGTCTGCTTTGCATCTGATTGAGCACTGCCTCCTTGCCATACTGAAGGGCATCCACTTGAATAGGCGTTCCGGTTGCGGCATCGATATAGATAGTTAAACTCCATTGCCGCCCATCCTTTTGAACATCATTTTTGCCGCTAAAATTCAGCACTACCGAATCGAGTTCTATAATCCATACTGGGTTGATAATATTATTTTGTAATAACTGCGGGAGATCCTCGTCTATAACCAAATCACATCTGACCATATGAATTTTGCCTGTGTCGTTACTCATAAACTGATTTAGCCCGGCCATTTCCAAGGCAAAAGAAACAGCGTCTTCTTTTGAAGTTAGCTTCAAATCCGCCGTTCCTGCAGTCTTTTGACCGCTCGCATAAATCGTTGCCATTAATAAACCCGTGATTAGGGCAGTTAATAAATGCTTTTTATAGGCTTTCATCTTCATACTCCTCAAACTATTATTGCTATTGCACATAAATGTCATAAATGCATAGCGAGTCATACTGATTATTATAACCTATGTACCATTGAGGCGGTTGTCCCGCAATATAAGCAGTTACGCCGATGATATCATTGGCCGGGTCGCCCACGGCTCGCCGTGGGTTTCTCCGATACAGGCACCACAGTTAAA
>CALAMC010000061.1 GCA_937925655.1 uncultured candidate division Zixibacteria bacterium | reverse complement strand
TCTTAATCCGGCTAATCGCGTTTCGGTCAGTCCACCGCCCGACTGTAATTCTTTAATATACTTTGACAGCGCCGTCAGGAACCCTTTCCTGACGTCTTAATCCGGCTAATCGCGATCCGGTCAGGCAATTGCCCGCGTGTAATTCTTGAAATGTACTTTGGAAATTTTACCGAGAATTTCAACCCCGAACTTCGCCACCAGCTCCCGTGCGACTTTGTCCACCGGGGTCCCCGCCCCCAGCGGCAATTTGCAGCCGTACTGCTCGGAGAGCTTCTTCATCTGCTCCACGAACGCATCCCGCGCCACAATCGAGGCCGCCGCCACCGGCAGATTCGCCTCCGCCCGCACTTCCTGAATCAATTTGATTTCCTTGCCCCGACTCATCAGCGCCTGACCGAGACGGTCACCCTTGCTGAATTTATCCGATATCGCCAGATCGACATGATTTTTCTCGGCGACATTTTCGATCACCCGGCTGTGTCCCCAGGCCAGAAGACGATTCAAATTCCGAATTCTGGCATACAGCTGATTGTACTTCTCCGGCCCGATCAACACCACCGAGTATGGCATATTCTCGCGGATAAAGCGGGCCAGTTCCTTGATACGATTTTCGCTGATTTTCTTGGAATCGCGCGCCCCGATATCGGCCAGTTTCTTAAATGCCCGGCCGTCGGCCAAAACCCCGGCGACCACCAGCGGTCCGAAAAAATCCCCCTTGCCCGATTCATCGATGCCGAGGACCACCTTGTCCTCGTCGATACTAATTGGCTCGCTCAAGGTATTCACCCGTGCGGGTGTCGATTTTGACCTTGTCCCCCTGCTTGACAAACAGCGGCACCTTGATTTCCAGACCGGTTTCCACTTTGGCCGGTTTCATGATATTCGAAACCGAGTCACCCTTCACCGCCGGCTCCGCTTCGGTCACTTCCAGAATCACCGACGCCGGCAAATCCAGCGATATGGCGCGACCTTCATAAAGAAGAACGTTGTATTCATGGTTTTCCATAAGGTACCAGCGCGAATCGCCGAGCGTTTCGGCCGCAACATTAATCTGGTCGAATGTTTTACTGTCCATGAATACGTATTCGTCGTTCTGTACATAAAGAAACTGCATGGTGCGGTTTTCCAAATCGGGCACGTCGAACGATTCGGTCGTCAAAAACGACTTCTCGATTATATTCCCGGTCAATAAATTTTTCATCTTGGCTTTGACATGCGGCCGCCCCCGGCCCATCTTGACATGCTGAAAGTCGATAATGAACCACGGGCTCCCCTCGAACATCAATCGCAATCCGCGTCTGAAATCACTGGTCGATAACATCTGTCTGCATCCTCCGTTTTTATAACGCGGCAATATATCAAAATGACCGTTATGAGGCAATGAATTTGTCGGCCGACAAAAGCCCCGCTTCAACCGGTCCCGGTTGCGAAAGCGGCAATGTGATAGTGAAAACCGTGCCTCCCTCCGGTCTTCTGTCATAGCCCAGAAAGCCTTCGTGAAGAAGCACGATTTTGCGGGCCAGCGGAAGACCCAGCCCCGTGCCCGACGGGCTGGTCGAATAAAACGGGGCAAATACCTTATCCCCGACATCATCGGATATCCCCGGCCCGGTATCATATATCTCGACCCGAAGTGACTTCCCGTCGATGACAAGATTGATTTTCACCTCGCCCCGGTCACCGCAGGCGCGGGAGGCGTTATCGATGATATTGGAGACCGCCTGTTTTAAAAGCAGGCTGTCGCCGTTTATCAAAATTCGCTCGGCGTTACCATTAAAGTAATAGTTTATATTATTGTATTTATGCTTATATGAATCAATCAGGTCTGACAACATCCCCGAAATATCAAAAATCTCGTTGTTTATGGCCAGAGGCCGTGCAAAATCCAGAAAACGCGAAACCAGCGTTTCTGCCTCAAGCGCCTCTTTTAACACCAGCGCCGCATTTTGGCCGGCCGGGTGGTCAGCCCCGGCTTTCTTCACGATAAGTTTTCCCAGCCCGACAATCGCCGCCATGGAATTTCGGAGCTGATGCGCCAGCCCGCCCGACATCTCGCCCAATAAAGCCATCGAATTTTTGGCCTCGACTTCTTTCTGCAAGCGATCCAGTTCGGTCATGTCATTGATTAAAATCGACATGCCTATTTTATTGTTTTGTGCGTCAGACAAGCCCGTTATCGATATTGCCAGAATTCTGCGCACCCCATCAGGCGCACTGATGGCCATTCCCTGATTATTGAGCGGCTTCTGATCGGTCAAATAGGTCCCGATATACGAGCAAATCTCGGGATATCTATTCATAACCTCGCCGTATAGTTTCCCGCCACTTTGGGCCGCATCAAATCCGAGAATACGGCATATCGCCTGATTGGCGCTCGATACCCGACCTTCGTTATCCAGGGTCATGATACCCGTTGCGATCGACCGCAGGATATAGGCATTGTGCGCCTCGAGTTCATCGGCGCGGCTTTTTATCCTTGCGTTAAGGCGGACCAGTTCGGCCTCGTTGCTTTTGAGATCGGCGATTATCTTTTCATAGGAGTTGATGAGTTCATCGATTTCATCGACATTATTGGCGTTGAAATGCCCGGTTTTTTCGGCTTTTTCACGCAACCGACTGAACGGATGCGTCGCCTTGCGAATGAAGGCCGCCGACACGAATATAATCACCCCCACCCCGACCAGACCGAAAAAAACCAGAACCTTGCCGGCTCTCTCCAGCGACGCCAGAATCCTGTTTTCCGACTGCAAATGCAATACGTACGTCGATCCATCGATTTCCAGCGAATGCAGATAATGGGAAATCAATTCGCCGTCGCGATGAATGAATACGTCATCCTGCAATAACAACGGATGAATCTCCTCTGCCGTCACTTGCGAATCGATGGAGGAAAAGACTGAATCGGTTATATCCCCTCTCCCTAAAGCCAGCGCCCGGTCGTAATTCAAATGGATGACTTCCAGACCGGTGAAGACATATTCTGCGGCGATACGGTCCTTGTCGTCATCCGACAAGTGCGCCTCGCCCGCGTCGGTCATTTTCGCCGCAATAACCAGCGCCGCTTCGGACAGCCTGTCAAAGGTAGAAGTCAGAAGCGAATCCTTCAGTCGGAACATGGCGTAATGTGAGGCGATGTTTAAAATCAGCAGGACAAGTATTATCGTCGCCAGGCCAAGGGTAAGTTCCCAGCGAAACCCGGTTTTTTTCAGACGGTAATTCATATTGTAGATATCGACAGGATTGTCAGCGTATTAAACCGGATAAAAAAGGCGCCTTTACACTCGCCAGAAATGGTTAATATAAAGGTCAATCAGGTTATCACCGTATAATATCGCCACATAAGCGGCCAGGGCTAGAAACGGGCCAAACGGAATAATCCGGGTCTTGCGGACCTTTTTCGATAAGGCCATGATTATAATCGATGCCAATAGTCCGATAACCGCCGCGGCAAAAAAGATGAAAATAACCTTCTCCCAGCCCAGAAAGGCCCCCAGCATGGCGGCCATTTTGATATCCCCTCCGCCCATACTGTCCTTCTTGAACAGCCAGTCACCCAGAAGCGCGATAATATACAATGCGCCCCCGCCGACCAGAAGGCCGATAACCGATGATACGATTCCGATTCCGGACGGCGCCAGCGAAACTGCCAGCCCGATTATCATACCCGGTATAGTCAGATAGTCCGGGATAAGCTGGAACTCGACATCGATAAAGATTATTGACAGTAGTAACGCCGCGACAAAGGCATACACAAAAAACTGCGTTGTTAAACCGAAATTATAAAAAAAGAAAGCGAATATCAGAGCGCTTAAAAGCTCTACCGCCGGATATCTGGCCGGTATAACCGCTTTACAACACCGGCATTTACCGCCCAACAATACATAGCTTAAAAGCGGGATATTATCATAAAACGGTATAGGCGTGCGACACGAGGGACAAAATGAGCGCGACAACCCGATTTTTATCTGACGCGGCAGACGGTAAATCACCACATTTAAAAATGACCCGACCGCCAGGCCCAAAAGCCCGACCCATAAATATATATAAACAACGTGCATATTGAATTTATCGACAAAAAACGACTTTTAATTAAATTCGCCCATAAGTTGCATAACCAGAGCCAGCGCCGTGGGCGCGGCGTTCTCGGCCCTTAAAATCCTTTGACCCAGCGTTATAATCTGGGCCCCGCTTTCCTGCGCCAGGCGGACTTCATCGCCGGAAAAACCGGACTCCGGGCCGACCAGAAGCAAAACATGACCTGTCCCGGACGGGATTTTAAGATTATCAAGATTCAAAGTGCCCCCATCCGGATCGAACATCAGGCGCAACCCCGGATCCTCATACCGCTCAAACAGACGCTCCAGCTTTACCGGCGACCAGATGTCCGGTATAAGCGCTCGGCCCGTTTGCTTCATCGACGCCAGCGCCACCTTCCGCCACCGGTTAAGCTTGGCCTCGGCTTTGCGGTCATCGTCGATTCTGACCTTCGATTTCTCGGTCAAAAGCGGAATCAGCCTCGACACCCCCAGCTCGGTGCACCGCTCAATGATATCATCGAACTTGGTCCCAACCGACAGTCCGCACCCCAGCGTTACTTTCACCGCCGGCTCTCCGAAATTCCTGATCCGCGAAAAAATACGGCATTCCGCTTTCTTCGCATTGTAGCGTGTAATTTCGCACCGGCAGGCATTGCCCATTCCATCGACCACCATCAGCGGCTCGCCTTTTTTCAAACGCAGGACATTCTGCGCATGATGCGCCTCCGCGCCGGTCAGCACCAGACTTTCGTCAACGACACATTCCGGCGGCGTATAGAATACCGGCAGTCTCATTTGAGTATCACCAGCGACAGCCATTGGCCGTCCTGATTCCTTTCTATTTTCTGATACCGGTATTTCTGCACCGTTTCCATAAATTCGTCCTCTTCTTCAACCAGAAGACCGGAAAGAATGATTATACCGCCATCATGTACCGCTTCAAATATCCCCGCCATCAATTCGATCAGTGTGCTTTTGATGATATTGGCCGCAATAATATCATAACTCCCGTCCCGGCCCGCCTTCTCAACTGATCCATATTCGATTCTGACATTTCCGGCCAAACCGTTTAAGACCATATTCTCTCTGGCATTTTCCACGGCTGTCACATCGATATCCACTCCCAGGATCCGACCGGCGCCCAGCCGGGCCGCCGCTATCGCCAATATGCCCGAACCGCTTCCCAGATCAAAGAAAGCCATCCCCGGCCTGACATATTTTTTAAGCGCCCTAAGACATAATGACGTCGATTCATGATGCCCCGTCCCGAAGGCCATACGGGGCTCGATTATTATGTCGATATCGCAGGCCGGATCCGCTTTTTCCCAGGGCGGTCGAATATAAAGATTTTCGAGCCTGATAGGTCGCACCGATTGACGGTACTTCTCCTGCCAGTCTTCCGCCTTGATCAATCTCGCGACTATTTTATCTTCATCCAATCGAAAATTGGCGGCAATTTCGCTTACAAGTCCGGCCAAACGGCTTTTTACTGCATCAATGCTGTCAACGGGGACATAAAAGCCGATTCCGACCAGACCCTCCCTCGAGGAATCATCGATAACCAGCCCTTCCGCGAAGTTGTCGATGATAAAACTTCCTACGGCATCGCCAATGGCGTCGGGGACATATATTCGAATTTCATAATAATGATCGACAAATCGTCCCGCATCGTCCATATCAGAAACCCAGTGATTCCCGGAGTTTCTGGAAAAAGGTGCGATTCGTCTCCGGCGGTGCGAATGACTCCGAACCGTCCAGCTTCTCCAGAATTTTACGATCATCCGGCGACAGTTTGGTCGGCGTCCAGACCGTCACCTGCACCAGCTGATCGCCGCTGCCGTTGACATTCAGCCGCGGCAGGCCTTTGCCGCGCAGACGAAACACTTTGCCCGTCTGTGTACCCGGCGGAATTTTGAGTTCCAGATTTCCGTTAAGCGAGGGAACACTGATACTCCCGCCCAGCGCCGCCTTCGTAAATGATATGGGCACTTCGCAGATGACATTGTCGCCCTGCCGAGCGAATATATCATGCTCTTTTTCTCGAAAAACAACGATTAAACTGCCCGCCTGCCCGTTGTTGCGCCCGGCATTGCCCTGCTCGGATAAAGCCATGTAATTGCCCGACGACACTCCCTTCGGAACCTTGACCTTGACCTTGGCCGCGTTTTTGACCCGGCCTTCGCCACCGCAGGCCGTGCACGGAGTACTGATCGTTTCGCCCGTGCCCCGGCATCGCGGGCAGGTTTTAACCTGCTGCACCGTCCCCAGAAAAGTCCGCGTCACCGTGCGTACCTGACCCGCCCCGCGGCATTCATGACAGGTCTGCCGTGACGCCCCCGGTGCCAGGCCCGATCCGCCGCACTCGGCACAAGTTTCAAGACGGTTGACGCGAAGCGTCTTTTCCGTACCGGCATATATTTCTTCCAGAGTCAAATCAATGACCGCTTTTAAATCTTCGCCCCGGCTGTAACGCTCCTCCCGGCTCATGCCGCCGCCAAAGAAATCTTCAAAAATGCTTCCCCCGAACCCCCCGCCGAAATCGCGCATGAACGCCCGCAAAGCATCGCTGATATCGAAACCGCCAAAACCGAAACCACCCTGACCGAACCCCGCCCCCGACAAGCCCTCATGCCCGAATTGGTCATAAGTCCGCCGCTTTTGGACGTCCTTGAGCACTTCGTAAGCTTCGGTCGCTTCCTTGAAGCTCTCCTCGGCCGACTTGTCGCCCGGGTTACGGTCGGGATGATACTTCAAGGCCAGCTTGCGATAGGCCGTTTTTATCTCATCCTCCGAGGCATCTCGCGACACTCCGAGGACTTCATAATAGTCTCTTTTTGACATTAATGTATTACTTTATATAATACTATTATTTACAATACAAATAATTACTTATCCTTGTCGTCAACAACCTCAAAATCGGCGTCGACGGCACCGTTGTCCTTCGCCGGCGATGGCTCCGCTTCCGGACCGCCCGACGTTTGTTGACCGCCGGAGGCCTGCTGTTGCGATTGTGCGTGCTTGTACATTTCCTCGGCCAGTTTATGCGACGCCTGCATCAACTCTTCTTTGGCCCTATTGATCGTCTCGGCATTATCGGAATTCAAGACCGCTTTGAGAGCCTCTATCTTTTCCGTGACCGCCTTTTTATCACTCTCGGCAAGTTTATCGCCATGCTCTTTCAACGTTTTCTCGGTCGTATAAACCAGCTGGTCGCCTTCATTGCGCGCCTTTATGAGAGCTTCCTTATTCCGGTCCTCCTCCGCGTGCGCTTCGGCGTCCTTGACCATCTTGTCTATCTCCGCCTCCGAAAGCCCCGATGACGATTGTATCCTGATCGACTGCTCCTTGCCCGTTCCCAGATCCTTGGCCGATACATGGACAATCCCGTTGGCATCGATATCGAAAGATACCTCAATCTGCGGAATACCCCGCGGCGCCGGCGGTATTCCGACCAGGTCGAACCGTCCCAGCGTCCGGTTATCGATCGCCATTCGCCGCTCGCCCTGAAGAACATGTATACTGACCGCCGGCTGATTATCCGATGCCGTCGAAAATATCTGGCTCTTTCTGGTTGGTATCGTCGTGTTGCGCTCTATTAAGGTCGTCATCACCCCGCCCAGCGTTTCAATCCCTAAAGACAGCGGCGTCACATCCAGCAACACCACGTCTTTCATGTCGCCCGACAGTACTCCCCCCTGTATCGCCGCCCCGATCGCCACCACTTCGTCCGGGTTGACGCCCCGGTTGGGCGTTTTGCCGAACAACTCCTTGACGATATCGTGTACTTTGGGCATACGGGTTTGTCCGCCGACCAAAATCACTTCGTCGATTTCGCTCGGCGATAATTTGGCATCCTGCAAAGCCTGGCGGCACGGACCGATCGTCCGCTGTAACAGGTCATCCGTCAACTGCTCCAGCTTCGCCCGGCTCAAGGTTAAATCGAGATGCCGCGGCCCGGACTGGTCGGCCGTGATAAACGGCAAATTGATATTGGTCTGCATCGTCGTGGATAGTTCACATTTGGCCTTCTCGGCCGCCTCCTTGAGCCGCTGCAGTGCCATGCGGTCTTTCCGTAAATCAATCCCGTTGGTCTTCCTGAATTCCTCGGCCATCCAGTCGATCACCTTCTGATCGAAATCATCGCCGCCCAGATGACCGTCGCCGTTGGTCGAGCGAACCTCGAACACCCCGTCACCCAGCTCCAGAATGGAAATATCGAACGTTCCGCCGCCCAGATCATAGACGGCTATCTTTTCGTTTTTCTTCTTTTGTAGCCCATAGGCCAGCGACGCCGCCGTCGGCTCGTTGATTATCCGCAAAACTTCCAGCCCCGCGATTTTCCCGGCGTCTTTGGTCGCCTGCCGCTGCGAGTCATTGAAATAGGCCGGCACCGTTATCACCGCCTGCGTGACCTCGGCGCCAAGATAGTCCTCCGCGGTTTTCTTGAGCGATTGCAGTATCATGGCCGATATCTGCGGCGGCGCATACTTCTGCCCGCCCGCAATCACCACGACCTCGCCCTTTTCGTCGGCCTCGACTTTATAAGGGACGATCTTCTCCTCTTCGTGCACTTCACTATGACGGCGACCCATAAAACGCTTGATCGAAAATATCGTGTTATCCGGATTGGTTACCGCCTGGCGTCTTGCCGCCGCTCCCACCAGCCGTTCACCGTCTTTGGTGAATGCCACTACCGAAGGGGTCGTCCGCCCACCTTCCTTGTTGGCGATTACCGTAACATCATTGCCTTCCAGGACAGCCACGCATGAATTGGTCGTCCCCAGATCGATTCCTATAACCTTGCCCATTATTTATCTCCTTTAATCCAATATATTCTTTTTAATCCGCATTTTCCGTATCCGATATTCCTTCATCCGCCGGGCGCTTGCTTACCGCCACCCGTGAATGCCGCAGAATCTTGTCGCCGAATTTATACCCTTTGACCATTTCCTGAACGACCGTTCCTTCGGGATATTCATCCGATTCCAACTGCATCAGGGCATCGTGTACATTCGGGTCGAACGGCTTACCCACCGCCTCGATTGGCTCAAGACCTTCCTTGGATAGAATATCGCAAAAACTTTTATACACCAACTGCATGCCTTCCAGCAGGCTGTCGTGATTGGACGTATTGGCGGCGGCCTCGAGCGCCCGCTGAAAGTTGTCGAGCACGCCCAGAAGCCGGGTTATGACATGAATCCGCCCTGCCTGCGATAATTCTTCGAACTGACGCGCCGTTCTTTTGCGAAAATTGTCGAATTCTGCCGCCAGTCGCAAATATTTATCATCGGCCTCTTTGAGCCTTTCCTGCAACTCGGCAATGGTTTCTTCGCAGGCCTCCGGCTCCGATGTGCCTTCCGTTTCCGTCGCCGCATCGCCCTCCAGCGATGCCGATTCGTCTTTCTTATCCTCGATATCGATTTTTATATCGTCTTTCGCTTCGTCGTTATTTCGTTCACGCTTGCTCATAATCTATTCTTCCTCCCCCTGGGGACCGGTCAGCGCCGCCGTCAGGGAACGCGCCGTGTATTCGACGATCGAAATCAGTTTGGAGTATGGCATTCGGGTCGGTCCGATTATGCCGATTGTCCCGTCGATATTTCCCGCCTTATAACGCGACGTCACCACCGAGCAGTTCTTTATCTGGCTCATCGTGTTTTCTTCCCCGATCGTTATAATTATGCCTTCCCCGATGGATTTGGTGCTGATATACTCTTTAAGCTCTTTCTTATTTTCCAGCAGTTTGATTAATTCGCTGATCCGTTCCCGGTCGGCGAATTCCGGCTGCATTATAAGATTATCCGTCCCCACCGTAATCAGCTTGTCATCGGCATTATCGGACCAGATCTCCGATGAGGCATCGACAAACAGCTTAATCAACCGCGGTGATAACGTCGTATCGGCCAGTCGCTCGCTGATCGTCTTGCGGATGTGACCCAGGGTATGGCCGCATAACCGTTCATTTAAAACCGTCTCTATTTCGCGAAATTCATCATCCGGAATATCCGACTCCAACTCCATCAGGATGGAACGGGCGAAACCCGATTTCACGGCCACGATGACCAGCACTTTGCCTTCGGATACCGGGATCAGGTTTAACTTTCGCAAAACACCTTCTTCAAAGCGAGGCGAAATACTCAACCCCAGCTGGCTGGTTATTTCGCTTAAAATCTTGCTCGTCTGCGCCAGGATGGAATCGATTCCCTTGCCGCCCTGATGGACAATCGTCTCGATTTGCCTTTTCTCATGTTCCGTAAGAGGCTCTTGTTTCAGAAGAACATCGACAAAAAACCGGTAACCGCTATCGGTCGGAATTCGCCCCGCCGACGTGTGCGGTTGAGAGATTAACCCCAGCTCCTCCAGATCCTGCATGGTGTTCCGAATTGTCGCCGGGGATAGCCCCATCCGGTACTTATTGGCAATCACCCGCGAGCCAACCGGGTCGGCCGTCTGGATATAATGGGTTATCAGATTCTGAAGAACCCTCTTCTCCCGCGATGATAAATTCTCAAACGCCATCTTACTTCTACTTTAACAACAAGTTAGTAAAAAGGTTTAGCAATCTCCTTTTAAGAGTGCCAAAAATTCTATTAAAAAACTCGCGGCATGTCAAGATAATTATATTCTTTAGACAGATTATGATTGCGCTTGAATTGGCCGAAACTATTTCTTGGGTTTTTCGGCGGGCTTTTCGGGGCCGCTTTTCTTTTCGGCCCGATCATCGATGCCATTATTGTTCTTGTCAATGAAGCTGTCAAAATCGCGGGGAGCCGATTTGGACTGATCCGGCTTGACTTTAACCTCACCGCCCGAACCCGGCTTTGATGCCGAATCCTGCCCGCCGGTCGACGGCTTGCCTTCGATATTCTGGCCTGACCGGCTGTCGGACGTGTCCTTTTTGATTTCCACGGCCCCTGCCGGCGCTTGAATCAGCAAGCCCAATATGAGGATTATTATCAATAACGTCTTTTTCATATTTCTCCCGCGGAGGCTGTAATCATGGTACAGCCTCCGGGATATCCAGTCAACTAATTTCTTAACGCGACCGCCTCGATTCCGACTGGTTGCCGCCCGATCGCGACGGGGCGGACCCGCCATTATCCGATGACGGCTGCCGCTCCTGCCGCTCGGTACTTTTCACCGAGGGCGAAGACGACGGCTGCTCTTTGGCCGGTTCGCTCCGCTTGGTGGAACCGGATTTATCTTCCTGCGTCGACCGCGGAGTCCGGGATGTCGTGGACGTTCTTCTGTCCGAAGACGGTTCTGTCGTCCTCGAACTCGAGCCACGCCGATCCGATTTCAATTCACTCGCCGACCGGCGCGAACTGCCGCCGGAATCACCCTGACCGGCGTTGGCATCGCCGCCGCTTCGCGTTGAACGCGTGCGGCGGTCATACCTCCCGCCCGACTCCGTGGAACGCCCGCCCTGATTGGACGAACCAACCCGCGTCGATGAAGTCGTCCGCTCTCCATAGCGCGAACCCGGCTGACCGTCCGATTGAATTCGAGTCCCCGCGCCCTGCGGTGAATTCTTGCGGGTTTCGTAGATTTCGCGCTTCTTCACCACCTGCGTATCATAATCTTTATACCCGCTCTTCACCGGATCGCGATAAGCCGTCGTCCGAACATCTTTGTAGCGCGACACCACGTCGGCCTTGGTCCGCACCACCGTTTCATTCAGGACCACCGACTTGCGCCGCACCACCTGGATTCGGTCTTCCCAGCAATACCCGTAACGGTCATAAATCGTTATCCAGTGCCAGCCGTAGTAAATCCGCGGAATAAACAGCGGAGCAACTCCCCAATATACCCCGTTGATATAAACCGACGCCCCGAACGGATAATCGATATATATCGACCCGGCATACGACCAGTGCGGACGCTCATAAATATAGACCGGGCGAAAATAGTAATCATCCCATTCCCGGACCAGAAACGAGGTCATGTCATAAGCCCGGTGGCAATTGGAATTGCACCCGAAAAAGCTGGCGTTGATGTAATCCATGAAATCATAAGGGTCGCCCTCGCAATACATATCATCAAGCCAGTCGTCCAGAGGAAACGGTTCCCGCGAGGCGATTATCTGAAGATACTCCACCCCCTCGGGACCGCGCACCGTTAATTCGTAATCGTCCTGCTTTGATGGCACCCGATAAATCCGCCCGCCCTGTATCCGGTAATCATCATATCTCCCGGCCGGATACAGCAGGTGAACGTCGCCCCGCGAATCGATGTTATAAACGACCACAAAACAATCCTCATTGGCCTTGAACGAAAATTCGATCTTGTCTCCTTCATAATATTCATTGTGGTCGGTCCAGATTTCGACGTTTAAATATCTGTCGAATTTCAAATAGGCGCCGTAATCGACGCTTCGATCATACCTGACCACCCCCGCCCCGGCCGTGCTGAATGTGGCCGACGCCAAAACCAGGATGGCTGCGAATAAAATATGCCGTCTCATGACTATTCTCCCTTCTTATTTATTTCCCGGCCGTCGGCCGGTTGTTGTTTTCCGAAGCAATAGTTCTCTTACCGTAATTTATATCCTGCGGCGGGGGCGGCGGCGCCAGCTGTGGATTATCCACGTCCACCTGATACGCCCACTCGAACTCCACCCAGCCGTCATCGTAATCGGCGTAATTGACCCGCATCTTGGCATAATGATTGTGCGCCCAGATCACGAACGTGTGACCTTCGATTATCTCCTGCCAGCCGACATACGACCAACCCGTATCCGGCGCCATCGTGATCTCATCCAGGTCACGGGTAAAACCCATATCCTGTATATATACATTCGCGTTGGCCGCGTTAAAAAAGTACGTGTTCAGTCCCAAATCGTAATCGACAAAAACATCGGTGTTGGGGTGATTCCACGGCAGAACCAATTGCGTACTTAAATCAAAACCCGCGGTCAATGCATTGGTCCCCATATCGGTTATGATCAACCCTGCCCCCTCCGGACGAGGCGTATCATAAACCAGTTCATACGATAATTCCGATTCCTCACCGTCCAGACCATAAGTCGTCACGGCATACCAGTATGTATGCCCGTTGATAACGCCGTAATCGGTATAATCTTCATAAACGCTGATATCGAAATAAGACAGCACCGTATCATAAAGATAATATTGACTGCCTCCGTCGGTATTTCTCCAGATTCGATAGAAGCGGAGATTGTCATATTCCACCGGCAACCAGAAGAGCCGCACTTGCCCGTCTCCCGTGACGGAAAAAACATTCTGCGGACGTTGCGGGGTACCATAATCAGCCACGACTATTCTTTCATCGTCTTCGCAACCGGCCGCAAACACGACCACCCCTGCCAGTAGAACCAGAATTATTAACCTTTTCATATTTCTCTCCTTTTTTCTGATAAAATATAAATCAAATGCCGTGCCAACAACACAACACTATGAATCACAATAAGATAGACAAGGGAATGAAATTCGGATAAGCACAAAAAATGGTCAATCAAACAGGCCAACGCACCGATTTAGGCGCTCTTTTCGATCCCGTATTCTTTGATTTTCGTTCGCAATGTATTGCGATGTATCCCCAGAACTTCGGCCGTCTGTCCCAGATTCCAGTCCATCCGTTCCAGCATCCGGCGGATATGCCGGCTTTCCAGCTCGGCCAGTTTCTCGATATTTTCGGAAACCGGCGCCTCCGTTATGGCCAATCCCGGCAAATCTCTTTTATCAATGATGTCGCCCCGACACAAAACCACCGCCCGCTCGATGACATTCTGCAGTTCCCGCACGTTGCCCGGCCAGGAATACATATTCAACGCCGCCGCCGCACCCGACGTAAAGCCCGATATTTTCTTGCCCAGACGCCCCCCAAAATCCCCCAGAAACTTCTCCGCCAATAACAAAATATCTCCGGGACGTTCCACGAGCGGCGGCAACGGGATCGTGACCACGTTTATCCGATAGTACAAATCTTCCCGAAACTTGCCCTCCGCAATCCATTGCTTCAATTCCCGGTTGGTGGCCGCGACTACGCGCACATTCAGAGAAACGCTTTCCTCGGCGCCCAGCCGTTCCACTTTCTTGTCCTCGAGTACCCGCAACAGCTTGGCCTGCATCGTCGGCGGCATATCGCCGATCTCGTCCAAAAATATCGTCCCGCCGTCGGCGATTTCGAATTTCCCCAGTCTGCGCTTGATCGCTCCCGTGAACGCTCCCTTCTCGTGACCGAACAGCTCCGATTCCAGAAGCGTCTCCGGAATTGCGGCACAGTTGACCGGTACAAAGCGCCCCTTCTTGCGCGGCGACAGCGCATGCAGTGCCCGCGCCGCAAGTTCCTTGCCGGTCCCCGACGCCCCCGTAATGAGCACCGTCGTATCCCCCGGCGCCGCCAGATTTATCAGTTCGATCGCCTTCTTGATGGCCGGCGACTGCCCGATTATCTCCCCGCCGCCGAAACGCTCCATAACGGTCTCATTGAGAATCTGATTATCCAGTATCAGGCGATGTTGCTCGGCGGCCTTATTGAGATTCAGCAGAAGCTCTTCCAGTTCCACCGGCTTGGTCTGATAATGGCATGCCCCCGCCTTCATGGCATCGACCGCCGTCTCCACCGACCCGAACGCCGTCAATACGATTATTTGCACGAACGGATTGAGTTCCCGAAGCCGTCCGATCAACTCGATTCCCCCCATCCCCGGCATTTTCATATCGACCACCGCCACCGGCGCCAAAAACGAGCCATACTTTGCGAGCGCTTCCTCGCCCGACCCGGCCTGCACAATCTCGAAATTCTTCTTGGCCAGGTACCCCGCCAGCATCTGCCGCTGGGCGGCCTCGTCATCGACAATCAAAAGTTTGGTCGGATTCATATCGCCCAAAATACCCGCAAATAAACCGGATAGCCATAAAAAAATGCCCTCTCCACGGGAAAGGGCATCTCAAACCTGTCTTGATATTCTCATTCGGGGCCGAAAAAGACATTCAGCCCGGCCCGAATATTTATGTAATTAACATTATCGGCCAGCTTGAATTCATCGCCGCCGTAATCACCCTTGGCATCCTTGAGCATATCCATTTGATAGCCCACCTCAAGAAATATGCCGCCGAAGTCCGCCGTGTAATACAGCGCCCCGACATGCAACCCCACATTCAGAGCCGGGTCATAAGATAATTCCCGAAGAACATTTTTGTCCGGCCCGATCCAGGTCGCAAATTTCGGCCAAACGCCTCCGGCGGAAATCTTGACATACGGTTCAAAATTCGATTCCCCGACAAAACAATACTTGCCATAAACCCCGGCGTTGTACAGCCGGTATTTAAGGCTATAATCCTCGATTCCGAACTGGGTATAGTCGAAATATATCCCCGCGCATATTTTTTCCGTGAAATAATAACCGCCGGCCAGACCCAAATTGAATCCCATTTCGGCTCCGAGAGTGTCATTCCAGTCGGACAGCGATCCGCTGGGTAGCGACAACCCTCCGAACGCCACAACTTCAAAACTCCGCCAATTTTCGTCGTCGTCCTGTGAAATTGCGGAAACAGCCAGAGCCAGTATCAGCATTAAAGCCAGAAACCCAGATTTTTTATTCATTACCTCGCCCTCGAATATATACACATAACTCTTTTTTCATTTTTACCGGCTTCAGACCGTACCCGCCGATTCCGAATCCGGATTAAGCCCTGAATTAATCACTTCTTAGACGTTTTGTCAACCGCTTTGTGAAATTAAGTTTAGCCGGTCTGATACGAAAACAACTCCTGCGCCACACCCCGCAGAACCCTCGATATCCCAATGGCCATAGTGTTGTGCCCGGTCGTAGACCCTGAACCTTGAAGGGCAGATTCACCCCGTTACGTTGTGCCCGGTCGTAGACCCTGAACTTTGAAGGGTCGATTTACTCCGGTGCGTTGTGCCCGGTCGTAGATCCTGAACTTTGAAGGGCCGATTTACTCCGGTGCGTTGTGCCCGGTCGTAGATCCTGAACTTTGAAGGGTCGATCCTCGGATCGACCGGGATAAATCTTCTCTTGTCATCCCCTCCTCTTTAAATGTCATCCCGGACTTGATCCGGAATCCAGTTCTTGGTTCATCCTGACGTAGCGACTGTCTTGTTTGTCAAGCGGTTTTGGGGTTCCAATAATCTCCTTTTGCCAGCATTGAGTTTATGATGGCCCGGGTCGCCCTCGGCTTGCCGAGGGAATGATTGTGTAGTACCCTTGTGCCCCACCGCCCATATGCTTCTCCCTTCGATGGGATCTTCGGGCCAAAAAAAAGGCCCCAAACACGGGGCCTTTACATGACATATTAAATCGCCGTACGCTACGCTTCGCGCGCCTGCTTAATCTCGGCTACCACCTTCTCGGTGATTTCATGCGGGACTTCTTCGTAATGCGAGAACTTGCGGGTATATACGCCCTGCCCCGAAGTCATCGAACGCAAATCGACCGAGTAGTTATACAGCTCGGCCTGCGGCACAGTGGCGCGGATGCGCTGATAGCGGCCCTCCGGGTCCATCCCGGCGATTTTGCCGCGACGGCTGGAAATGTCGCCCATGACGTCGCCGGTGTAATCATCGGGCACCAGAATTTCGACGCTGTAAATCGGCTCCAGCAAAACCGGCTTGCACTGCATGAAGCCTTCCTTGAACGCCATCAAACCGGCCATTTTGAAGGCCATATCCGATGAGTCCACGGCGTGATAGGAGCCGTAAAAGACGGTCACCTTGACATCGACCACCTGCGAGCCGGATAGCCCGCCGTCGGTCATGGCTTCGACCACGCCCTTTTCGACCGAGGGAATGAACTTGCTGGGAATGACTCCGCCCTTGATTTCATCGAGGAAGACAAATCCCTCGCCCCGCGCGTTGGGTTCGATGCGCAAATGGACGTCGCCGTACTGCCCGCGCCCGCCCGACTGCTTCTTGTAACGATACTGAATTTCGGTCTTGCCGCGAATGGTCTCGCGATCCGGAAGGCGCGGTTTGAACAGCT
>CALAMC010000060.1 GCA_937925655.1 uncultured candidate division Zixibacteria bacterium | reverse complement strand
AAAAACGGAGTTGTTGATAAATTAACCATGAAAAGAGGGGTTATTCAACAAGCCCCTTGCGGTGGGGGAGGGTTAAAATCAGAGTATGACCGAATTACGACATTATGATGATTTGAACACCGTCAGGTTCATTACATTTTCCTGCCACAACAGGATGAAACTGCTGATTGATGATAATGCGAAGTTAATATTCGTTAAGGCCCTTGATAAATTAAGAATGAAATATAGTTTTAAACTTTATGCATACGTTGTAATGCCTAATCATGTTCACCTGTTAATCTATCCTTGTGAGGGGACCTTGATCGGTCGAGTTATCGGTGAATTAAAATCCTTATCAGCCAGAGAGATACTAAATTATTTCAGGACCACCAGCAATCGTATTTTAAAGGAACTGAAGGTTATAAGAAGAAACGAAGAACGTTTTGTTTTCTGGCAGAAAAGGTGCTTTGACCATAATTGCCGTGATCATGATTCTATAATAACAAAGATTGAATATTGTCATAATAATCCGGTGACTCGGGGATTGGCGGCCAAACCGGAGGATTGGACATGGTCAAGTTATAGTCATTATTTTGGTGCAAGAAATGGAATTATAGATATTGATTTATTTGATATGAATAGTCCCACCGCAATTGCTCATAAGAATTCGGAACCTCTTCTTCATTGGAATTCAGAACATGTGGGCGGCGGGGAACCGTATAATGATGACGATGAGAGGCCACCCACCCCAAGTGGCGGGGCACCTTTTCAAAATGACATTATTAATGCTTGACATGTATTATTTTGTATATGAATAATAAGATCACCAAAATTCTCATTGCCAATCGGGGGGAGATTGCGGTAAGAATCATCCGGGCGTGCAAGGACGCCGGGATTAAATCGGTTGCGATTTATTCCGAATGCGACCGGACGGCTCTGCACGTTCGTCTGGCCGATGAAGCGTATTGTGTCGGCCCGGCTCCTTCCAAAGAAAGCTATCTAAATCAAAATAATATTGTCGAGGTCATCAAACAATCCGGGGCCCAGGCGGTGCATCCGGGCTATGGTTTTCTGGCGGAGAATGCATCATTCGCAAAATTATGCGAAAATAATGGAATAATATTTATCGGGCCCAAATCGGAGACGATTGCACTTTTGGGCGACAAGCTGGAGGCCCGTAAAACGGCGATAAAGGCGGGACTGCCGGTCGGGCCGGGGACTGATTTCGATATAAAGGACATTCCCAAAGCCGCGGAACAGGCAAAAGGCATCGGTTTTCCGATACTGGTCAAGGCGGCGGCGGGCGGGGGCGGTAAAGGCATGCGTATCGTCCGCGAGGGCGATAATATCGTGGAATCGATCGAGTCGGCCATACGCGAGGCCGGGTCGGCATTCGGCGACGGGCGCGTTTATTTCGAGAAGTATTTCGAGCGGCCGCACCATGTCGAGATACAAATTTTGGCCGACACCCATGGCCATGTCATTCATCTGGGTGAGCGGGAATGCTCGGTGCAGCGGCGGCACCAGAAAGTTATCGAAGAGTCACCGTCACCGGTTATGACGCCGGAATTGCGCGATAGGATGGGCCGGGCCGCGGTCGATATCGCGAAGGCTTCGCATTATGTCGGGGCCGGGACGGTGGAATTTCTGGTAGATGATAAGCTTAATTTCTATTTTCTCGAAGTCAACACCCGCCTGCAGGTGGAGCACCCGGTAACCGAGATGGTGACCGGCATCGATATCGTGCGCGAGATGTTCCGTATCGCCGAGGGGCGGCCGCTGTCGTACCGTCAGGAAGACGTGCAATGGCGCGGTCATGCCATCGAGTGCCGCATATATGCCGAAGACAGCGCCAATAATTTTATGCCCTCGACCGGGGTATTGCATGAGTATCGCGAGCCGACCGGGCCGGGAGTACGCCTCGATGCCGGAGTGGTGGCGGATTCGGAAATACCGATATATTATGACCCGATTATTTCAAAGCTGGTTGTGTGGGGCGAAAACCGGCGGCAAGGCATCGAACGAACCATCCGGGCGCTCAAGGAATATCGCGTTTCGGGAGTATGCACGACTATCGAATTTGCGCTGGCGGTGATGCAGAATGAATCGTTCCAGCAGGGGAAGTATGCCACCGATTTTATCGATCGGGAATTTCCGGATCGAATTTTTATTGGAAACCGCGGCGAGCTGGAGCAAAAGGCGGCCATGGCGGCGCTGGTGTATGAAGTGATGAATCGCGATAAGCATGCGCTCGATATGTCACGCGACAAGCGATCACCATCAAGCAACTGGCTGATGCATTATCGTCGTGAAGGGGTCAAACGGCTGGTGTAGGAAACAAGGCAATGGCGGAAATGGAAAGATACATCGTCACGGTCGGCGAAAAAGAGCATGACCTGAAAATCCAATCGAGCGGTAATGAGTATCTTCTGGTTAATGAATCCGGGGAATATAAAATAATCGCGGAGAAACTGGCCGGGGGGAGGTTTCTCATGCGTTTCGGCGCGTCACCGGAGGAAATCATTGTTCGTCCGGCGGGCGGAATGCTTAATGTATTTATCGGGGGCCGACAGTATGACGTTCGGGTAGAAGCATACGGATTGGCCGAATTGCGCAGGAAATCTGGCAGCGCGTCGGGCAATGTCAAGGATAAATTCATAAAAACCCCGATGCCCGGCCTGGTGCTGGCCACCGAAGTCAAGCCGGGAGATGAAGTCAAAAAAGACCAGACGCTGATCATAATCGAAGCAATGAAAATGGAAAACATGATAAAAGCCCCGGCGGCGGGGATTGTCAGGACGGTTTTTGTTACGGCCGGTCAGGCCGTCGAAAGATACGACAAACTGGTGGAGCTGGAATAGGTGAATGATTCCAAAGAAACGACGTCGGGTATAAAGATACCGATTGTTGCCGATGACGCCGTATCGCATGGTTCGGACCCCGGTCGTCCGGGACAATATCCATACACGCGAGGCATCTATCCTGATATGTACCGAGGACGGCTCTGGACGATGCGGCAGTATGCCGGTTTCGGGACGGCCGAGGAGACCAATCGTCGTTTCCGCTATCTACTGGAGAAAGGTCAGACCGGACTTTCGGTGGCCTTCGATCTGGCCACGCAAATCGGCTATGACAGCGACCACCCTATGGCACGCGGCGAAGTCGGCCGGACCGGCGTGGCGATAGATTCATTGGCCGATATGGAAACACTATTCGACAAAATTCCTCTGGGTGAAGTTTCCACGTCGATGACCATCAATTCCACGGCCGTTATTTTACTGGCGATGTATATTGCGGTGGCCAAAAAGCAGGGGGTGGCACCGGAAAAAATATCGGGCACCATACAAAATGACATTCTCAAGGAATTTATCGCCCGCAAGACCTATATATTTCCACCGGAACCGTCAATGCGCATCATCACCGATATTTTCGCCTATGCCAAGGACCATCTGCCGAAATTCAATACGATTTCCATATCGGGATATCATATCCGTGAAGCCGGCTCGACCGCCGCGCAGGAGATAGCCTTTACGCTTTCCGATGCCAAGGCCTACGTCGAAAGGGCCTTGTCTGCGGGACTCGACATAGATGACTTCGCGCCCCGGTTGTCGTTTTTCTTCGCGGCTCACAGTAATATTTTTGAAGAAACGGCCAAGTTTCGGGCCGCGCGGCGTATCTGGGCCAAAATTCTCAAGAATGAGTATCATGCCAAATCAGAACGTTCTTTGCTATTGCGATTTCATACGCAAACGGGCGGCTCGACTTTGACCGCCCAGCAGCCGGAAAACAATATTGTTCGCACCGCCATGCAGGCGCTGGCGGCGATTTTGGGCGGGACGCAGTCGCTGCATACCAATTCGTACGATGAAGCGTTGGCTTTGCCGACCGAAAAATCGGCCGAAATCGCTTTGCGCACCCAGCAGGTGCTGGCCTTTGAATCGGGCGTGGCCGACTCGGCCGACCCGCTGGGCGGGTCATATCTGGTAGAATATTTGACAGACCAGCTGGAATCAAAAATTATCACGCTCATGGTTGAAATCGACAAGCGGGGCGGGGCGATCAAATGTGTCGAATCGGGGTATTTCAAGGATGAAATCGCCAAATCGGCGTATAAATATCAAAAGATGATAGAAAACGGGGAGACGGTTATCGTTGGCGTGAATAAATTTATTTCCGATCCAACCGGTCCGACAGATATATTAAGGGTGGACCCCGATCTGGAAAGAATCCAGATCGAGAAATTGAAAAGATTGAAACAGGAACGAAATAATGATATGGTTATAAAGGCCTTGGGTGAACTGGAGCGGGCCGGCCGCGGAACGGACAACATTGTCCCGGCGGTAATAACGGCCGTAGAAAAATATGCCACGGTCGGAGAAATCTCCGATCGTTTGAGGAAAATCTGGGGTGAGTATCATGAAAGTTAATTACTTGTTTGGCGTTGCGGCCATCGCGGTATTGATGATCGCGTGTGCTCAAAAGGATTCGGCGAAATCTTCCCGTGGTTTCGTGGCGGGTTCGGATGAAGAACAGGTCCGGCACGATATAATCGAGTTTTTCGAGCGTATGCGTGAAGGCGATAAAACCGTGCTTTATGAACACGAGCACGAATACTATAAGGTGGAACATTCGCTCAACGAGTATTATACATTCGAGCAGATAATGGTTTATCAGTACGACACCATGAAAGCCATCACGGTTGACAGTGTCAGCATAACGGCCGACACGGCCATTGCCTATATCCGGATTCAATATGAACTTCGGTCCGGGGGAGAGACGACGCAGGGTTATCCGGTACGGATGTATCGCGAGGGCGGTCGCTGGATAAAGCCATCTCTGTCGTATTACAAGCTTCAGGCCGAATACGAAGCCTTCAAGGCCGGGGAACGGGAGGCCGAGGAGTATGATGATTCCGGGGGCAATTAAATGAAACTGGCGCATATCGGTATTGCCGTGGATAATCTGGACGGCGCGGCGAAAGTATTTTCAGAAGTACTGTCGGCCGGCCCGGACCATACGGCCGACGTTCCGGATCAGAAGATCACAGCGCTTTTTTTCCAGCTCGAAAGCGGCGGAGCGATTGAGCTCTTGATGCCGACCGACGATGGCGGCCCGATAAAGAAGTTTCTGGACAAACGCGGCCCGGGGATTCACCATCTGGCTTTTTTGGTCAAGGATATCGAGGCAAAACTCGAAGACTTGAAGCAAAAGGGTTATCGTCTGATAGACCAAACACCCCGTGTCGGAGCCGGCGGAAAGAAAATAGCCTTTCTGCACCCGTCGTCCACGGCCGGTGTTCTCATCGAACTCATGGAAGAGTGATTACTGCTTGATATTTTGCGGTTCGGGACGGAGGCTGCCGCAACGACGGCATTGCGCTTTATCGTTGTGATTTATCATGCGGCATTTGGGACAACGCCAGAAATGCTCGGAGCTTCTTCCCAGCGGATTTCGGGAATTTTGTATACGGCGATTTCTGGCGAAGAAAAAGGCGGCCAGCCCGATTAAAACAATAACGTATAAGTAATTCAGCCCGACGTCCGACGGATAGATATCATCCAGGGCCGTTTCCGTAATCAGCGCCGATTCGAACAGCCGTTCAAGTTCTGCGGCCAACGGTGCATCCGGCGCCGCCGCGTCTTTATATTCCAGCAAATACAGTGTTTGTCCATGCCGGTGGTCGTTGCAGAATAGACCCTTGGTCATGAAAAAATATGATTTATCGTCAGCGGCGGTCCGGACATGGCAGGCCGTATTGAACATGACCGCTTTACTATTATTGTATTCGAGGGCAATATCGGTTTCCGATGTTATTCCCAGTTCAGAGAACAGGCCTTTGACGGCGGCAATCATTTCATCATGGGATTTAATCTGTTTGCTTTCGGCAAGAATGAAACGGCGTATCGATATTTCCGGTCGATCAGGCAAGTCGGTTCGGACCATTATCTGGTCTTCGTCGATCGATTCCACTGTCCAGCCGGGAGGAGTTACGAATGTGATTCCGTGAAACGATGTCGTCACCTGATTACCGGCATAAACAGGTGGTACCATAACCAGCATTATGAATGCGGCAATTACATGTTTCATGTTGAATATATCGACACCCCGCGACCGGATATGAAGCCGGTCCTTATGGCGATTTACGCTTGCCGCCTTTATTCGCGGCTTTGGAGGTCGACCGGGCTTTGTCCCAGGCGACGGGGAAGTCAGCTTTTAGCGACACGATCGTCTCCGCGATGGCATAGTCAATAAATTCCTCGCGACCCATGACCGGGGTGTACTGATATGAATGGCTGACTTTCTCGCGAGTCAGAAAGTTTTTTTTCACGAGGCGATTCATGACGGTCATGACCGTGGTATAGGCGTAAGTGCGCTCTTTGGAAAGAAAGTAATGGGCCCGCTTGACGGTCAGGTTTTTATTGGCCCAGACGATATCCATCACTTTCGCCTCCAGGCCGCCCATGAATTTCTCCAGCCCGGGTCGTGCCGGGCGAAGAACAACCTGCGGTTTCATGCTATTCGATATGGAAGTTTTTGCGGCGGTTGGTGAATAACAGGCGGGCGCCGATGGCGATCAGAATAATCGGCAGAGCATAATCCCATATGTTTCCGGGAATAACGTTGGCCCGCGTCAAAAACAGCAAAACTCCGGCGATGACGAGAATCAATCCGATGAACATATTACCTCCCCCGATATTATGGTTAAAGACTGTTTTTCACGGCCATTAAATTTTCATACGGAACTTTCGGATCAATGGCGCATCCGGGTGCGAAAATAAATCTTCTGCCGGCCATACGTTTTTTTATTTTCCCGATTTCAGTGACGATTTCTTCGGGCGGTGCCTGCCGCAGCCAGCCGGTATAATCGAGCCCGGCCACGGCCGTTTTGCTTCCGAGAAATTCGAAACTGTCGTCGAGATTGATATTGGTCGGATGGGCATCGTCCCAGTTGACCATAGACACCGGGTAATCGGCCAGCTCTCTTAAGAAATTATTTTTGGCACAGACGTGGAGGATGTTGATGGCGTCATTTCCGGCGGCTCCAATAATGCGCAGGTCGAGAGGGCGACACCATCGGGCATATTGTTCATAGGAAATCATATCGGATGAAGCCCATTCCAAAGTTGCATAGAAAAGCCCGTCGGCCCCGGCGTTGCGAATCTCGGCGGCGTAAAGTTCGAAGGTTTTCGTTATATTTTCCAGCGCCGCCAGGACACGTTTTTCATCGAGCGATAAGTGGTCTTTAAGGAGGTCGGCGCGTCCGACCAGATAGCGGGCGATCCCCAGCGGGTTAAAGACCGTCATGAACAAAGGCAGGTCTTTGGGAAAAGCCTTTTTAATCAGGGCGATGGCTTTGAGATGCTCGGCCAGCACCGGGGCGGTCGGTTTAAGGACGCCGATATTGTCCCAGTCGGACAGGTTTTTGACGGGGAAGCCGGTTTTAATATGTTTTTCGAATTCGTCGGTTGACCAGGCCAGCTTAAGTCCCCAGTCTTCCATGTGATAGCTGGCGCGGGGATTGATTTTTAGAAAATCCCAGTCGAAACGGTTTTGAAATTCGATCATGGCTTCGGCCAGATTTTCGGCGGTCGTTTCTCGGTGATAGAAATGCCTCCAGGCCGAAGCCGCAAATCGGTCCGGGCTGTCTTTGGCCAATATCATTTTCAGCCGTTCACGGTGCGATAATCCGGCGGGCATTTACTTGTTCTCCGGTTTTTCCCAGTCTTCGAACAGCCGGTAATAATGTTTGGGGTATTGCGGGCTGTAGCGCAAAAATGTCGGAACCGGGAAGCGGATGCCGCCGTCATGGGTTCCCTCCAGTCCGGCGATAATATCGTCCTCGGTTGCGACCGGGAACGACAAGGCCATTTCGTCGTCCTGCGTTTGTCCGAAAACACGGTCGCCGTAACAGGGCAGAATCACCTGGGCCTGGCCGGTTTTCATGGTTTCGATGCAGATGTCGGCGCAGTCGAGACGGGCGGAAAATTTGCTGGTCAGATAACCGCCCTTTTTGTAGAGCACGGCCGCCAGCAAACGCATGATCTGGGCGGAATTGCCGTAAACCAGATAAACATGAGGCTGGAAGTCGGCTCGCGCCAGAGGAGCGGTGATTATGTGCCGATATTCCCGGAACGAAAAGCGGGGCACTTCGGCTTCGGTTCGCGCCCCGGCGGAACGGGTTTCGGTGAACATCCCGGCGCACATTTCGCCACAGGAGAAGGTTTCGGTTTCTTTTTTAAAGCCGAACGCCGTCAGCGCCAGAGGGCAATTGATATCCTCCTCGCCGACCGCAATCTGCCAGCCGTAGCGGCGCGCCATAGAAAAGGTTTGGCAGACAGCCACCTGTATATTCATGTCGCGCTTCGGCCGCCGGGTTCTTTCAGAAAATTCCTCGCCTTCTTTGAGGAATCGGATAGCCAACGGGAACGAACCGGGTCGCACATACCGGGCCAGCGCTTCATCCAGTTTATTGAGCATGCGGCCTCCTTTGTTTCAATATATCAATACGTTAAATCTGCTGTCAACAACAATGGGGACTCTGAAAAGGCGTGTTCCTCACTTGATTATTTAAGGAAGATGTCCCGACTTTGTCGGGACTTCGTCGGGGGTCGGAACCCGACCTTCCTGCACCATGCATGCACTTTTTCAGCAGTCCCCAAGTTTGGGGCGGCCACCCGGACGTCCTTCAAGGTTCAGGGCAGGCCGGGCACAACACGGGGTCCTTATGAGATTGGCTGCCGGGGTGTCCCACCGCTTTGGCGGTGGGAATACTATTTTAAGGGCTCAATATTATCAGACCGCGAATCAACCTGACCTGCAACGCCAAAAAGTAAGGTCTAAAATAAACCAGCCCTGAAGGGCGGGTGAAGCGTCGGCCGGTCACCTAAATGTGCTGTTACCCATGTCCCCGGTTTATACCCCCAATCATTCCCACGGCAAGCCGTGGGCGACCCCAGCCGATAGAGCGCTTAAGGAGGCATAACCACAAGGCGGTCTGTGTAATATCTGAACATTGCGAAATGCCCACCTTCAAAACGCGCTTCAACTGCCGAAACAGTATTTATGTGGGCTGGGGACTTTTGAATTAAATGTTACAGGGAGATATATGGCACCCCGGATACTGGTAGTCGATGACGAACAATCGATGCGTGATTTCATGGAAATCATGCTGACCAAAGACGGTTATTCGGTGGCGACGGCCTCGTCGGGGCAAGAAGCCGTCGAGAAAACACAATCGGAAAATTTCGATCTCATAATCGCCGACCTGATGATGCCGGAGATGTCCGGGATGGAGCTTCTGGGCGAAGTCAAGAAGGCGAATCCCCACCAGGATTTTATAGTCATGACGGCGTTTGCCTCGGTGGACACGGCCATCAAGGCCATGAAACACGGGGCGATGGATTATATCATCAAGCCGTTTAAAGTTGACGAGATTAAACTGGTCATAGAAAAATCGGTCAACCGGAAAAAACTCAAGACCGAAAATGAATTTCTGAAAAAACAGTTGAAGCAGGATTTTTCCTTCGATGATTTCATCGGGCAATCGGCCGATATCGTCCAGCTCAAGGAACTGGCCCGTAAAATCTCGGCCACCGATTCGACGGTGCTCATCCGGGGTGAATCGGGAACCGGCAAGGATTTAATCGCCCGCGCGATTCATACTTCGTCACCGCGCGCGTCGGGGCCGTTCGTGACGATCAATTGTGCCGCCCTGCCGGAAAATTTACTCGAATCGGAATTGTTCGGCTATAAAAAGGGTGCGTTTACGGGAGCGGTCAAGGATAAGGACGGGTTGTTTAAAGTCGCCGACGGGGGAACCATGTTCCTCGACGAGGTCGGCAATACGTCGCCTGCCATTCAGGTCAAACTCCTGCGCGTTCTGGAAGACCAGCAGATCACGCCGGTCGGGGCGACCGCCCCGATCCAGGTTGACGTCCGTCTGATAGCGGCCACCAACGCCAATCTCGAAGAAGACGTCAAGACCGGGCAGTTTCGGTCGGACCTGTTTTATCGTCTCAACGTGATTCCGATTAACATTCTTCCCCTGCGCGAACGGGTCGAGGACATTCCCCTTCTGGCCAATCATTTCATAAAAAATTACTGCCTGCGAAGCGATTTGCCGGTCAAGTACATTAGTCAGGAAGCCATGGAGGTGCTGTATCGCTATCACTGGCCGGGTAATGTCAGGGAACTGGAGAATTGCATCGAGCGGGCGGTTCTGCTTTCCAAGGACGATGTTATCGAGATATCGGATTTTCCGCAGAAAATTGTCGAAAACCGCCGGGAGGCGATGGTGACCGACGACAATCCCAAGACGCCGACCCTGGAATCGATCGAAAAAGCCTATATTCACTACGTCATGGATCAGGCGCAGGGCCAAAAATCGAAGGCGGCCAAAATTCTGGGAATCGACAACAGCACGTTGTATAGAAAGTTGAAACGATATCAACTGGACAAAACGGAATCGAAATGACGTCGATGGTGTCCAAATATCGGACAATCGGAGATCGAACGTATGAAATTTGAAATTTAATTTTATCCCGATCATTCGGGTATGATATTTGCCCTATACCCTGTTAAACATGCACAATCGCAAAGGTGAGGTATGAAGTGAATAAGATAAAACTCAAAGCCGGTTTTACACTGATCGAGCTGATGATAGTCGTTGTCATTATCGGTATTCTGGCGGCCATGGCCATCCCGCGTTTGATGGCGGTCCCGGTCAGAACCAAACAGAGCGAAGCCAAGTTGATATTAAAGCAAATCTATGTCAATCAACGGACCTACCGCCAGCAGGGCAATACCTATTATATCCCCGCCGCCGATGCCAGTGCCGCCAATCCCCAGGCCTTTAAAGACATTTGGATTGAAATAATGCTCCCGTCCAATTACACCTATTCAATAGTCGCCGACGCCATGACCTTTACGGCCACGGCCACCGCGTTGAATCTCGACGATGACCCGACGCCGGATATCTGGACGATCAATCATCTCGGCATCCTGACCTGCGTGTCCGATGATGCCATGCTATAGTCTGACGGCAGAAGAATTGCAATCAAGGCGTGCCCGCCAGGGCACGCCTTTTTTGTTGTACTTATGGTGCAATACAATGATGGGATTATTCCCATAGGACATGAATTGCAAAATGCCAGATTTGTGGCAAATGACAATTGGCCGGTGTATGGGGCGCCGGCCAAAGCTGTTGGCGTTAAACCACATATGAATACGAGGGTGACATCTTATCCGTTGCGGGGTATGAGCTTATGATAAAACTTGAGAATGATGAAAATTGCCGAATCACCATGGCACCCGGTTTGCCATAATACACCCGTGGAAAAAGATGACAACCAAAACCAAAGTATTAAAATCTGTAGGAGGATTTACAATGTTCAGCAAATTCCACAACCGCCAGAAGGGTTTCACCCTTATCGAATTGATGATCGTGGTCGTGATTATCGGCATTTTGGCCGCCTTGGCCATTCCGCGTTTCATGACTGCCACCACCAAAGCCAAGCAGTCGGAAGCCAAGCAGCTGCTCAAGCAGATTTACACTATGCAGCGCACCTATCGCCAGCAGAATAATACCTACTGGGGTCAGGGCATTATGGCCAACGCCGCCAACCCGAATGCCTTCGCCACCATCGGTGTTGAAATTATGGCGTCGGCCATATATGATTACACGATCACCACGGCCAACGCGACCAACCTGCTGGTTACGGCCAACAGCGCTGTCCTCGATGACGACGCCGCGCCGGATACCTGGACCATCAACGAGCAGGGTCAGCTGGTCTGTACTTCGGACGACTCGGTACTCTAAAGTTTCCGGTCACTGTTTGCCATATATCAAGACGGTCCCGACGAGTCGGGACCGTTTTTATTGTACCCCGGATTTCGCAATTGGAACAGAGGTGAATTCCCTTATTAATATGCTCGAATTATATTTTATTGCTTTAGAACACTATCCACACCCTGGAAGGGTGTGTTACCGAATTATAAACAAGCCTTGGCGGGCGGGTCCCCGACTGCGCATGGGGCGCCATAACTGATCAAATGCAATTTTAACCGTTTACTGACTAACGACTTAGAAATAATCTTTTTGACGTTTTCGCTTCAGGTACCGGTCATTTCAGCCGAAAATATACTGTATATCCGGGTCGGTTTTACCTGATGATCCGGCTGATGAACTATGGAATAGGGCAAAAAATGAGGCGAAGAATATGGTAAAGCATGACGAGCATATCGAATATGATGATAAGGGGACAATGGCCCAACTATCGCGCTGGTTGTTACCGATAGTGATATTTTCTGGAGCGCTGGGATTTTATGTAAAAATGATGGCCCCGTCGATATTCTGGGGCGACTCGGCGGCCTTTGCGACAACCAACTACCTTTTGGGCATCCCGCCGTCACCGTCATATCCGCTATATACTCTTTTGGGCAGAGTTTTCGCCGCCATACCGGGGCTGACGGCGGCTTTTGCGGCCAATTTGATGTCGGCCTTTTTCGCGGCGTTGGCAGTGATGGTCTTTTACATGCTGGCCCGTCAACTGATGAATGTTCCGGCCCTGACGGCGCAGGATTATCAAAAAATCATGGACGGGAAGAAACTGCTGTTCCGCCGTCCCGATTTGAAGCGGGCGGGGAAGATGCTCGATCTGGAGCGAGCCACCCAACCGCCGGCGATGGTGGCGCTGGTCTGTTTTGCGCTGACCGCTTTGTTCGCCGTCGGTCTTCCGGTTTGGTTATCGGCGGTCCGGGCCGAGGTTTACTCATTACAATTATTCATGACGCTTCTGGCGGTTTATTTTTGCGCCCGTGCCCTGGCCGAAAATTCGAATCGCCCCTTTCTGGCCGGATTATGGGTTTATGCCTTGAGTTTTGCCAATCACCCGGTTGCGGCGCTGGTTATGGCTCCGCCGTTTATTTTCCTGTTCATATTGCATGTACATAAGGCCAAATCCCGGGCGGCTTTTATTACGGCGGCGGTGCTATTGCTGATTATGTCTTTTTCGGCCTATGTCTATCTGCCACTTCGGGCGGCGCTTGACCCATCGGTCGGCTGGGGGCGTCCCGACAGTCTTCAGTCGCTGGGCGCCGCGGTTTCGGGGATGATAAATATGGCCGACATTACGAAATTGACGGCGGCCGACTACTGGCTGCGTCTTCAGAGTGTGGGGAAATTCCTGGGCGCGCAAATCGGCTGGCTGACCCTGGCTTTGTTGCCGCTCGGTATATGGGGGTTGTTCAGGGCGGCTCGCCGCCTGCTCTGGTTTTTTATCCTGGCGATTTTATCATATCTGGCTTTTGTCCTGTGGATGACGGAATTCTCCGTTCGAAATGCCGATACGGTCAGTCTGCTGGCGCCGTTTATGGCGGTCATGCTTCTGGTCGCCGTTTCCGGGTCGTTGTACCAATTGCGTCGCTACATTGTTTCGCGAAACGCCGCGGTGTATTTTTCGGTTTTTCTGGGGATCTTTGTCTATTTCACGGGGACCAGAAATATGGACCGCGCCGATTTATCGGAAGTGAATGCACCGGACATAATCTGTGAGGAAATTCTGGGCAACCTTCCCGCCAATTCGCTGCTTGTGGTCGCCGACGACGATCTGATTTTGCCGTTGTGGTATTTCGCCGTGGCGGATTCCTCGGCTTCGGATATCAAAATCGTCTCCTCGCGGGCGTTATCTCTGCATGATTATCGTAAGCGACTGGTGCATATATACCCCGATTTGATTTACCCCGAAGGATTCACCGGGGCCGATTTCGCGGTCGATGAACTGACGCCCGACCGATTGTGTCAACTCAATCTCGACCGCCGGGACGTGTTTGTCCAGTACGGCGTAACCGGTATCACGGTTGACCGTCTGGAACCGCACGGCGTCGTCTTCAGATACCTGAATCAAAAGTACGACGGCATCCCCGACCACATGGTCAGCGGCCGGTTCATCGCTATGGCCGCCCGTATGCTCGAGGGTAACCCGAACGAAATTTCCACGATAGATTTCGTCAGCCGCTGGCTGTTCAACACCAGTGCCTATTTCAGCCGGGTGAATACACCCGGTCCGGCCTGGGAACTTATGCGCATGGCCCTTGATATAGACAACGACAACATCGAAATGCGGCTGACCCTGTCGCGGGCGTTGGCCCGGGCCGGTCGCTATAAAGAGGCGCTGAAATATATCGCCGATGTGCTCGATATCGACCCCTACCACGCCGAAGCGCTGCAAATGGGACAGGACATCGCCAAAAAAATCAGCGCCGCCACGGCCGCGACGACATCGGAATAGAAACGGCCTTACGGCGGCATGACGGAAAGCCGAGTCGTTTTCATCGTCCTGATTGTCGGCCCACGTATTTAATTGGGTGGAGGTCTATGCCATACTTCCCCAAAAAACTGCTGATTATTTCCAATCGTTATCCGGCGGGGCCGGATGACGTCGCCTCGCCGTTTGTATATGATTTTCACCGGGCCCTGAAGAGTCTGGATATCGAGGTGGACGTGGTGACGCCGCACTATGAACCGCGCGGACGTAATTGCGACTTTATTGATGGCACCGTCCATCGTTTCGAATTTTCCGATGGGCGGCAGGTTATTTCGCAGATGTCCCGCTGGGCGCCGTCAACGTATATCAGCCTGATGCGATATTTTGTCAACGGGCGAATTCTCGGCGAAAACCTGATTTTGCGCAAGGCGCCCGATGCCATCCTCGCCTTGTGGACTCTGCCTTCGGGTTACATCGCCCGGCGGCTGTCGCAGCGGCACCGCCTTCCCTACGCGGTCTGGGTACTGGGGACCGATATCAACATCTGGGCGCACCGCCCAGTCACCGGGCGTCTGGTCAAAAAAATTCTGCACGGGGCCGATCGTCTGTATGCCGACGGCTATGAGCTGGCGGAAAAAACCGAAGCTTTGGCCAAAAAGCCATGTTTGTTCATACCGAGTATTCATGAACTCCATCTTGATATGAAATCCGAGGGTTCGACCGAAAAATCTTTTGTTTTCGTTGGTCGAATCGAGCCGTCACGCGGCGTGTTCGACTTGCTGGCAGCTTTTCGGGAGTTTCACAAGGGACATCCGGGCTGGAAACTACATTATGTCGGCAACGGTCCATGCGAACACAGCCTCCGTCTGGCCATCGCGGCCATGGGTTTGGAAACGGCGGCAGTATTCCACGGATACTTAGAACGGGGAAAGGTTAATGACATCATGCTTCGGGCGGCGGGCATGATAATACCGTCTCATCATGACTCTCTGCCGCTGACGTTCGGTGAAGCCATGCAGGCCGGGTTGCCGGTGATCTGTTCTCGGGTAGGGGACATGCCTCATTACATTGATAAGTATAAGGTCGGGTATCATTTCCCGGCCGGGAATGTCGCCAAATTGTGTGACCGAATGACCAAAATGGCCGAACATCACACTACCTTCGTTCGGAACTGCCGCGGTTTTGTGGAAGAATTCAGCCCTGTTATTTCGGCGCGCGAAATTTCCGGCTGGCTTGACTATATCCGTCAACGACGTGTCAAAGAAGAGTTGGGGTTTGTCAGAACCAAAAATAGTCCGGGCTAATTTCGGGACAAGGCCCGGCGCCCAGTTTTGGTATTCAAAAAGTAATTGCGCTTTAAAGTGACGAGTATTTATTGAAATCATGAAGATTGCATTAGCGTTAATTGTATGTCTTTTTGCGGCGAACGGAGCCTTCGCGCAGACGTTGCCCGACAGCATCCAGGAAAAGGCGGCGGTAGAGCACCTGATGGCGCTTTTGAATCTGCAACCGACCGATTTCACCTTCCGCGATGATTATTCCAAAATCGACAGTTTCCGGCTGGAAACGGTTTCCCGATTGATGCGGGAACCATATGGTATGATTTCGTTCGCCGAGCACACGGCCGGTATTTTGGCTCCGGATGACCTGGCCGCGACGCTGGAATTCGTTTTTGATAACCTCAAGGAAACCGGTCGGGATTTGCCGCCTGTCGACGAGAAAGGGGCTGACCCGGATGAAAAGGGAACGAATTTGTACTATGAATCTTTGGAATTCAACCGCCTGCTGTCGACGGTCAAGAAGGCTGTCAATGTCATGATTATTCCGGCTCAACGGAAAGCCTTCGAACGGTTGAATGAATATCAACGGTCGTTTCTTATCACCCGGTTTAAAGACATGATACTCGAAGATACCGCCGACGTTTCCAAGCCGGTTGACGTCCTTGACTCTCTGCAAAAGCTGGAAGAGGAATACCTTAAGGAGTTCGTTACTTTCGGGGAGTTGATCGACCAGCGCAAGCTAGTTTTGGCCGGGGCGACGGCGGCATCGGAAGTGTACAATGAGCTTATGCGCTTTTTGCGTGACCTTGCCGAGGGTGGCATATCATATTCGCAGATTTTAAAGGATACGGTAGTTCTGCCGTCCCGAATCGGCATCGCCCAATACCTGGGCCGTCAGAAAGGCTGGGTTATCGGCGGGACCGGCGACGACGTCTATCGCGGGGAGTACGAATTTATCATCGATTTCGGCGGCAACGACCGCTATGAATTAGCTTATGACCCGATCAACCCTCACCCGTGTATTATAATCGATGTCTCCGGCGACGATGACTATGTGGCTCAATCGGATTTCGTGTTCGGTTCCGGTTGTCAGTCCGTCGGGATACTGATTGACCTTGAGGGTGATGATACATATAACGCCCGGCATTTTTCCTGCGGGTCGGGCTATTTCGGTTTCGGGCTGTTGTACGACGGAGGCGGCAACGACAAATATCTGGGTGACACGCATTGTCAGGGGGCGGGTGTGTTCGGGGCCGGGATTCTGATCGATAAATCCGGAAGCGACCTTTATAACGCGGCGCTTTTTTCGCAGGGGGTCGGTATTACCAAAGGGCTGGGATTGTTGGTCGATTATTCCGGCAACGACAATTATATTATTACCGGCAAATACCCGGAAACCTATGGTCTGGCCGGAAATGACCAGCACTTTTTATCGTTATCGCAGGGTATGGGTTACGGTATGAGGCCGTATATGTCCGGGGGCATCGGGATCATCGCCGATTTCGGCGGCAATGACAATTACCATGCCGATATTTTCGGGCAGGGTTGCAGTTACTGGTGGGGACTGGGCATGATTTACGATGACAACGGCAATGACAACTATATCGCCCACCAGTATGCCCAGGGGGCCGGAATTCACCTGTCGGTCGGGATATTATTCGACCGCGACGGAGACGATTTCCGCAAGGGCAAAGGGCTGATGCAGGGATGCGGTCATGATTACGGCTGTGGTATTATTATTGACCGCTTCGGTAATGATATCTACCAGGCCCATGATCTTTCGCAGGGAGCCGGACAGGCCAACGGGTTCGGGATCTTGATCGACGATCGCGGGGACGACGCCTACTATGTCATGAGCAAAAGCAATACCCAGGGTTATGGCAATCCGCGCCGGGATTTCGGGTCAATCGGGATATTTCTGGATTTAAGCGGGACCGACCGCTACGACGGCAACGGGGGAGACAACATGTACTGGAAAACCGATTCCAAGTGGGGCGGCGGCATGGATCGCTGGTTTTTAAAAGAGGATACGACCGATGCGGCGCAATAAGAAAACGATGGGAACCGTTTTGTTTCTGGCCGTGCTATTGGTCGGGGCCATGTGCGGCCAATGTCGGGCGCGGTCGGAAACGGATAAGAAGGTCGATTCTCTGTTCATAATCGCGTCGTCGGGTGAAATAAAGTATCGCGATATGGTTGCTCCGGCGATGGATTCGCTGGTGGCCATGGGCAAACCGGCCGTGCCGCGCCTGCTCGAATTGTATGATACACAGGTGGCGCGGGAACGTCACGCCCTGAACACTATTCTGGAGAAAATCGGCCATGATGCCGTTCCCTATTTGATTAAGGCGCTGAACACGACCGATGTGGAGAAGTTGAGCCGCCTGTGCTATACTCTGGGCAATATTAAAGATTCTGCCGCAGTTGACGCTTTGTTGAAGAAATCGGGTCACGACGACTGGGGAGTTCGTTCCAACGCCGTGACGGCTCTTGGGCAAATCGGGGATAAAAAGGGCGCCGAAAATGTCATCAGGGCATTGCAGGATACGGTCGAGACGGTTCGCAAATCGGCCGCCGTGGCGGCGGGGCGAATGATGTTAAAAGAGGCCGTAAAACCGCTGGTGCATATGCTGGGTGATAAATATTACGGCCCGCGCATGGCGGCTGCCGATGCGCTGTTAAAAATGCCCGACTTCGCGGCTCATATTATTTCGGATTCTCTGCATTCATCCAATGAACTTCTCGGTAATCTGGGGATTACCCTTCTGGGTCAGATCGGCGGGGATGCCGCCGCCTACCGGGTGGGACTGGAGCTCGAATCGCAATCGCCCATACGGCGCGCACTGGCCGCCGAGGCCATATACAATTCCAATTCCTCGCTGGGTTGCAGTTTTATCGAGATTTTAATCGGCGCCGAGACCGATTCCACCGTATTATTTTTCATGAACCGCGTCCTCGAAAAATATGCTCCATGACAGAATCAATCGTCATGCCCGGCATCTCGGGCCGCGCCTGAACGGAGAAGAATCGGTCCCGGGTTCGGACAGGTACAGTATATTATCCCAGTTTTTAGGCGGCCATATTGTCAGACGCGACGAAGGCAGTTTTATCAAAATCGTTTCCGACTTCGATGAATCGTATGTACATGGCGCCTATGCCATGTACGAAATGGATCGCGGGATGGAGTATTTATCGTGTCATTTTTCGGATGTCACCCCTGTCGAGCCGGTGGATAAAGGCAATTTACTTTTTTTGGATACGGAAACGACCGGTTTGGGCGGGGCGGGGACGGTGGCTTTTTTAGTCGGCCTGGGATCGTTGAGCGATAGCGGCTTCCAGGTGCGGCAGTATTTTTTGCCGGATTTCCCCGATGAAGCCGCCATGCTGGAAGAGATTCGTTCCGAATTCCATGAAAACACTGTCGTCGTCAGCTATAACGGGAAAACTTTCGATATGCCGATCCTGCGCGACCGGATGATTATCCAGAGGGTCGAGCGCCATTTCGAAACGGCCGGTCATATCGACCTGTTGCATTCAGCCCGAAAGCTGTTTCGTTTGCGGCTGGGGAGTTGTACTCTGGGTAACGTGGAACGCGAGGTGTTGTCATTTTATCGAAATGATGACATTCCCGGGGAGCTGGTTCCCGGCATTTATTTCAACTGGCTGGCTACCTCGGACACCGAACTTCTGGACAAAGTTGTCGAGCATAATCTTTATGATATCGTATCATTGTATTTTCTGATGCATCATATTTCTGAAATTCATCATAACCCGATCGGGCAGATACGGGATTTCGGCGACCTGCTGTCTCTGGTAAGAATTTTCGAGAGGCGTCGAGAAAACAAAAAGATAATCTCCTTGCTGGGCCAATTCGAATCGTCGCTCGCCAATGAAGGCCGGGCGGATATTTTGATGCGACGAGCCCTGGCGGCCAAAAGGCTGGCCGATTTCGACATTTCCGTTCCCATTTGGCGGCAGGTGGCCAAATCGGGCGAAGCCGACAGTTTTTCAGCCCGCATTGAGCTGGCCAAATACTATGAACACCGCCTCCGGGATTATTCCTCGGCCCTGAACACTGCCTTGGAAGCCATGGAAATCTGCCCTTCGCATGGTTCACTCCGTTTTGATCTGGAGAAACGGATAAAAAGGCTTCGAAAACGGCTTTCTGTCTGGGATAAGTCTTAAAAATATCCCGGTTACGTCGATATAATTATTATAAAAACAGGCAAGACTATGACTCAAGATATACATCAGAAAGTACTTAAAGACCATCCCGAAATTGCTTCTTTACCGCATATCCTGGTGGAGGTTCTAAAGGTTTCGGCCGATCCCGATTCATCCGCGGCCCAGATTTCGAAAGTGATCCTAAAGGATCCCGCTCTGACCGCCAAAATTTTAAGGGTGGTCAATTCCCCTTATTATGGACGGGTTCGCGAAGTGACCACCATCAATCAAGCCGTGGTGACGCTTGGAGTGCGCTCGGTGACGGCGATCGCGCTGTCATCGTCGGTGTACAAAATGACGGAAAATGTCGAGGGTATGGTCAGCCGCAAACGGTTCTGGCGTCACAGTCTTGAAGTGGCCATTGCGGCTCGGATGATTGCCGAGGAAATCCGATTCGAACCGGGCGAAGAAGCCTTTGTGGCCGGGCTTCTGCACGAGATCGGTCTGTTGGTTCTCGAGGCGTCATACCCTGAAGAATACCGCCGGATGTGGAAACAGGTCGAGGCCGGGGAATTTTTGACGGTTCTGGAACAAGAGATGCTTGGAACCGATCATGCCCGGGCCGGGCAATTTCTGCTTGACCAGTGGGGAGTCCCGCGTAATATCGGCGAAGCGGTCGGACGACATCACGCACAATTCGATTATGGGGTCAAAGCAAGCGATATGCTTCTGCCGCAGGTGGTGCTTCTGGCCAATCAGCTTTCCAAATTTCGGGCTTATACCATGCCGCCGCCGGAGCCGAAAACGCTGGAACGCAAAGATGCCGTGGCCTCTAATTTGAATCTATCGCACGCCGCTCTGGCGAAAATCGAAGGCGAACTGATTTCGATTGTGGTTCGGGAATCAGATTTTCTGGAAATAGAAATCGGGACACAAGCCGAGATTCTGGCCGAAGCCAATCAGATGCTCTACCGTCAGTTTTTAATGGTGGAAAATCTTTTGCGGGAAAACCGCCGAATGCAACAGTCGATAGCCCACGATCAGGCCAAACGGGCCGCCCTCGAATCACTCAAAGCCGTCGCCAATACTTTCAGTAATCATATTAACAACGCTACGGCCGCCATTCTCGGTCGGGCGCAACTGATCGAAATGAGTATCAAAGGCGGGCAAATAACGGGGAATATCGAAAACTGTCAAAACTCGCTCAATATTATTATGCAGTCGGTGGAATCGATTTCGAGCTTGATCGGCGAGTTGAAGAGAATTACTTCTTTTGACAGCTCCTTTGCTCTTCAGGATAAGACCATCATCGATATCGAACGTGAAATCCGCGACCGGATAAGCGATCTCAACGACCGCGTTCTGGCCTCGGTTTGACCGCCAGGGGCACC
>CALAMC010000059.1 GCA_937925655.1 uncultured candidate division Zixibacteria bacterium | reverse complement strand
TGGACACAAGGGGAGATAATATTTATATAACCGGAGGTATTATCCAATGGGCTAACAGAAATGGGTTGACAGAAGGGTAAGAGATTGTCATTTACTGTTAACGGGGCATGGTCGCGCCCAGCCCTATTAATTAAAATGCAAATAATAGGAATGATTATCGAGAATTACTGGAGCACCATAGTTTCATTGAAAGCTTAATTTTTGATTTCGTTTCCCCCGCCCGGCTGGTCGTCAGGCGGGGGTTTTATTGGGGGGTTATACTCTATTCTTGGGATACATTGGATATAATATCTGGGGCAAATAGTCTTTCTTGCCGCATTTAACACATTCACATTGGATAGTATCCACTTTACGAGTATAATACGTATCCCAAGAATAATCATAAAAAACCCTACCATCCGCCGTAGGTCTCGATGTCACCGGTTCCCATACGTGGTTGCAAAATATTTGTTTCCATTTCCGACGCCGTAGTCTCCGTTTTTCCATGCGATACTCGTATTTTAGTTGTCGCCAGAAATTCTTTACTGCATCATTTGACACTTGATATTTCATAAATGCTCCCTAAATAAGCGTTTTGGACAGGACTTCCATCGTCCTGTCGCGGTCATCCAGCGCCAGATTGATGGCATAGCGGAGAAAATCAGATTTTTTTACTTTTTGCCCATAAGCTACCTCAAACGCCTCATAAAAGGCTTCAAGGTTTTTGGCGAGCCGAGGGCCGAGTTCGAAAGATATTGCTGTCGGTCTATCTCTGTCAATCATTTAGCAACTCCTTAAATTCTTCGTCGGTCTCCGTCTTTTATGTTCTCACTCCATTAGTTTAAAAAACATTGTCTATCGGCAATATACATTATATATATAACTTGTCAAGTAAAAAATTATAAAAAATTTATATATTTGTAATATAAAAGTAAGGGCTGTATAATTGACGCCAACAAAGACTTATAGGAATTACTATATACTGTAATAAGCCGCCATATGACAATCAACGGCTTACGGGAAAAATTGCCGGCCTTGTTAAAAATTGTCATTTTTTTATTGACATAACTCTAAAAAATCATTACTCCTTTGGAGCTGGGTTGGGCAAAAATCCAGAACCATCCGGAAATCTTTAACTTTCTTAAAAAAGTGCTTGACAAATAGATTTTTTGCACAATTATTGTGCATCGAAAGGAGTTTTGCACAGTTTTTGTGCATAAAGCCTGCAAATAGTTGCGAATTATGAGCAATTCTGATGAAAATAAGCCGATTGATGTAACTCCCGAAAAGGCTATTGCTTGGATTGCCAATAAGTTAGGGAAAAAATCCCAAAAACAAGTGGCAACAGAAATTGGCGTTTCTCCCCGGACGGCGTTCACATATATCCATGATTTTGACGAATACATAAAACAGTCCCCGGAGTATCAAGCCATCGCTCCGTCAATCGCCAAAATGATTCCGAAGGCATTGGGGGCTTACGATAAGGCACTTGATAATACCGATGAACGGGGGAATGTCGATTCTGTGGCCGCTAAGACCGCCGATAACGTATTCAAGATGATTGGTATCCTTATAGACCGCTCCAAGAACGAGCACAACATTATAAACCAATCGGACGAAGACCTTGCCCGACAATTACAGGAGCTAATTGCTGCAAACAGCCAGAATATCGCCGGAGATGATTGCTACGTGGCCGACGAGCCGGAAGGTACAGTTATCGACGATTCTGCGGGAGATGAAACGCCGGACGCTTGAAGAGCGTATCAGGACGTTTTCTCCCACAGAGCCGCCCGATAATGACCAGTTGGGCTTTATTATGTCCCCGGCCAAGATTCGGGGCGTGTTCGGCGGGAATAGATCGGGTAAAACCGAGGTCGGGGTCGCCGATGCTATTATGTTTGCGACTGGAACGCATCCCATAAGGTCAGCAATCAGGAAACCGCCGGTATATATTCGTTATTGCGCCCCCAAGTGGGAAGATAACATCAAGGCGGTTATTGTTAAAAAGTTTCAACAAATGGTTAGGCGGGTTGATTTGCTTGGCGGGTCATGGGTCACGGCATGGTCAGAGAAGGCCCGCACCCTACACTTCGCCAACGGCTCCATTATACGCTTCTTTACATATGAGCAGGACGTGAATGTCTATGGCGGCGACGACATAGACGCTTTTTACATGGACGAACACGGGGCTGAAAAGTATTACGTTGAGAATATAGCCCGAACTATTGACCGCAACGGCTATGGCGTATTGACCATGACCCCAGAGGCCGGCATCACATGGGAAGAGGACAAGATAGTCGTGGCGTCTGAACGCGACAAAAACATAGAGTTCTGGCATTTTACAACCTACAACAATCCACATCTGTCGAAAGAAGGCATTGCCGAGCTTGAAAAGGCTATCACGGACGATGCGCTCCGTGAAGCCAAGCTCTTGGGCAGGTTTGTGGCGTTGTCGGGGTTAGTATATCCGCAGTATAATCCCAATGTTCATTTTATCCCTGATCGTGATATTCCGAAAGAGTGGCCCCGGACGTTTGCTATTGACCCACATCACCGGAAAGACACGGCGATGTTATGGGGCGCGTGGTCACCAGACGGTGAGGTATTCTTTTATCGTGAATCCAAGTTCAGTCCTCGTGCTGGCGGCGTGCCGGAATTGGCGGCTCATATTCGTGCCAAATCGGCGGGTGACAAGATTCAACTTTGGATTGGTGACGAGGCTATGGGCGGTGACGGTCTGAATATCTTTGGAGAAAAGACGGTCATTGAACAGTTGCGGGCGCAAGGCATACCGATTCAGGGGACAAACCAGGCCAGTGATAAGACTTTCGAGGCCGGCATATTCAAGATTCGTGAGATGTTGACGCCGGATGCCGTGTCAGGCAAGCCCAGAATCTACGTCATGCGGTCGTGTCCCATGCTCAACAAAGAGTTCTTGCGGTATCAGTATAAGGAAGAGACAAAGGCCGATGAGCAGACGTTCCGGGAACAAGTCAGGAAGGTTGGGGATGACTTACTGGACGATGCGAGGTATATCGTGATGTCGGGGCCAAGGGACAGTGAACCGATAAGGGTTAATAATAGCTCTTATCGTTCAGACGTGGACAGTTTTACGGGAGTATGAGATGAATTTTACAATATTAAGAATTAAGCGTTTGGTATATACTATCAGCCACTTTACTAATTGGCGACACAGTTTAACTTACACAATTACAAAGTGGCTGGGATTCTGGATTGCGGATAATCAGAAACTTGATTTATTCGAATGGTTTTGGCGCAAAATATTGAGGCAACCATTAATGTATTGCGGGAATAACCTTATAATATACAATGGGAAACGATTTAAAATTACGAGAAATTAATATGGCAGACGAACAAATGGAACAGCCGGAAATAGCTATTGCAGATACAGTCGAAAGCAAGGCCGTTGCTCTGGTCAATGCGGATTTCAAGCGCGCCAAGAAATATCTTCAAACGTGGCACGAGGACTGTAACGAACGATACAAGCACTATAGGGCGGCTGGGTTAGCGAAAAATATTTTAAAGGACTCGCAGTTTCCTACGCCGTTTACGACCGAACAGGTTGATACGCTCCGGGCTGACATCATGGATAAGGTCTGGTATAAAGGTCAGCCGTGTTCGATATATGGGGCGGAAGATACCGACCAGGCGGACGCCGAAGCAAAGGCCGCGTTTATGAAATATCAGGACGAGGCCGACAATTTGTTCGATATTCTTGACCAGGGTGTAATGTCCGGTGCTTTATATGGCCCGATTCCGGCTGTTGTAAATTACAAAGAAGAATATGAAACCCGGATGGTTCCGGTCGATGTACCGGTAACAGACGAAGCGGGTAAAGAGTTATTCGACCTTGACGGACAAACGCCGTTGATTCAACAGCAAATGCAATTTCAGCAAGTCCCCGTTTATCAGGGAGCAACGGTTGAACTGGTTGATGTGATCGACTTTTTCTTTACGCCGGAGAAGCGGGACTTCAATGACGAGCATCCGGTTATGATTCGGAATCGCCGGACAAAGAAATGGTTTAAAGACCAGAGCTATATCATTCATAAGAACATTGCCAAGCTGGACGAGGAAATTCAGGGCGGCCACACGGACGAAGATTCGCCGGACTTATTGAAAGAACGCCGGGAGATAATGGGATATATAACCGATGATGATAAGAAGCCCAAGGGGATTTACGAATACGTCGAATGGCACGGCTGGGCCGATTTGGACGGTGAGGTGAAGCTCTGGATTTTGGGTGTGGCTGACGGCAGGGTTTTGATGCGCATGGATGATGCCGAAGAAATATTTCACCTTGGCAAGCCTAATATTGTAGTGGGATATATTGGTAAGGATGCCGGGGAACCGAGGGGCGAATCCCTGCTTGATAAGTTCCATTCGATTCAGCACGCAATGGACTCAATGATGGGTTTATGGATTAAGGCTATGCGCCAAACGGTCAATCCAATGTGGAAAGTCTGGACGGACAAGCTCAAGACAAAAGTTATTGTCAATGATTCCGGGCAGACTATTGAATGTCACGATAATCCTGATAATGTTGTCCAGCGTTGTGAACAAGAACAGGTTTCCAAGGACATATATATGGGGCTTGAGATGTTGCGGACAATGGGGATGAACGCATCCCGAATAAACGACATCGCCAAAGGGCAGGTGCAACAGGGCGTTGAAACCTTGGGAGAGGCCAGTATATTGGCGAGTAACACGGCTTTGGGGCTAAAGCGGTATTTGCGGACATTTGAGAAGACCTTTATTGAACCGCTCTGGAAAATGCGCAATCGTATCAATATGAACTTCGTCACCGATGCCGGGTATGTCTATCAGGTTATCGGCGAGAAGGCGATTGACTGGCGGGTAATTGAGCCGCACAAAGTCAGAGCGAACGTCGATTTTGTATGCGAGTCCTCGACCCGTGAAAATCAGAAGGCGGTCAGGTCACAGCAGATATTACAGGCGATTAATCTTGAGTTGCAGGCAGCATCCATTCTTGGGCCGGTTCCGATTATCAGTCTCTTCAAGAAGTATTTTGAGGAGGGGCTGGACTTTAATCAACAGGAGATTCAGGAATTATTGCCAATGGAATTGATTATCCAGAATTTAATGATGCAACAGCAGATGGCGCAACAGCAGGCAATGGGTAAGAATCCGGGTAGTATGCCACAGCCGACAACCGAGGGCGACGCTCAACAATCGGCCCAACAGCAATTCACGCCAGATGTGGGAGCGATAGGATGATTCTCGACGAAAAGAAAATAATGGAAGCGGCGGCCCGATATTGCCAGCCCTTTAATAAGGGTTATTGCTTCATGGGGAGTTGTAGCGCAAGCTTGACGTTAGTCGAAGCCCGTTTTATGTGCGACTTCATAGTCAATAATAAACTAAAAAACGGGATTGAGATAGGTACAGGGACGGGTATATCAACAATGTATCTTGCGTCAGTCCTTGATAAACTGATTACGGTTGATAATGGTGCAATCGCTCTTAACCTGCAACACGAATATGGTTGGATGCGGGCGGCGTGGAACGATATGTTCAGAGAAGCAGGATTTGAAAATATTAACATGGTGCAGTCTATTGAGGAAATAGATAAGCGGTTGAAGTCGGTTGATTTTGTTTTTATTGATGGCGACCACACTGGGCTTTTCCCGACGAATGATTGCATTGCCGTGCAACCCCATTTAACGACAAAGAAAACGCATTATATATTTTGGCATGATACATTAAACCCTAACGTTATGGCTGGGGTTGATAATGCAATTAAAAATCTTGGGTATAGTGGCAAGTTGATAGAATTGCCCGAACAAGACACCTATGGTTTGTGGGTAACGTGGAAATGATACACCTGATTCCCATATTGGCTTTAATGCTATTGGCGATTGATTATCGAATTACGGCTTTTAACATGCATGTTCCGTGGAATGGGTATGGTTGTGTTGCCGATGTCGTTAAAGGGCGGGCAATGTTGCCTATGCAATATCGTGTATTTGTACCGTGGTTGACTTGGATTGCCGGGGGCACGGTCTCGTCTTACTTGGCGGTCAAATATGCGGGATTGTTGTTCATGCTCTATGCCTGTGCTGGTTGGATAAATGTATTAGGGTTAAACGTCACAGTTGGAACGCTGGCACTTTGTGCGTTTGTGCCGTTGACCATGCGATATGATTACGCGGATGCCTATTGGGAGTTGGGCTTCTTTGCGTTGGCCTTTTCACTTATTTACACGGGAGCGAATGTATGGATATTGGCGGCAGTAATATTAATCGGGATGCTCAATCGGGAGACGATGATATTTTCGGCGGTTGCAAAACTTGTGAACGATTACTCGGCATCATGTTTTGCGATTTCGACCACTGGATTTGTCCTGATTGCGGTAGCCATTGGAATAAGTCTAACGAGAATCATATACGGAAAAAGGAAGCGTTATTGCCGATTCAATCTGATAAAGACGAATTGGGGCAACATCCAAACACGCCGAAACCTGTTAGAGTATATAATATCAATGGGGTTGATTATATTTTTTGTCCTTCTTGTAATACCCCAATTCATCCCCATGAGTGGCCTTGTCCCATTTGTGGTTGCCATGACATTATTTCTTATAGCAATTCTAATTCCCGGAATGTGGGACGAAAGCAGGATATTCCTGCCTCTGACAACGATAATAATACCATTAACGATTAGGGGGCTTTAATGAAAAAGTATCTTTTACCATTGGTGTTAATTGCATCATTGGCGGTGGCGGGTGACCCGTGAACAGGAAATTCAGCCGAAACGATGAAAGTAAAAGAACTCAATGAACAGGCGTCCTATTTCGAGGACTTGACCAAACACCTGGGTTGGAGATTGTTGGTTTCTCTTATTGAAGAAGAAATCAAGAGTCAGACGATGCTTGTTATGTCAGACCTTGAAAATGCGCGCTTAATTGAAAAATCACGCATCGCGGGTATGAAGCGGGTGCTTCAATACCCCGATGAAATTATAGAACAAGCTCACAAACTCAACGAGCAGTTGACCAAGCCTCCGGGCAGTCAATGACACTCGTTAAGGGGGCAAAATGGAAAATGTAGAAAACGGGAACTTTGTTGATAATCCAACCGGCGAAATGCCGGAGATTGTCGAACATGAGGACGGGACTGTCTCTATTAAAGGACAGGAACCGGAAAAACCCGAAGTAACGGAACCGCAACCGACCGAGCCGGAGACTCCCGTTGTGGAGGAAACTTCTGCCGAACCGGAACCGCATCCGTATGATAAGGCGTTTATTGAACGGGGGCTGAATAAGCAATTTCCGGGCGGAGTCACGGAAGTGATTACCCGCATACCGGATATGAATAAGTATATCACGACCCTCGAACAAGCCAACGCCGCATACCGCCGCCAATACGGTGACATAGCACAGCCTAAAAGGGAAGAACCGCCGCCGCCAACGGCGGATGATTTTATGGTTGACCCGGTCAATGCCGTCACTCGTATTTTCGAGAACAAATGGAGTCAAGTTCAGGAAAGGCTGGACAACATGGAGGTCAAGGCGTTCCGTGATACGCACAAGGATTACAACGACCTCCTGCCAGTTATGAATGAAAAATTGGCAGAGAATCCCCGGCTTGCGATGCTTGGGATTGAAGCGATTCCGGTTCTCTATACAATGGCAAAGGCGGAAAAACTTTCACAGGCGGCACAGACGACACAGCCGAAAGCTCCGGCGGTTACGCCGGATAAAGCTCGCGCAGTGTCAAGTGCCGGTGGAAAAAAGACAGTAACACCGGCGCGTTCCGTTGAAGACTGGATGAATATGTCCACAAAGGACATTGAAAAAGAAATCGGATTCGCGCCAGAACAATAGAATATTAAAAGGGGGCTTTTAATATGGCTTGGGCAGGTGGCGTGTGGAACGCTACGTATGGTGTCTCCACCGATGGTATCGGAATGGGGATGCAGATTTATTACGACAAGAAGTTCCTGTCACGCGTATCAGAGAATCTGTTTATGGAGCAATTTGCTCAAAAGCGGCCCATACCGCAAGGTGGGGGTAAGCAGATTCGGTTCTTCCGCTATCACGACATACCAACATTAACGTCAACCTTGACAGAAGGCACAAACCCCGATCCGACGACAGTTACCGGGCACGAATTGACCCGGACGCTCGAAGAGTGGGGAGGTTTCAGTCAACATTCGTCTTTGATTTCAAGGACGCATATTGACAGGGGATTATCAAATCTCTCTGAACTTTGGGGTGACAACGCAGGACGCACAAGAGAATTGCGTATTCTCAAGGAAGTTGTGACCAACGGTTGTCATACAATCAGAGCCGACAACGCGAATACCGGGGGTATTGCTTCCGGTGTTAAGGGCGGTTTACAGGTTGGCGCAACAAGCACATCGACTACGACTGTCATCTATTCGGCAACCGCCGCATTGACCAATGACCTGATGATTGGTGGACACATCACCTTTACGTCGGGCAAGAACTATGGTCAATCACGGTATATTTCGGATAACGCATCGGCAGCTGCGGAGTCAACCATAACGGTAACGTTGCCATTTGAAAATGCTCCGGCTGCGGGCGATACGTTTATCGTGTCGAGTCCTGCATGGAGTAACGCTACGACGATGGCTGCGGATGCGATGGACACGTCCGACGTGATTACTCACAAGACCATGACGAAATTGTGGGAACGTCTCAAATCCACGAAAGCCGCGCCGTTCTCTGGCGGGTATTACACGTTTATTATTGGCCCGACGGTTCACGCTGGATTTTTGTCCGATGGAACATGGATTGGGTTACAGCAATACACACCCGGACAGTCGAGCAAATTGTATAATGGTGAAATTGGTAAGTATATGGGCTTCCGTATAGTTACCACAACCATGCCGTTTCGGTGTACTCTTCCGACGACCGTCACTACGGGCGGGCCGGGACAGACCAATACAACGTGGTCAACGTCAGGTGCGAACTATTCCGAAACCGGAACCGGACATTACAGTCTTGGTTTTGGACAAGAGGCTTTCGGTGTGACGATGCTTCAGGGTCTTGGCCCGAAAATCATCGTCAAGAATCCGGGGCCTAACGACACCTCTAACCCGCTAAATAGATTCTCAACCGTTGGTTGGGAATTGCCGATGGTTCCGGTTGCGCTTAATGCGCTCTGGTGTGTGGCCGTCGTTAGCGGTGCTTAATGTTTTTAACAAGGAGGGGGCTTCGGCCCTCTCCTGACTTAACGGGAGAAAGACATGGGAAAGATAGTGACACTAAGGGGAATAAGAAAGAAACCGAGTATAACGATAGCAAGATTAGTGGCGAGAACGCCGATGTGGGAAAACCAGATAAAATTTCAGCACGCCTTTTTTGACTTAAACTCGCGGGGTTACATTTTATATCCCGATGATTTGGATTGTCTGGTTTGGTGGGGAAATACGGTTGCATCATCGAGAAACCGGGCGGCTAAAGTTGCGCTTGAGCGCAAGTCGGACTATCTCTTGTTTATTGACGATGACATGACATCCAACGATATGACCGGCGATATTGAAAAGCTGATTGATATGAACGTCGATATTGCAGTTGCTATCGGGGTAACGCGGGGCGCACCCCATTGGCCCAATATTGGAAAAGTATTCAGGCTCGGTGAATCGAAAACGATTTGCGATTGCAACGTCAGAAAGATATTGGAGTGGCCCGATAAAAAGCCGTTTCAGGTCGATATTGCCGGGGCCGCGTTTATGTTGATTAAACGCAGGGTTCTCGAAAAGATGGAGCCACCGTGGTTTTATATGCCGCCACTTTATACCGAAGAAAATATTGCCGGGGAAGATACTACTTTTTGTTTCAACGCCAAAATGCACGGCTTTGAAATATGGGTTGACCCAACAATCGATATGCGGCATATCGGTAATTGGGGTTATGGCGTGAGCGAACCAGGCCGATGTTTCCTTACTTATAAAAAGGCTGTTTTGGAAGATGTAAATGCTCAATTTGCCGAATATGAAAAGCTAAGAATAACCAACAATGATAATACCCATAATCTGATTCCAGAAGTGCAGGCCATTATGAAAAAGGGCGAGGGAATTAAAAGGATGTTTGTATAATGCCTATTTATCCATATAAATGTGATTATTGCGGTCATGCTCTGGACGAATGGCTTTCGTCTCCAAACCCGAAACCGACAATCGCCTGTCCAATCTGTAAGCATGACATGAAGCGGCGTTATGCTGGCGTGCGGATAAATTATAATATGAACAGTGCTTATGTTCCGGGGGTCAACGCTGAACACGATATTGATGTAGCCAATGATTATTACGAACATCGGCTTTATTCCGAAGACCAGCAAAAGCAGAATATTGCGGCCCACAAACCAAACAGGACTGAACTATGACCAGAGAATCATTGAAAGAATACTTTCAACAACTGCTTTTTGCATGGAAGCAGATGAAGGGCAAGGATACCGAAAAACTCATTGACAAGGCGATCGCGCTTGGTTATGAGGACTTTTGGGGCTCGGCTCCGTGGGCGTTCAAGGAAAGGCATGATACCGTGACAACCACGGCGGCGACTGAAACAGTTGATTTGCCAAGCGATTTTGAGGGAATTGTTTCACTCGTGGAAAGGACGTCGGACGATGGGCGAAGATTGCAGAAATTATCGCCGGATGAATATGACCGGCTTATCCCCTATTCGGCGGATTTATCGAATGATACGCCCGCCTATTTCAAGGTTTATTTTGATAAGGCGGATGATGTTTGGAAGCTGGCTCTTTACCCAACGCCGGATGCGGCGATAAGCCTGCATTTGACTTATCACACGATCGAGGACGGCGGAGATATTCCAGCCAAGTATATTGGCGGTCTGACGGCCATGATAGGTAAATATCTGACCATGCCGGGGTCGATTGACCGCATGGGGGCGTTGAGTCAGGCGAATGTCGAAATTGAACGCATGAAGAAAATAGATGGCCCGAACTCTGAAACTTCAGTCGGGCGCGTATTGGACGCTTATCAAGCAGAACAACCGAGGTCGAAAAAATGGTGGGAAGAAGGTTAATATTATTTTTGTTAGTGCTATTGATGCCGTCCCTTTTATCGGCGTCGGTGGCCTATGATTCGTTGAGACAAGCGCGGGTCGAAGTCTATCGGCTTTTGAATATGGACACAACGACCCCGACTATATTGCCCAACGCGATGGTCAATAATTTTATAAACGTAGGGATAGCACAAGTCAACGAGGATTTTTCGGCGTATCAAAGAACCGATACCATACAGACCGTCAAGAATCAGGGGCTATATCGGCTTGATTCGGTTGTGCAAATCAATTCATGCTGGTTGATTTCGGAAAATACGCTTATGCCGTTGATTGGCTTGTCGATGGATTCCCTGACGGCTAAGTTCTTTGAGACGCTGAACATAACCGAGGAAGATAAGCCGCAGTATTATTATAAATGGGGTGATTCGGTCGGGTTCTTCCCGAAACCTTCAGGCGTCGATACGTTTAAGGTATTTTTTACGCATACCATCCCGCTTGATTCGATGAGATTATTGCCATATAAATATCGGTATGGGGCGATTGTTTGGGGTGCGTATGTTGCGGCCGTAAGCATCGGTAGTCCAAAAGCACCATTGTTATACCAGTATTATGGGACGTTTTTGGGGAGCAAGAAGATGGAGGTAGGGAAGTGATAAGGGGGCTAAAAATTTGGGGTATCCTTCTCTCCCTTGTTCTCTTCTCCCGTGCGTGGGGGCAGGAGCCAACCCTGTCCCTGCGCGATTTTTCCGGCGGCATGGTGACGAAGGTTTCGACTTTCGGAGTCAAGCCCAACCAGTGCAAGACGGCGGTGAATGTTAATTTCAGTCACAAATACGGTGAGATATACAGGCGGTTGGGATACGAAGCCATGACCGACACACTCCTTGGTAAGGGTGGACTGGTGGGCCTGTATGGTTATCATCGTCGGGATAAATCAAAAGGACTAATGGGAATATTGAAACAACCGTCGGGTTTGGGGTATTTTATTTATTCCGGGGATTACAAGTATTCACTGGATACGTCGGGGGTCGCGGACTCGAAATATTCATACGTCTATACCGGAGCGACGCCCTCATGGGTGACATGGAAAGACGACGTATTCATGGCTAACGGTCGGCAGAGACCGTTGGTCTATCACGATGGCCGTGTGACGGAACTTATTTTGCCGGCTCCGGGCGAACCGTTGATTGTGCCAATGGACACGACGGGGCCGTTGAACGGTGAGTATCGGTATGCTTATTACGGGATTACGTCGTGCGGGGCGACCACGGGGTGGAATTTGGTTGATAATTATGATTTTGACGGATGGACAGACACGAGCAACGCTACTTATTGGTATGAGTCAGTTACGGGGTCATGTCAGATATATAAAGACCAAACAAATGGGGTTTCCGGTGGATATTGTGCAAGATTTTATCGTGGAAACACCGGAACCATGTATTTATATGACACTCTTGGAAGTGTTGATATTAAAACCGATAGTACGTATCTTATTACGGCATGGTTCAATCCCGGTTCTGGTGGTAAGTTTGAATTATCGATTATTGACCCGGTAACACCGCGGGTGCTAACGAAAGTATCGGTTACAGATTCTACGTCGCTTGTGAAAGTTACGGCCTATGTAACGGCTGCCCACGATAGTCTTGTTTTGCGGGTTTATTATTATGCGGCGGTTCCTAAAAATGGTTACGCCGACAGAATTACCGTCCAAAAAGTTACCGATGCGAATCTTAACGAATCCTATATCACGTTACCGATTCAGGCTTTCAATGAGCGTATATATCAGCGTGATTTTACGGGAATGACGATGTTCAAGGGATGCGATACAACCGACGGTGATTATGGAACACTTAACTTAAAAATATATCGGACGCGAGCGAACCCCGGCGATATTACGGACTTGGACACGTTCTGGTTGGTTCGAGAATTTGGCAATCTTGATTCGATTAACCTTGCGGCTCTGACGTATATCGACAGTATTCCCGATGATTCGCTTGGCGCGGGGTCGTATTCGTCATGGGTGATTCACAATACGGACAGTTTGGGAGCCAATTCGAGCCATAAGATTACAGGCGTCAGAATCGGTGCGCCGACGTTTTATGCGCATAATCCGGGCGGTGGGAATATATTGCCTGACAGCCTCGGCGACAGCACGAAGACCAGTAAGTTAATTTACATGATGACTTACAAGGATACTCTGACCGGCTATGAATCGGATTCCGGGCGGACGTGTTGGATTGACAGGGCGGCGGGGGACACAAATTATATCATCGGGATTCCGCCAATTCCATATAATAAGACGCATATAGTCAGAAATCTTTATCGTGCTTATAATTATTGTATTTACAGCGATACGACATCAAAGGGGGACAATGCTCCCGTTGTAGATACTTTTTTGCATAATGTGACCGAAGCCGATAAAAGCTGGATTAATAAACTGAAAAATTCCGGTAGAATCTTATCTATCTCGCCGACAAGCGGCGGAGAACCAGTTCTCGGTTTTTATGTTCGTATTAAGTATCTTGGCAGTCTGTGGCGACCCGATACGGTTATGTCTCCTTTTTATAACATTGCGACGATTAAAGACCCCGATGTGCAACATTTCAAGGATACTATTTCATGGGATTCGGCCCTGAAGTGTGAAATTTACGCCGGTGAAATTGCTCCCCTTGCGCTCAATTACGTAACGACTTTTGATGATAGAATGTGGGGAGCGGTCGGGTCGAAACTTTATTGGAGCCATCTTGATACATCAGGACGTTGGGAGGTATTTGATAATCTGGCTTTAGGTTCGGATGAAGCCGATGGGATAACGGCGATTGTTGCTCGACGGGATTATATAAAAGTCTATCAGCACCATACGCAGTTTCTTGTCTATCGGGAGGCGGGCGAATTGGAATATGGCCGTCAATGGCTTGGGGCCGGATATGGTTGTATTGCACCGCAGAGCATGGCGAAATACGGGGACGGTGTGATATACCTATCTGACCGGGGAGTGGAATCTGAAATCGGGTCACAGACCCTTGAGAAAGCCAGTTCCGGTGAGGTACTTTCAACATTGATTAATGACCAGTTGGACTTTACGCCCAATATAAAGAGAACGGCGGTCGGTATTATCCACGACAATAAATACTGGTTATCGTTCCCGTCAATCGACACGACGTGGATTTATGATTTCGAGACGGGTGGCTGGACGAAATACACGTATGCCTTCAGTCAGGCGACGAAATACGATACGACACGGTATCGTTCACTGATACCGGCCAACGACTTATTGTTTATTCAGAGCGGGTCAGATAAGGTTTGGAAGGCTGACACGATGGCTACGGATAACAGTCTGTCGTTTAAGATGCGCTGGGAAAAAGAAATATTACATTCAAATGACCCCATGAAAATAAAGAAAATTGGCGTTTGGACAACCGATGGGGTGGTTGGTTCAATCTGGTCGTTGGGAATTTACGATGCCGCGGGGACACATATCTGGTCGGACTCGGCCAGTCATTCGAGTCATGTCGGCGGCACGTCAATTCCTCGTTACAGGGAGTTTGGCCCGCTGCCGTATGATTTGGACAAGTGTCATTATTACACGATACGCATTGAATCATGGGGGCAGAACGCCACGCAGTTAAGTAAAGATTTTGCGATTGACGGTATAGATATATGGGCCGAGCCGGTCGGCACGACAAAGACGGAAAATATCGAGGGTCATTAAAGGGGGCATATATGGCAGCTGCAAACAGCCAGAATTTTGACATTGGTATGTTGGGCGGGCTAATGGGGGGAGCAGGGTCATTGATTGGGGCGTTTGGGGGCGACCCGACACAAGAAGCATTGGCAAAATTACAGTTACTCATGGGCCGTCAGCAAATGGGGTTTCGGAGTCAGTTGTGGCCGCAGTTACAGGCGCAGTTGAATAATCCCGGCGGTTTCATGGCGGGACAGCAGAGAGCCATCGCTCCGGCGATGAATCAGTTTGCAACGCAAGCATCACAACGGGCGGGCCTGGATTCCGGGGCCGCACAGGGGGCATTGGCTAAATATGGTCTTGGTCTGATGAATCAGGGCTGGATGGGTCGTCAATCGGAACTTATGAGGCTTCTGGCCGGAATGGCGGGGTAACAATATGGCATTAAATTTTACGGGTCGATTGGGCATGGGATTGCAGGGGGCTGGGCAATCCCTGATGCAATTACAGGCCATGCTGGAGGACAGAAAACAGCGCAAGATTGAAAATGACATGGCCACGCAAAAGCTCCAGATGATGCTCTCCGGCCAGAATCAGCCCGGCCTCGGACAAGGTGAATTGCCGGGCAGTTATGGGATGAATAAAGCCAGTCCGGTAATGAATCAGCGTTCACCGTTTGCCGGGTATGGAATGATGGAGGCGCAGGGGCCAGTCGGAGGGGGCGCGCCGCCTGCACCGCAACCTGACCCTATGACGGAATTGAAATTGCAAGAACAATTACTCAAGAACCTGAAATTGAAAAAGGATTTAGATGCGAAATCGGCTGGCCCGGCCAACATATCCCCAGTAAAAACCCCGACCAAAAGCGCACAAGACAGGGTATTGAAATCCAGCACGGGTATGGGCGGCGGGATAAACGAGGCCCAATATACCGGGAGTATGAATCAGCTTATGGGAATATTGAATCCGGGTTATCCGATGGCCGACGTGCGCAAAGATTTGCAGGGTGGGTTTGCGCCACAAGGTGCGCCCGCCCCACAGGAAGAACCCCTGCCGACAATCGAAACGCGCGATCAACTGGAAGCGTGGTATAAGACAAGCAAGCATCCGAACAAAGAGTATATTTATCAGCAGGCTTTAAAAGACCCCGAATTGAGGTAATAATGGCCGTTGATTTGAATAAATACAATACGCCCGCGAAAAAGGGCGTGGATTTGAATAAATACAATATGCCGGGCATTCCCGCCGATTCCCCGGAGGCCCAGCAATACCATCCGGTCAATCGTTTGAAGTCAAAATCTGTGACCTCAAGTGAACCGGGGATATTGGAGAAAATAGAGGGTTGGATAGGAAAGCCGACACAGCCGGGCGAGGGAATCGGGGCCGGATTACCGACAGAATTTCAGACACAAACGGCCTTGCTTGAGAACGCACTCAAGGGTTTGATTCGATTTCCGCCACAGATGTTACAGGACGTTTTACAGCGCGGGCCGATAAAAGCAGGGGCGGGATTATTGAAATTCCCGTTTGATGTGGCGACTCAAGCCGCGAATATGGCTGGGGCACAGATTCCGCCGTCAACACAGATAGGCGAAGTCCCCATTGAACAAATACAGGCTCCGACCGGGGCCGAGGCCAGACAGCAAGCCTTTGAAGACCCAACGCCCCTATTATTGGCACTGGTTCCGCTTTTGAAGGCCAGATTGGGCGGCAAACCAACCCCGGCAGGACTCGAACCGAAAGCCGTAATTCCAGAACGATCGACAACCCCGCCGATTGATATTAATAAGATGCTTGAATCGCGCCCTGAACCACAAATCAGCAAAAAGGGGCAGACTCAACCGTTGGCGTCAATGGTTACAAAACGCGGCAAGGAACTTTCTAAAGGCGTTGACCTCAATAAGATAAACGAATCATCTAAGGTAACACCTGAACAAGCCCGTCAGGATATTGCACAAAAGACGCAAGGTGTTGCAGGGGAAACAGTGCCCCCCAAAATCGTCATAGGCGGTGAGGGGAAAAAGATACGCGAGTTCATGGCCGAGAAAGCCAAGCCCAAAGAGCCGTGGGAGATTGAAAAGGCGGGGCTATATGATAAGTATCAAAAACTGACACCCAATGAAAGTATTAGTTCTTTAGAGGTTGGTAAATATGGGAAATTCGATATTCCCATAAAAATTAGGAAATATTCAGACGTTGCAGCGGGTGATTTCCCACAAAAGGCGGATGCGTCAATTTTTGCTGGTGGTCAAGAAATAACCATTTCAATTAAGGATGGTTTAAGCCGAGAAGCCTTTGACCGTGCAATTAACCACGAATTAAATCATATTGAAGAATTAAAAGTTGGTAAAATGCCCTCAGGATGGAGGGAAGAATACCCCGGTTTGAAAGTTGGGGGGACAGAGGAAAGGCTTGCACCAAAGGAAATAGATTTTCCCCTTTCGGAAAAGAGCATGGGCCTTGATAAAGTGCTTAATGTTATAAATAGGGCGCATGAGGAGATTAGCCAGAAAGCCGTAGATGCGAGGCGAAAGGGTGGTAATGATATTGTTGCAGAAAACCACGAAAGCAATCTGGGTGTCTTGGCGGATATAGCAAGAAAGGCGAAATCACAATCTCCATTGAAAACAATGGAGTCCCTTGATAAATTTGTTCAGGAATTACGCAAGGAAATTGATGTTATCAAAAAAGATGACATAGCATCCGGAGAGTTATCAATATCTGAAATTAAGGGATTAGAACACGACCTAAAAATTACTGAAGCAATGATTGAGGACTTGGCTAATCTTAATAAGAGAAAGATAGTTGAGGCTGTCCCTGATTTGAAAGCAAAAGTGCCCCTCAAGAAAGCCAAGCCCGTCCCGCCCGAAGTCCTTGCTGACTATCCTGATTTGAAACCAGTTGAGGTGCCAAAAGTGCCCCTCAAGACGGAACAAACTGTCGGCAAATCTGAACAAAGGGCGACAAAATGGTATTCTGGTGCGACAGAAACAAAGACGCCAGGGAAATATTTATATGTGACCGACAATCCCGCCTATGCGAAAAAGTTTGGCAATGTTGTGACGGAGTATTCTGTGTCTCCTAATCGTGTGCTTGATTTTACCGTATTGGGAGAACGAGCGATTTCACCCGATAGGGCGATTAAAGAATTACAAAAAAATGGGATTGATGCCACAATTCCGGCTACCGATGATGTTTATAAACCAATATGGCAATGGATACGCAAATATCCACAAATATTGGAAAGGGCGAAGTTGAGTGGGTTCGATGCAATTAGTACAAAAGAAACCTTCTCTGGTAAGGGTAAGCGTCAGAACTCAATGGTGATTTTGAATAAGGACATTATTTCTGAATTAAAGGAAACGGCCCCAACCGTTAATCAAAAAGCCGAGGGTAAAATACCTTTAACGCCGAAAGCCGAACCGCCTGCTACAATACCGCCCAAACCGCCTACGAAGCCCGTAGCGACGACTCCGGCCCCGGGGCGGCCCCTTGCCCTTACCAATGCCGGAATTGACTATATGCGGGAAATAGCCAACAAAACGCCCCTCGAAAAAGGCCAGCGTCAGACATGGGAACAGGCGGGCGAAAAAGCCATATCCGAAGGTCTTGACCAGCGTGCTGTAGAAATAGCTGAAAAAGTTATCGAAGAAAAACGGATGATTGCCACCGAAGAACACGCCGGTATGGTTATGAAATATAACGAATTGCGGCGAGAGTATAATCAGGTCACGGACGATATATCGAAGGCGGTCGAGCGCGGGGAAAGCATTGAAAATAATCTCCAAAAACGCCGGGATGCCATAGAAGCTCAAATAGACAGACTGGATGAGGCTGTTAAAATTGGCGGGACGCCACTTGGACAGGCTTTAAATATCCGTAAAATGCGATTATCCGACCAGCCGATGGATGTCTTGTCTTTAACCAAAGAGGCGACAGCTCGATGGAAACGCAAGCCCACCGAGGCCGAGCGTTTGGAATTAAAGAAATTCGCCGATAGTCATGCCGGGCGTGAAAAGCTGATTGACGAACTTTGGAAACAGGAAGAGGGCCGGGAATTAATCAAGGCCAAAGTTGAGGCCGAACGTCAGTTTGAATATGAACAACGGAAAGCCCGTCGGACGAAAGCCAAAGAGAATATCGATGTTGAAATCGCTGATATTCTCAAACAGATTGAGAAAAAGGGTTTCCATACCCGTCTGCACTCGACCCCGCTTGACCCAGAAATGGCCTATTTGACGGGCAAGTTGGCGGCGGCCTATATCCGCAAGGGCGGAATAACGCTGGCGGGGGTCGTGGATAGGGTGCGGATGCACATACCGGAAATCACCGAGCGCAACGTCTATGACGCCTTGAATACCCGCAATCCCAAATATCAGGCGAAATTACGGAAAGTTGAAACGGAACGTCTGCGGTTAATGAAACAGCAGGCCAATTATCTGGCGAAACTTGAAGACGCCGCCGAGGGCAAATTGACTCCACCTAAACCGGGTATTGGAAAGACAACAACGGTCGTGGCTACGACCGAAGAAATCAAGGCTTTAAAACGCACGGTTTCAGATTTGCGGGCCAAGTTATCCGATACTATCATGGAATCCCGCCGATTGGAAAAAGCGCAGGAAATCCTTGATAAGCTCCGCGACCAACTTATAAATCAATATCGGGAGGTGAAAAGGGCCCCGCGCAAACCTATTCCGTCCGAAGCCCTGAAATCCATCAGGGAAAAGATTGCCGAGGTCAAAAAGGAATTGCGATTACGGGATTCCATTGCTGACCTTGAAGAGCAAATCCGAACTGACCAATTCAAGACGCCGAAAAAGGTTGAGGCGAAGCCCCTACCGGAAAACATCGAGCGTCAACTTATTGAGCAAAAACGGCTGAAACGCCGGGTTGCTGATTATCTCCGCAATAAAGAAAAGACGCGGGGTCAAAAGATTATTTCTGAAACGGTCAATACCATAAAGACTTTGCAGGCGACGGCGGATATATCGGCGACCTTGCGGCAAGGTTTAGTTGAATCCGTTGCGCATCCTGGAATTGCCGGGAGGGCGCAAGTCAAAGCCCTTAAGGCCATGTTCAACACATATACCGCCGAACAAATCGACATGAGTATTCGCCAGCATCCGAATCATCTTATCCGGGAACGGGCGGGACTGCAATTAACGGAGGTCGGGGCAGACCTTTTGAGCAAACGCGAAGAAATGTTTGGGTCGAATGTCTTGCGAAAAATATCCGGATTAAAGCACGTTGTTGAGGCGTCCGAACGCCATATGACGACCTATCTGAATCTTCTCCGGGTTGGCGTTTTTGATAAATTTGTAGAGGCTTATCCCAACGCCACAACCGCCGAATTGCGGGCTTATGCGGACGCTTTGAATAAAATCACGGGACGCGGGGATTTGGGCCGGGCGGCGGGCGGTAAGATTGGGGCGGCTCTGAACGTAACACTTTTCGCGCCAAAGTTTACGGCCAGTAGATTTCAGGCCCCGTGGACGATAAAGAAATATTGGAGTATGCCTCGCGTCCGTAATCAGATTGCCAAAGATTTCGCGAAAACCATAGCGGCGGGAGCGGGGATACTGGCCCTTGCTAAATTGGCCGGTTATGCGGTCAATATAGATGACCCGCGCAATCCCGACTGGGGGAAAATCAAAGTCGGCAATACCACTTATGATGTCTGGGGCGGTTTTCTGCAACCAGCCAGAATGATGGCTCGCTTACTCATTTACGGAACTGACCGGGCCGGATTAACCGGACAGATGAAAACAGACCAGGAAAAATACGGCATTGAGCCTTTGGATATAATCGAAAATTTTGCGGAATATAAAGCCGGGCCGGCGGTGAATATTCCCAATCAGTTATTGACAGGCAAATCAATGGTCGGTGAAAAACTGGAAACGCCGCAAGATTGGGCCTTACAGAATCTTACGGCCTTTTGGCTCCGAGACGCATACGACGCCTATCAGGATGCCGGATTTGGAAAAGCGGCGGGCGTATCACTGGCGACCATAGTTGGTATGGGTGCAAACACTTATGAATTGAGCGAAATGAAAACGCGCCGTGAAATTAAGCGGCTGTATTATCGTGAAGGAAAGAAAGAAGAAGCCGAAACCATGCGTCGGGAATGGAACGACAAGCATCCCGACCAGCAAATAGGGACGAATTTAAGTGACCCACTTAAAGACGAAAAAATCCGCCAGATAAAAGCCATGTATCAGAAAAAGGGACGTGAGGCGGCCCGCGATTTATTGAAAAAGATTAACAAGACTTACAATTGGGATATTAAAGAAGAAGATATACAATAGAGGCAACTATGACCGACAAGGACAAAATCACGTCTTGCGCCATTGGGCTTGACCCGATTAAGATGGGTCAAATGATTGAGAAAGTTAA
>CALAMC010000058.1 GCA_937925655.1 uncultured candidate division Zixibacteria bacterium | reverse complement strand
CTACCAGGTAAAGTATATCCAGCAAATTTAAATCTCCGGTGCAATCGGCGTCGCCGTTCTGGACCGGTTCGACATTTATAGTGAAATCGTCGAAGAAATACGAAGGCGGGTAGGAGCCGTCTTGGACACGTATGGTAAAAGCATAAGTTCCTTCATGACTGCAATCGCCGTACAAATGGCCGTCGCTTCCGAAACTGATTCCGGGGGGAAGAGTGCCGCCAAGCAATGTCCATTCATATGGCGCCGTCCCGCCGACACCGGCGAATTGATAGCTGTACGTATCACAGAAGTCGGCCGCCGGAAGATTGCGGTCCGCGGCAATATTCAGCAGGGTGTCGATTTGAAGCAGAGCCGCCGAACCCCCGAAATTGCAGCAGTCATACTTGATCCAGAAATAGCCGTCGTCACCCCACCACGAGCCCCAGCTATTCTTGCAACGCCAGGCGCCCTGACCGTCGCACATATTATCGTCCCAGCCGACCAGCAAAACGGCATGATTGATTTCGGGCGTCGTCCCGTTGAAATAACAGCCTTCGTCATAATAATAAAAATCCGGAAAAACATAAAAAGTCAGCGCCACCGGGGCGATCATGACCGCCGTCTTTAATTTTGTCCGATTGTTGGGAATGGCGATCCAACCCTTTATAGCCACCAGAACGGGGCAATCGGCGCCACTGCTACAGGGAACCATATCATTGGCCCGATAGGGCATGCAGGATTCGGCCACGGCTCCATGATAGTAAAAATTATCATAAGCGTCATTCATATGTCCGCCGTCACAGCCGACGCCCTGGGTTACGCAGGACAGAACATACTGCTCGGAAAGGTCCAGTTGTTTTCCCCGGAATATGCTGTAAATCGCTTCCAATGACGCCGTCGCCGCAAAATCCCAGCAGGAACCGCATCCGCCCTGATTTCTGACGCCGGTCAACAGGCCACTGTCCTGCCAGTTGAAATAGGCCGGCAGATCACGGTCCGCCTTGGCCGCGAAATCGGGATCCAGATGGGCTTCCCAGATCTCCTGCCAGTTTTCGGGCAGTTTCAGACCAAGAAGGCGCTGTCTTTCTTCGGGAGAATACTCAAGAACGACCGGATTTAGGGCCGCCGTCCAGTCCAAATTTTCTCGGGCGATTCTTTCCTGAACCGCTTTTAATTCCATCTCGGCCCGGACATTTTCATCGGCCCTTATTAAGGGATTTGTAAGAAACAAAAGAACAAAACAAAGCAGGAAAAATTTGGTCATTCTTTCACCCGGGGCAGAAACAATGCTAAAAAACATACCTCTATAACGGAATAATAGCTCAATTTTTATTTTTGTCAACATAACTTTTGAAACATCAACAGGATATCCTCCCCCGCCATAGCCCTGTTTTCAACCCTCCAATAAATAAAAAAGGGCCCCGCTCAAAGCGGAGCCCTTTGCAGTCAATACTATAAATTACCAGCTGGCCGGGCAGTTCGGGGCATTTCCCGGAGGACTATCATACAGATAGGAAATAAGTACTAAAATATCCAGCAGGTTAATAGCCATATCACTGTTGACATCACCGGCCATCATAACTGCGGGCGGATCTCCCGGAGGCGTGTCATACTTGTAGGAAATCAAAAAGAGAATATCCAAAAGATTGACATTGCCGTCGCCGGTTACATCGCCGCAGACCCAGTCGCAGGCATCACCGACACCATTGCTGTTGGCGTCTTCCTGTCCGGGATTATAGACGTCGGGACAGTTATCGCAGATATCCCCGACACCGTCGGCATCGCCGTCTTCCTGCAACGGATTGGAATCGCTTATGCAATTGTCGCAGGCGTCGCCGACCCCGTCACCGTCGATATCGGATTGGCTTTCGTTGGCAACGAAGGGGCAGTTATCGCAGGCATCGCCGTGACTGTCGCTATCGTTATTGGTTTGATCCGGATTGTAAGTAGTGGGACAGTTATCGCTTTCATCGGGGACACCGTCCTCATCCGCATCCTGAATCTCGATTATGTTTAATTCCACCAGTCTCAAATAAACACCGCCGGCATAATCCTTGGTCGATTCGACTTCATAGGAATAAATCAACTTGACATTACTGCCGTCGGATTCACCCAGGTCAAAGGCATGATATTCAACCACGACATTATCGTCGGGAATACTGGCCAGAACCGGTGTACTCCAGGTTGTCCCGAAGTTTTCGGTGACGCTGTAATACAACGAATCGCCTTTATGATAGACGATAACATATGTCTGGTTGGCCACATGCTGAATTTTGGGGAACCTTTCATTTTCGGCAGTAGAGGCCACGGTGACAACATTCATATCGTCATCCATGGTTTCGCTGTTGGAATAAAAACAAACGATGTCATGGTTGCCGGGTGAGGCTGTTTCCCAGTGTTCCGCGACCACCAGCAGGCGGCCGTCATAAGCATCGGAAGAAGGAAACATCACATTGCCGGTGGCGGTTCCGAAACCCCACATACCACCCCAGCCCAGTGCGTCATCCCAGTCATCCGACGGTTCCTGACGAACCAGCAATATCCACTGGCTTTCATCGGTATCATAATAGTCATAAGTGGCGTAGGCCCTCAATGTCACCGGGTCAATCGTGGCGGTGGTCGTGCTGCAACCGATCTGACCGTAAGCACTCATCGTGGCATAACCCTGCGCATCGGTTGGATAGAAGATGAAATCTATGTCCGGGTACTGCCCGGTGCTTTGATAAACCAGATCGCCGCAAATCGACATGAAGCCCCATTCCCATTCCTCACGGCCGTTATTCGTCGCTATCTCGACGTGTTCCATATTCTTGAAATCGAACGGAGCCCCGCCGAAATTCCAGGACGACAAACCCCAGTTGGTGTTATCAGAAACATCGGGAATGTCAAGCAAATAAATGGACGAACCATTATTGCGGCCCGGTTGCGTGAAAGTACCATAGAAATAACCGCCATCGCCCCAATAGGCAACCGACGGATATTTCGGAAAACCGGGTGTCAGATCCCAATAAACGGGGCTATCGAAATTATAGCCGTCATCCAGAGACGCCGTCCAGAACAGCAGAGAATCATATTCCCGATAGCTGTAACCGAGGAAAAGATTGCCGTTGCCGGCGTCGCCCAGCGACGGTTCGATCCGGAGCGTATCGACGGGTTCGCGGGCGGTAATCACGATTTCATAATTACCATACGGTCCCGGCGATCCCGAAAAACCATCGACCACGATGTAATAGGTATTCGGAGGCGACATGGAAATGTCGGCTATCCCGGCATGCATCGGATCGGCACAACCTTCATAATACTGGTTGCACGCCAGTAAATTGGATTCATCGTTCCGATAAACCAGCAATCTTGTCCAATACGACGAATTGCACGTCGTAATCGTAGCCAGAATGCCCACACTGGGAGTAAATGAATAGACCGCATCCGGGGCATAAGTCTGCGTCGGACAATAACCGGATAAAGTCGGGTCGTAATCATCGTTCATGCCCGTCGTGGAACCGTTATCGGTGTAAGGAATCGAGGGAATAACGGTGGCGGTGGCAAAGGTTTCTCCACCCCCCCTGGGACCTTTAACAAAGTCCCTTTGCGGGAGATTCTGGGATGGTATGGCGGTAATTTTTTCGGAATTAACGGTGATATTGATTTTGGGAGCATTTATCTTTTCACCTTTAACCCGCTCCGCTTTGAAATCTGCGGCACCGGCTGTCAGGCAAAAAACCAAAAGCCCCAAAATCGCCATCAACGCTACACTTTTGATGTTCCTCATGGTTTACTCCATGCTGTTATTGAGTTTAGCTTCTTTGTTTTTTATCTATGCGAGGCAATGACTCACCCCCGGCAGGTATTCCAACGAACGCTGAAATCAGGGCCGGAAGTATGGCCGTCTTTTAAGGCAAGCGCGGTCTTCTGTCCATCCCTCCTTTTGGTTTGCGCAGTTTATACGTCCTCTGTTACTTAAAATCGGGATATCCCAGGATTTTATTAATGCAATATCCCTAAATTTATTAAAAATACCAATTCCCCGAGTTACTCTGTTCTTCTGTTGCCAATAAAGAAGTTATCCCGTTTTCCTTAATTAATTTTCCCAATTTTCCGCCACTCGAACGGCTAAATATGACAGCATCAAAATATCCCTTCAGGGCCGAAAAGTAAAAGCGGTATGAAAACGTAGAGAGGTTAGCGCCCTTAAAGCCGGTTACCCTACTTAATCCAATATAATGGCTTTTCCATTCGTGGTCAAGCAATTATTCGGCATAGGCTTATAAAAAGATATACGTCTTTCTCCGGACTCCTGCAATAACCCTGATTAAGACATTCAATATAAATGACGATTAATATGATATTACTGGCTAATAAAAAAATGAGGAATTTTCCATGTCCCTGTTAATCGAAGTAATCGAATGGATTGACCCGTCCGGCGAGGAAATGATTCACCGC
>CALAMC010000057.1 GCA_937925655.1 uncultured candidate division Zixibacteria bacterium | reverse complement strand
ATATATTATATCGAGCAGGTTCAGGTATCCGTCGGTGTGCACGTCGCCCTGCGCAAACTGGCCCGGCGGCGGGCCGGGCGGGATGCCGTAGATATGCTCGATTAAGTATAATATATCCATCAGATTTAAGCTGCCGTCGGCGTTAACATCCCCGCAACAGCCACGGACGTTGAAATATATGGTGCAAAAGGTAGTATCTTCGGCCCGGTCGCTGAAGGCGGCGATGACTTCATAGAGTGCTTCGCCGTCATTGCCCGTATCCGTAAAAGTTATCAGGTTGTGCTGACTGCTGATTAGAGCTCTTCCCCCGGCATCCTCCGTTAGACCAAAGGATAAAACATCGCCAACGTTTACATCAGTGACCTGAAACGGAAATTGAATTGATGTCCCGATACAACAATCCAGAGTATCGCCACAGTTGTAGGCGGTAACGACAGGCGGAGTGTTAATAATATTCAGAGTGAAATTGCAGGCATTTTTTGCAACGGCATGGTCATAGGGGATTGAATAATGGTCATAAACCGATATTTGAACGTCATGAGATCCCAGCATATCGAAATCGGCATCAAAAGACCAATTTATAAATGCCCCGCCGTCATTATTACCGATAGAATCGGTAATGACGGCAACGCCCAAATTGGCCATAACACCGGAAAGGGCATCACCCGGAATTAAACCGGCGTCAAGACCAACTTCCATTGTCAGAGTATCTTTTTTGGCGACGCCCCAGTTGATATCAATAGTCTCCGGGGGACATCCGGAAACAAACCATGGAGCCTGGGGCAATTCCCAGTTTTCAATTTGCGCGCAATAAGGCCCGCCAAAATTGACCCAGGGGAACCACAGCCACTCCATACCATTATACCATCCGGTGGAATCGATGCAAATCTCCCCGGCCTCGCTCCCCGCACTGGCATGAAATCTGTAAACGAGAAGTTCACCTTCGTTGATATGCCAGCCATTTACGGTTGTCGCGGTTACTTGAAGAATAGAATCCGGCAAGATTCCGTCCCATGACCCGGCGTCAGGGATATCAACCAAATTCAACGCTGTAAACCGATAATCGCCCGGAGCAAATCCATTGAAGATTTCAAGTGAACCGCCCGTTTCAGGCCTTCCCCCGGCGTCAACCCAATAGATTTGCGGGCCGGTTATGGCAAAGGGGAAACTGAAGCCGTTTATTTGCCCTCCAAGATTATGCATGTATATGTCAATGGTGAAATAGCGGTCACAGACAACTGTCCCCGGATCGGAAAAACGACTGTCGAACTCCACGCGGAAATCCACCTGGAACTGGGCGGTGGCGATGCCGCATAAGAATAAAACAAACAACAAGACAAAAAATAGATTTTTAGACATTTTGGCCTCCCATTGAATGGGCCGAATATTAACGAAACGGCCGATATATTATCTAATTAAAGATACATGGCTTAATAAACGAGTCAAGACAATTTTTTCTTCGAGATAAATACATTAAGATAATCCAAGAGCTGGATTCCGGGTCAAAGCCCGAGATGACATTATTCGTGGGTATTGTGCTGTAGGCGGGATAAAGAGGTTTGCCGCATGCGGAAACGAGTTTGGACCGGTCACCCGGAGCGATCACAAGGTGTGGAGTGCCAATAATGAGGGGGAAAACGGGGATTTACACAGTATAAAAAACCTGTTGAAAAACTTTTAAAAATCCATATGTTTATGGTTTATATTTTTTCGAGGAATTGAGGCTTATGAAAGTATTGGTCGTTGGTTCGGGAGGTCGTGAACACGCCCTGGCGTGGAGATTGCGCGGCTCCCGGCTGGTTAAAAAGGTTTATGTCGCCCCCGGCAACGCCGGTATCGGGCTGATTGCCGAATGTGTCGATATCAAGGCCGATGATATCAAGGGCTTGGCGGATTTCGCGGCAAAGAATAAAATTGCGCTGACCGTGGTCGGCCCGGAACAGCCGCTCACATCGGGCATAGTCGATGAATTCAAAAAGCGCAAACTACGCATAATCGGCCCGGTTCAGGCGGCGGCCCGTATCGAGGGTTCCAAAGCCTTCGCCAAAGAATTCATGCGTAAATACCATATCCCCACCGCCCCGTTTCAGATTTTCGATGACGCCAATCAGGCCATAACATTCGTGAAATCCTCGCAGATGCCGATAGTCATCAAGGCCGACGGTTTGGCGGCGGGCAAAGGGGTGATCGTGGCTTCCACTTTTGATGAGGCGTCGGAGGCCATCAATAAAATCATGGTGGAGAAAATATTCGGTGCGGCCGGAAATAAAATCGTGGTCGAGACGTTCCTTGAGGGACAGGAATTATCCATCATGTGTTTCACCGACGGCAAGACGATCAAAGTCATGTTGCCGTCGCAGGACCACAAGCAAATCGGCGAGGGCGACACCGGCCCCAATACCGGCGGAATGGGCGCTTATTGCCCGGTGCCGTTTTTCGACGATTCCATGAAGGAATTCATTGTCGAACAGATACTCGAACCGGCGGTGCGCGGTATGACCGCCGAGGGCCATCCGTATATGGGCATCCTTTACGCCGGGCTCATGATTACTTCGGCCGGTCCAAAGGTTATGGAATTCAACTGCCGTTTTGGCGACCCGGAGACACAGGCGGTGCTGTCACTTTTGAAGTCGGATCTGGCGGATATATTTATTGCCATGATTGACGGCAATCTTGACGCCATCGGGGATCTCAAATGGGATGAAGGCGCCGCGGCCTGTGTGGTGCTGGCGTCGCGGGGCTACCCGCAAAAAGCGGAAACAGGAAAGCGTATTTTCGGGTTAAGAAACTACAGCGATAAAAAATGCTACCTGTTTCATTCGGGGACGCGCCGCGACGGCAAGCAGTGGCTCACCGACGGCGGCCGGGTGATCGGGGTAACCGGCACCGATAAAGACTTGAAGGCGGCCTTGAGCCGCGCCTACGAGGTAGTCGAAAGCATCACTTTCGACGGCATGTATTTTCGCAATGATATCGGCTTCAGAGCCGGAGCGCATATGGAAAAGGTGAGGGTGTAATAACGTGCCAAAAGTATTAATAATAATCGGTTCGAAGTCGGACGAGGAATATGCCGCCGCCTGCAAAGGCGTCCTCGATGACCTCGGCATCGAAAACAAGCTGGAGATTTCCTCGGCCCATCGTCATCCGGACAAAACCGACGAACTGGCCCGGCATGCCGCCGACAACGGGTATGAAGTCGTTATATGTATGGCCGGTATGGCCGCGGCGCTTCCCGGTGTGGTCGCGGCGAGGACGAAATTGCCGGTCATTGGCGTCCCGCTCCCGGCATCGCTGGACGGCCTGGATTCGCTATTGGCGATCGCCCAGATGCCGTCGGGCATTCCGGTGGCAACGATGGCAATTGGTAAAGCCGGGGCCAAAAATGCCGCTTTTATGGCGGCCCGGATACTCGGGATTAAATATCCCGAAATAGCCGCCCGGCTTTAAACGGCGATTTTTTTAATCGTCGCGGGCGGCCCGATTGTAAAAGAACAAAAGATTTGAAAGGAGATAAACGCATGATTCGAAGTGGAAACCTGAAGCCGTTAGCCTTCCCCCTCATGCTGTTAATCTTCCTGTGTGCGTCAGTGGCCATGGCCGATGCCGAAAAGGCCAAAGAGCATTTTAACGCCGGATTAACGGCGCAACAGGGAGGCAATGACAGCCTGGCCATCGAAGAATACAAAAAGGCCATATCCGAGGACGCCAATTTTCTGGACGCGAGGATAAATCTCGGTTCGATTTATTTCGCGCAGGAAAAATTGACCAATGCCGAAGAGCAATTTCGCAAGGCCACCGAAATCGATGCCACCAGCGCCGACGCCTGGGCCAACCTTGGCAAGACCTATTTTAAAAATGACAAATACCTGGAAGCGGAACAGGCTCTCAAAAAGTCACTTGAGCTCAACAAGAACAATAATGAGATTAATAAGGAACTGGGCAGGATTTACATGGTTCAGCAGAACTGGCCGGCCCTGGTTGACGTTATGACCAAATATACGGCGGTCGTCACCAATGACTATTTAAGCTATTATCTTCTCGGCAAAGGGTATCAGAAGCTCAAAAAATACTCTGAAGCCGTGGACGCCTATTCCAAATCCACCAAATTGAACGGCGAGTATTTTAATTCGTTCAACAGCCTGGGGCAAATCTATCAGGCGCAGGAGAGATATCCGCTGGCCTATCAGATGTTCAAAAAAGCCTCCGAAATTAATCCCGATAATTATCTGGCGCATTACAACATGGCTATCGCCTTCGAGCATGACAATCAGGATAAGCTCGATGAAGTAATCGCCAACTGGCAGAAGTTTATCCGGGTGGCCAAGAAGAATCCCAAGGCCAAGGAGTTGATCACACCGGCGGAGGAACACATTAAAGAACTGCAGGAATTGAAATCTTTCCAGAGCAGTGAAGGTTAAAAAATATTGACATAACCCCGGCTCGTGGTCGGGGTTCTTTTTTATGGCTCAAAAACGCAGGTAGCAGGTTGCTGGAAAAACTGAAAACCCCGATTGCCTGCACCAAGCTGGGGCTCGGGTTTAACATTTTCCTTCTAATCCTGAAATTGTTCGGAGGGATTTGGGGACAATCGCAGGCTCTTCTGGCCGATGCCATAAATTCGCTGTTGGATATCGTGGCCAACGTGGTCGTCTGGCTGGGCATAAGAATTTCCGAAAGGCCACCCGACCGCGATCATCCGTACGGTCACGGCAACGCTGATAATCTGGCCGCCATATTCGTGGCCGTGGTTCTATTTATCACCGGCGCTTATATCGGCCGCGAGGCATTCAATACGATTATTGATAAAAGTTATGCAACGCCCAATGAAATGGCTACCGCGGCGGCCATTATCACGATTATTATCAAATTATCGCTTTATAAATATACGATGAAAATCGGTCGCGAATACCGTTCTCCGGCTGTTATTGCCAATGCCCATGACCATCGTTCCGATGTTTTAATTTCGCTGGGCGCTTTAATCGGTATTGTCGTCGCCCAGATCGGCTATCCGATTCTTGACCCGATTGCCGGGCTTTATATCGCGTTTTCGATTATATTGCAGTCCGTTAAGATACTACGGGAGAATGTGGGGACATTGATGGTTTCCTCGCCCGGCCTGGCTTTTGAAAAGGAACTCAAGGAACACATTTCTAAGATAGGCGAAGTGAAAAAGGTCAGCTGGATTAAAGGGCGGGCGGTCGGTTCGGGATATTATATAGATGCCGCCGTATGTGTTCGAGGAGATTTGACGGTCAGCCAGGGCCATGATATCGCCCACAATATCGGCGCCTCGGTTAAAAAGGCATTTCCGACAATACTCGACGTTCTGGTTCATATCGAACCGCCTTCGTCATCCGATCAACGTTCATGAAACGCGCCATATTTTTTTAACCTTGACAAATAACCGGTTCGTAATATTTTTTAAATGAGAACTAAGAGAGTTTCTCTTTGGTTTCCATGGACATGTCTCCTATCCCCTCTTGTCCAACCAAAGAAAACTCTCTTTTTATTGCCGTCATTATTTCAGTATCTAAAAAAAGCGGCCCCCGAAGCGGCCTACGGGGTTGACCGCAACGGGGGCGTCTTTGTGAGGGTTTTGCTTCAGTAGTATTCGACGTTTTATCACTCGAAGATTATTTTTTCAAAATCATACCAGTCCACCATGATATCATTTTTGTCATTGCCCTCGAAAATAAAGATGCCTTTATTATCATCATCGATATCATTGGAATCTCTAAGGCGGAACTCGCGGCCGTCTTTGAGCGTCACGACGCTGCTGCTTCGTGACTTGCGTTCAATGGACTTGATATTTCCGAATTCGATATCAAGGTCAATGTCGTTATATTTGCCGTCCAAAAATTCCCAGGTGTATTCCTCGTCGTCGTCCCACTTGATTCGGCCGGTATATGTTTCGCCGCCTTCGGTATAGACGGTACCCCGGAGTTCCCGGCCGCCGTCGAAGTGATCGTATTTTGGCTCTGCCGGGGCGTCGGTGAATATGACGGCGTCAAATTCATCCCAATCGACAGTTATGCGGCCGAGATTCTTGTCAAAAATACAAATGCCCCGGTTACCGCTGTCGATATCATTGGAATCGCTTAACCTCATTTCCGAACCGCCCTTGAGGGTAACAACGGAGCTATTCGATGAACGTCGTTCGATTTTTTCGATTTTTCCGAATTCGACTTTCCGTTTGCGGCTCGATTCCCGGCCGTCGAGGATGTCGCCCTCGAAAATTTCATCGACATCCCATGAAATGAAACCGGTGAATTTATCTCCCCGGCGCGTCATGACCGTGCCATAAAGCCTTTTCCCGAAACCATCACGACCGCCGGGAGCGGGCATGAATTCAATTTTGTCGATATCGGACCAGTATAATTCCAATTCGCCTTCCTTGATGTCCTTGATAAGGATTTCACGGATATCGTTGCCGATATCGGTGGACCCCCCTTCAAGCAAGACCTCCTTGCCGGATTTCAGGACCAGAATGACTTCATTATCGCCATCCGGAATAAGCGTCTTGATATGGCCCATAAACAGACCGGATTCGGCGGAACCGGTCATGAAGAAACGGCCGTTGTTTTCATCGTAAACGGTCAATCCGAATATTGAAATACTTTTGCTGCGACGGTTGCGGTCGCGATAATAGCGCTTGCCGCGTTCCCGGTCGAGTTCTTTGGTACCGTCTAATACATCGTGCCATGAGCCTTCGTTTTTATCCCACCGGATAAAGCCCTCGAAAACTTCCTTGTCATCGGTATATATTTTGCCATAAAGCTGACCGTTATCGCCATAAGCCATGCCACAGACGATGAGTAGAAAAACTCCCACTCCAAACATCATAAAAGCCGATTTCATGGTTCACCTCGCATTCCGGGAATATTTTTCTTTATTTTAATTGGACGAGGAAAAAATAATAAAGTTGCAATTAATTGCGGAATATAGGGATAATTGAAAGGATAATCCGAATTTTAGAGGTTATTTCAGAAGCACCATCTTGCGCACCTGATAAATCGACTCCCCGGTCATTCGGTAAAAATATACACCGCTGGGCGCATCTTGAGAATTACCAAGGCGGCCATCCCATAATATCTTATGACGACCGGGGCCTTGAAGGCCGAGATCATATTCACGGATAACCTGTCCGAGGATATTGAAAATCTCCACCTTAACCCATGCCTTTTTGTCCAGAGCAAATTCAATCATGGTCGAAGTGTTAAACGGGTTGGGGTAATTCTGTTTTAATTCGACTTTGTCGGGTATCGCGAGGACATCATCGGCGATTCCCGTGGGATAACCGATGTTAAGCAAACCCGTTTGAATTCCCGGATGCCTGTTTACGAGCAGGGTATCGAGTATATAGGCCCCGGAGCTATCGGCGTAAACCGTATCCATAACCGCAATGGCGCTGGTATCACGCGCCGTATAAAATAAGTTGCCCAGATAGTACTGCCCCGGAGCAATGGCCTCGGTCATGAACGCCTCGGGATTCAGACAAAAGCCGAATTCACCGACGGCCGCGGAGTAGAAATTTTGATAAAAATCGACATCAACCGGCCAGCCGTTTTTGTCAAATACCAATGAATCCAGCCGGACGATATTACAGTCGGAGGCAAAAGGGACATATCCGGCCTTGGCCGGTTCAATCAGGTTGATGTAAATCGGGACAACGCCGACCATGCCCGGCATGGTATTGCTGTTTATAAAAATGACGCTGTCGCCCGAAGACAGATAGAGATTTACGGATACAGTAACCGCACTGTTAAATGAAGCACCGTCATAAAAATCCACCTGGGTCGAAAAGAATCCCGAAAGGAGGTTTTCGGTGTTGATGCCGACGGTTACCGTATCGTTATCGCTACCGCCAGTTTTATCCAGGGTCAACCAGGCGCAGTTTTCGGATGCTGTCCAAGCCAGACGTCCGCCTCCAAGATTAAGAATATTCAGCTGTTGACTCGAGAAGTCACCGACTATGTCATAAAAATCGAGATGTTCCGGCTCGACTGTGAGGTACGGAACGTCATCGACCAGTGTCAAATTCACCCAGCAGGTTTCCGGTGAATTGGCCGCTTCGTCCGAGACAATTTCCAGCGCCGTCCGATATACGCCCGCTTCAAGATCGGTAATGGATACGGCCAGGCCGATAACATCGCCGTCGCGGCCTGTCGCATTGCCGAGGATGTCAAGCCAGGAAGCCGACTCCAGAGCTGTCCATGAAAACGATCCGGTTCCGGCGTTGGCAATGGTAACCGATTGACTTGCGGCTTCGCCGCCGGCGGCATGCACCCGGAAAATCAGGGTATCGGGAATAATATCTATCAGGGGCGCTGTTACGGTCAGGCGAATCGGCAGAACTACCGAGGAATCGTTCTGGCTGATATTTATCAGACGAATTTGTCCGTAGTACGTACCGGTGGTCAGGGAATTGTCTGTCACTTCGACCCAAAAGGTATCCGGCGTCGTTCCGCTTGACGGCAGCGTGGTCAGCCAGTCAACACTGGCCGCGGCACGCCACTCCAGCGCTCCATAGCCGGCGTTGGTCAGGGTCACCATAACCGGTGCAGGAGGATCCTGACCATATTCCATTTCGAAAGCGATTTCCGCGACACCGGGTACAAGCGAAGGATCGTTATATTTTATAATCGAAGCGTAGATATCGAAATTGCCGTTTCTGTAATCGGACCAGGTGGCATACATTTTAAAACCGTCAGCGGCGATATCCGGTTGTACTTGTTTTCCGTTAACTTCGCGGCTTAACAGGAAACTGGCGGGAGCCATGATGCCGCGATAATCGATAATCCTGGCGCGAACATCCCAGTTGTAAACGGTCGAATCGGCCCAGGCGACGCAGACATTGCCCATAGCGTCGGCACAGATGGCACAATCGCGCTGGGGGCGTCCGGCATCGTTACCAACCACCCTGACCGAGGCTTCGAGCGGCGCTCCATCGGGGCCATAACGTCGGACATAGATATCGGGATTGGCCGGATAGACGCCGTTACGCCAGTCCACCCAGGCGGCAAAAAACCGACCATTGATGTCGGCCGCGATGGCCGGAAAGGCCTGACGCTTGCCGGTATTATCATCGTTGACCATGAAGTTAACTCCGACGGGAGTGAACGAAGCGTTATAGCGCTGGGCATAAATATCATCATCGCCATTTCGGTTATCGTACCAGATGACAACAAACCCCCCGTCGGCCAGAGCGGCCACCCGTGGTGCATGCTGGGCGGCTTTGACGATATCATCGTTGATAATAAAATTTCCGCCAACCATTGAACCGCTTATCGTAATTATCTGGCCATAGATATCCCAGTTTTTATTCCGGTAATCCGACCAGACGGCAATATATGCGCCTCCGGTCAGAACGGCGATATCGGGAGATTCCCGGGTGGAATCCGGCGCCGAAGCAGTGATATCGATGTTTGTCGAACCGGACAACGTATCGATGGAGGCAAAGAAAATATCGGCCCCGAACGGATAGGTACCGTTGCGAAAATCCTGCCAGACGGCCGCGAATTGATCGAGGTTATTGGCGGCTACGGCCGGGCGATACTGGGGCGAAGAGCCGGGGTCATTATTCAGTTGGCGATTATCACCGGAAGGCGTCCCGGAACTGTCATAGAAGCGGAAATAGATATCGCTGTTTCCGGACCTTTTATCGGTCCAGGCGATGATGAAGTCGCCACTGTGGTCAATCGCGATACGCGGGTCAACCTGGTCGGTTACCGTTTGGTCGTCGTTGACACGAAGATCATAAATATCGGCCGGCGAGGAAGGCGCCAGGACTGATATGGCGATGGCAATAACCGCAATTATTTTCGATATTCCCATAGGCATGGGATAAGCTTAATGCAATTCTGATGCCATCACTTGTATTTGAAAGAGGAGCCGCCGGGCTCTTGTAACTTTATGCTGCATCGTGCAGTATAATCAACACATGAATTATCGGTTGATACCGGTGGCGGCGGATATAAAAAACGGGGAAAGCCGTTCCATAAAATTCGGAACGATTTTCCCCTTGATAAAATTCCTGCCAGTATATTTATAATTGGCTAGCGATTTTTCTTTTTGTGACGGTCAGCTCTCCTGCGTTTTCTGCGCTTATGAGTTTTAATTTTCTGACGTTTTCTCTTCTTTCCGCTCGGCATTAATCCTCCATCTCAGGAAACGGTAAATAGTTAGACGGGCAGTTTGGTTATCAGGTTTTTAAATTCGTTTGAGGGCTTAAACACCGGTACTTTCCGTCCGGGTACCGGGACCACGTCTCCGGTTCTCGGATTGCGTGCTTTGCGTTCCTTGCGTAATTTGATCTTAAACGTGCCAAATCCGCGAATTTCAATATTATTGCCGACTTCCATTGATTTCTTCACTGTATCAAGAAAGGCGTCAACGACTACGGCAACATCCGTCCTGGTCAGACCGGTTTTTTCGGCCACCCTTTCAACCAGATCAGCCTTGGTCATTTTTTCCTCCCTCTCAAGCTTACTGGTTTATAATCTTTTCTTTTTATCATATTTATTCACTCCTGTCAAAGGGGCGAAGCCGAAATTCATGCTAAGCCTTTGACAAATCGCTACATAAGGTAAATTATTTCAAAAAATAACGCAAGGATTTTTATAAATTAATATAGATATAATATACGCGGCCCCTGCGAATAAGCGCCCGACGTCAAGTCATGGAGTTTTGACAAAAACGATCCCAGAAGGTCAAAAATACCCTTTTTGGGCTTGGCCACCTTGACCAGCCGGGGTTTTCCGGTGATTCCGGCCAATTCGGCGGTATAGTCGACGGCCTCTTCGAAACTTCCCGTCGTGTCGACCAAGCCCAGTTGATATGCCTGCCGGCCGCTGAAAACAGAGCCATCGGCCAAGGGATAAACCTCATCCTTGCTCATCTGACGGCCTTCGGCGACAACCTCCACAAACTGCTCATACGTGTCGGTAACCAAAGCCATCAGCATTTTTCTTTCAGCCTCGGTCATGGCCCTATCCAATGAACCGACATCCTTGAGTTCACCCGATTTCACAGTCTGAAATGAAACCCCGATGGTTTGCAGAAGCTTTTCAGCATTCATATACTGAATAATCACGCCGATGGACCCCATGATTGCGCTCGGATTGGCCATGATGGCATCGCAGGCGCAGGCCGCCATATAGCCTCCGGATGCCGCCACCGACAGACATGAGGCCACGACAATCTTGCCCTCTTCCTGTCTGATCCTCGTTATTTCTTTGTGAATTTCCAGAAAGGGACCGGCCGCTCCGCCCGGGGAATCGATATGCAAAATAATGGCCCTGATATTGTCGCTTTCACCCCATTTTTTCAACTGGCGTATTATATCCGCCGAATCATAAAGGGCACCATAAATCTCTATTACGGCGATTCTATCGCCGGAACCGCCCAGACTTATTTCGCCATCGTCACTGAATGCGCCCAGAAACATAAAGGTCATGAATCCAAAACCCATGATGAAACTGAATATGATTATGACGGCGATAGCGACATCTCGTTTACGAGCCATAATTGTCCCCTCAATTAATCATAATAAATTTTCAGCCTATCACCGATACTGATCAACTCCGGGTCGGTCAGCCCATTCCAGGCCATTAGCTTGGATACGGTTGTGTGGTTTTGATAGGCAATTTTGGTCAAGGTATCACCACGGCGAATAGTGTAAATCTTAAAACTTTCCGCCTGGGATGACGGTATTATCAGGTCCTGGCCGGGGTATATCCGGGAGCTTCTGCTCAAGCCGTTGGCCTGGCGAATCCTGGCAATGGTTGTCCCGTGCAAATTCGCGATATCCCACAGGGTGTCGCCTTTTTTTACTTTATATGTCGTCGTTTCTTTAGGCGGAGTATCCGTTTTAACCGGAATCGTTTCGTCTTTATCGGGCTTGGATGCGGTGACGGTGCCGGTTTCGTAAATTTTCAGTTTCTGGCCGACATGAATACTGGCGCGCTGGTCGAGGTTATTGAGCCGGCGGATTTTTTCCGCCGTCGTGCCGAAAGCGCGCGCAATATCCCAGACCGTATCACCGGAACGGACATAATAGAAATTGCCGTCGGCCTGAAACTCCCGCTTCGGCTGGCTTTTATCCGCCACTCGGCTGTCATTGGGAACCGGCACCAGCAGAGTTTTTCCGGTATATATTTTCGCATGGTTCGAAAGATTGTTGGCCTGCAGGATGGCATTCTGTGAGACGCCATAACTGCGAGCGATCGTGGAGATGGTTTCGCCTTTCTTTATAGTATGCCGAACCAAACTCGTTTCGCGGGATGACGGGATATTATCATAAGCGGCCAAAAAACGCTCACGACTGCCCAATGGTACGCGGAGAGTGTACTCTTTGACGTCCGGGGGTGTGAAATTACGAAGTAGTTCCGGATTTAAATCCTTCAAATCCTGAAGGCTGCACCCAAGTTCTCTGGCCACGATTTTCAAATCAAGGCATTTATTGACCTTGACTTCATCATAGACCCATTCCGGCTGGTAATCGATATCGGTGAAGCCGAATTTCTCCGGACTTTTGGAAATAATGGTTGCGGCCATGAAGAACGGCACATAATCTTCGGTTTGTTTGCGCAGATTCATTTTCCAGAAATCGGTGGTTTTCTGGTCCCTGATGGTTCGGCGGACTCGCCCGGGTCCTCCGTTATATCCGGCCATAGCCAGTTCCCAGCTGCCGAATTCGTTATATAAATCCTTCAAAAAGCGTGCCGCGGCGTGCGTTGATTTGACCGGGTCTTTCCGCTCATCCACCCACCAGTTCCGATCCAATCCATACAGTTTGCCGGTCGAGGCGATAAACTGCCACAGTCCCATGGCCCGAGCCCAGGAATAGGCGTTGGGGCTGTAACCCGATTCGACCGCGGCCAGATAAGCCATATCTTCCGGAAGACCATATTCTTTAAAAACCTTTCTGAACAGCGGCAAAAATTTCGTGGAGCGCGACAGGTGTTTTTCGAAGGCGTCGCGGGCAACGGTTTGATAATATAAAATGCAGTTTTTAACCCGTTCGTTCATGATAATCGGGACGTCGTATGCGACCTTTTCCTGCGCGATTTGCTCAATGCGCCGGAATTCAGTCGTATCCATCTTGAGGTGATTAATCTCGGAGAAACGGGATATCAAAGCGTCCGACGATACATCTTCGGGCAAGTGTCCGAGTGACAGCAGGGTGTGGCGATAACCGGTCGCCAGTTCGGCCAAAAGTTGATTGTATTTGGCGGCCTCCGGCGTGGCCGATTCCGGGTCAAGGTCCAGTTCGCCCAATATAGTAATGCACTTTTCAAAATAATACTGCGCTTCTTCCCATGCGGCCTCTTTATTGGCCAGCATGCCCATGCTGTAATATTCGAAAGCGAGGTTAAGATGTCTCCAGATTTCATCATCGACCGCCGGCGAAATGTCATTAACATTGGCGGCGGAATCGGTTAAGAAATAGGGAGATTGTTCGGTACTTTCCAGATATATCCCCTCCTCCACCGATGCCAGAGGAGCGCTTCCCTGACCATCGTTGGCGGAGCTGTCGGAAAATTGAGGTTTTGTTACTTCTTCGGCAGGCGGTTGACCCAGGTTAGGGTTGGTGCAGGAGATAATCGACATCCCCATGAAAATTGCAAATACGGCAGAAGTCTTGGTTGTTTTCATGATCTTGATTTTCCATCTGTTATAATTCTTCCATCCCTATATATATCGGAAAGGTTTATACAGTCTTTACGTATTCCCCTCCTAACTTGTTGCCATATATATGAAATCCATCAAAACGGTGTCAACAACAACATGTCTTTTGGCCCAATATATTTATTAGACAATCCAAAACACCATCGGGTTTATTAAAAATTTGTATATCGGGCATCCCATTAAACCAGGTAATCTGTCGCTTGGCGAATCGTCGCGAATTCTGCTTGATTAAATTAACCGCCTCCTCATAGGTCAACCGGCCATCCCGGTAATCGAGTAACTCGTTATAACCGATGACATTAATTCGAGCTACCCGGTCTTTGAAACCCGATTTTATCAGAGTATCGACTTCGTCCATAAGGCCCGCTTCCAACATTCGGTCCACCCGGGAATTGATTCTCTCATATAATTCCACCCTTGAAGGCATAAAGCAGACAACGACAAAATCGTAGATTTTTTTATATGAACCCATTGTTAAAATTTCTGTTTTGGTCCTGCCAGTCAGGTAATAAATTTCGAGGGCCCGGATGATTTTTTTTACATTATTCGGGTGGACTTTTACCGCTTCAATCGGATCGACATTTTTCAATTTTGCATGAAGCGCTTCGGGGCCCTCCCTGGCGGCCAGCGCTTCCAGTTCATCGCGGTAGTGGAAATCGCCGTCGGGAATTTCGACAATTCCTTCGACCAGAGATTTGATATATAGCCCCGTTCCGCCGCAGATAACCGGCCTTCTGCCGCGTTTGAATATATCCTTGATAATATCATTGGCCCGTGCCACGAAATCAAAGGCCGTAAACCGCTCACCGGGTTCAACGCAATCGACCAGATGAGTCGGGTAGCGGGCCAAATCTTCGGGAAGCGGTTTGTCGGTACCGATCGACAGGCCTTTATAAATTTGGCGGGAATCGGCCGAGATCATCTCGAGTTGCTTAAACCGGTCCATCAGCCGATACACCAGAGCCGTCTTGCCGGCACCCGTGGGGCCGGTAAGAACCGGAATTACCGGCGCTTTACCGTCCGAATTTGGCATCGAGTTCATCCCTGGTCAACCGAAGCACGATTGGCCGCCCGTGAGGGCAGGTGTGGTGATTATGGCAGCGGTATAATCGGCGAATCAAGGCGCGGGCCTCGGTTTCGGTCATTTTATCACCGTGCATAACCGCTCCGCGACAGGCAATCGACTGGGCGATGTTTTTTTTGATATCAGACCCGGCCCGGTCGGCTTGTTCGATATCGGCGATTATTTCATCAAAAGCCTTTTCCGGGGATTTTTTGGACAGCGCCGCGGGAACGGCCGAAAGCAATACGGTCGTTGCACCAAAGGGTTCGACGCCGAATCCCGATGACTGGAGGACCGTCGCGACCATTTCATACAGAGCGAAGCGGTCCGCCAAAAGCTCGATATGCACGGGAAACAAAAGGCTTTGCGACACGCCGCAACCCCTTTCTATCGCGGCCAGAGTCTGTTCATACAATACTCGCTCATGGGCGGCGTGCTGATCGACGATGAATAATACATCACGGTCCGAGAACAAGAGGTACAGCGTGCCGAATTGTCCCAGGTACTGGAAACGCTCGAATTCCGGCTCTCCCGGCGGCGCCGTCATACCGTTGCCCGGCGAATCAACGACGACGGGAGCCGGATGAGTATCACGGACCGTGTCGATAGCATCCATCGCGGAGCCGGCATCGTTTTCACCGCGGTATAATTTTTTCAACAGAGTGATATCGATATCCCGCGCCGCTTCCGGTTGCGCCCGGTAATCATTATATTGCGGCGTGGCCTTTTGAGGCGGCGCCGTCGGCGAGCCCAGAACGTTCGGCGTCGGCAGGACACCAGTTGCGCGCAGTGTCCGCTTGACTGCCTCGTGCAACAGGTCATGGATTTTACTTTCCTGCGATAGACGGACTTCGGCCTTGGTCGGATGCACGTTGACATCGACCTGCGCGGGATCGACATGCATAAAGACCGCCCCGACCGGATATTGCCCCTTTTGCAGAAGCTCCCTGTAACCGGAAACGACCCCATGCGCCAGCCCCGGCGATTTTATGAAGCGGTGGTTGATAAACAGGTACAGTCCGGTTTGACCGGTACGGCAGTACAGGGGATAACTCAAATAGGCCTCTATTTTTACATCCGATGTGTCGCCAAAGACGTTCATTAACTGCTCGATATTATTCTGCATGAGTATCCGGGCCACGCGTGCTTTGGGGTCGCTGTCGGCGGCCGACAGCTCGAACAGACGACGGCCGTTGATGCGATATTTGAAGGCAACGCCGGAAGAGCTCAAGGCCATGGCGATGGCATTCCGGTTGAGATACGACGCCTCGGTCGCCTCCGATTTAAGAAATTTCCGTCTGGCGGGCGTGTTGAAAAACAGGTTCTCCACTTCCACGGTCGTGCCGACCGGGGCCGCCACCGGCTTGAGGCTCTGCACTACGCCGCCCTCGATAATTATCTCCATGCCGTTTTCGGCATCACGCGTTTTGGATACCAGGCGGGTTCGGGAAACCGAGGCGATCGACGGCAATGCTTCGCCGCGAAAACCGAAACTGATCAGCCGTTCGAGGTCATCGAAATCGCTGATTTTACTGGTGGCATGACGGGAAAAGGCGATTTCGATTTGATCCGGTTCGATCCCGCAACCATTGTCGGTAATAAGAATTCTTTTCGTCCCCGACTTTTCAATATCGATATCAATGGCCGTGGCGCCGGCGTCGAGGGCATTTTCCACCAGTTCCTTGAGGACAGCCGCCGGACGCTCAATCACTTCACCGGCGGCGATTTTATTTATCAGTCGTTCCGGCAGGGGACGAATCCAGCGCTTTTTGGCGGCCGTATTATTGCTCATCGAGTTTCTCTTTCAGGCGGTGGATCATTTTTAAAGCATCGACCGGAGTCAGGTGGTCGACGTCGGTCTTTCTTATTTCTTCTTCAACTTCCGAAGGTTGCCGGTCAAAAAGCGAGCGCTGGACGATATTTTTATGCACGCCTTTGGCCAGCGCCGACTGCGAGAATTTACCCGATTCCAGCAATCGCAGAAGTTCGCGGGCCCGGGTCAGGGTCTGGCGCGGGACTCCGGCCAGACGGGCCACCTCGATGCCGTAAGAATCGTCACAGCCGCCGGGAATGATCTTGTGCAAAAATATGATTTCGTTTTCCCAGCGTTTCACGGCCACCTGGCAGTTGAATATTTTATCATACAAGGCCGCCAGCCCGGTCAACTCATGGTAATGCGTCGCGAAAACCGTCCGTGAATGATTGTGCTCGTTGATATACTCAACGACCGACCATGCGATCGACAGGCCGTCAAAGGTCGATGTCCCGCGCCCGACCTCATCGAGCAGAATCAGGGATTTCTCGGTGGCGTTGTGGAGAATATTCGACGTTTCCACCATCTCCACCAGAAAAGTCGATTGGCCCCGGGCCAGATTGTCGATGGCCCCGACCCGCGTGAAGACCCGATCAACCAGGCCGATCCTGGCCGATTCGGCCGGAACAAACGAGCCGATTTGGGCGAGAATGACGATCAGACCTATCTGGCGTAAATAAGTCGATTTGCCGGACATATTCGGGCCCGTCAGAATCATCAAACGACGGGTGTCGGCGCCGAGACTTAAATCATTGGCGATAAAATTCCCGGCCGGAAGGAGATTCTCAATGACCGGGTGTCGTCCCCCGATTATTTCCAGGGCGGTGGCTTCATTCATTTCGGGACAGACGTACATTTTCTCAGCGGCCAGATTGGCCAGTGAAACGATCACATCGATTTCCGACAGTGATTCCGATGCCAGAATAATATCTTCGAGGCATTGCGCGATATCATCGACCAGCGCGGCGAACAATTTTTCCTCAAGCGAAAATATTTTCTCTTCGGCCGCGGATATCATCTCTTCTTTTTGCTTCAGCTCCTCGGTAACATAGCGCTCACCATTGACCAGCGTTTGCTTGCGAATATAATCTTTGGGGACTTTGTCCAGATGGGTTTTCGTAATTTCGATATAGTACCCGAACACTTTATTATAGCCGACCTTTAACGACGGTATTCCGGTACGCTGGCGCTCTATATTTTGCAGGGAGGCGATATATTTTCGGGCATCGCGGATGGAATTGAGCAAACTGTCCAGTTCTGTCGAATAACCCTTGCGTATGACGCCGCCTTTATTGGCCGCCAGCGGCGGTTCTTCGGTTAAGGCCGCATCTATTTTTCGGATAATTTCGTCCAGATTGGGGTAACCGGCCGTGATGCTTTTTATAATTTCGCTCTGACAAACGGCGAGCCGGCCAATCACATCGCGACCGAGTTCCAGTCCCCGCTTCAACGAGGCCAGTAGCCGGGGGTTAATTTTGCGCATACCCAGCCGTCCGGCCAGACGAGCCAGATCGGGCAATGGCGACAGAATCGACGGCAATTCCAGGGCCAGGTTGCGATTATGGTACAATTCTTTCACGCCGTTTTGCCGCCGTAAAATCGGCGCCAGCGTTTTGTACGGATGCAACAGGGCGTCTTTGAGTTTGCGGGCGCCGCCCGGAGAAGATGTCTTATTTACCGCCGCATACAACGAATTTTTCTCGGTTCGGTCGGACAGATTGGCGGCGATTTCGAGATTGCGAACGGTATTATAATCCAGCACCATGCAATGAGCATTATCGGCAGGAGAAATTTTGGTAACGTGATCCAGTTTGGTGCGGTTGGTTTCCAGCAGGTAACGATATATGGCTCCGGCGGCGATTATCCCGAATTTCATATGCCCGATGCCGAATCCGTCGAGGGTACTGACATCGAAAAACCCGCACAACTCGCGCATCGCCGTCTTATAATCGAAATTCCAGTTCTCGAACGACGTAAGGCTTTTGGGTTCGCCGGTTTTTATAAAATCCAATAGCCCGCCCCGGTAATCATCGGGGTATAAGACCTCTCGCGGCGACAGAATATGTATCGTTTCGACGATCCGGTCCGGCGGCCCCTCGTCGACGAAGAAATAACCGGTGGTCAAATCGATGACGGCCAAACCGCAGTCGCCGTCATCGGACGATACAAATACGGCCGCCAGGTAAATCGTTCCCGATGACTCATAGGCGCTTTCGACCGTGGCCGTACCCGGAGTGATGATTTCGACGACGTCGCGCTTGACCACGCCTTTGGCCAATTTAGGGTCTTCGACCTGTTCGACGATAACGACCTTCTCCCCCGCTTCCAGAAGGCGGGCCAGGTATTTATCGGCGCTGTGGTACGGGACACCCGCGAGAGGTATCTTGCGTCCGTTCAGATGACCGCGCGAGGTCAGAGCAATATTGAGTATCGGTGCCGCCCTGACGGCGTCGTCATCGAACATTTCATAAAAATCACCCATGCGGAAAAAGAGAATCTTATCCGGATAGCGGGCTTTGATATCATAAAACTGGCGCATTACCGGCGTCAGTTTATCGCGGGCCGAGGCGGACGAGTTCATCGTGCGATTACTTGAAAGGCTTCGTTTTCCTGTGTTTCCAGTCGGGCCCTGAAGGCGATGGCCTCGTCGGAGGAACCGAATTTCCCGACGTATACGACGTAATATTTTTTGCCGGAGATGGTTTTTTCCAAAATGTCGACGGCCTGACCGTATTTTTCCATCCGTTTTTTCGTATCGCGGGCGTTATCCCGTATGGAATAAACCCCGACCTGAATCGAATAGAAAGTCCCGGTGATTTTTTCGGCGTCACTTCCGCCCGATACCTTCAAGTCGCTGAAGCCCGAAACCAGGTCGTCCAGGCCGACCGCATCGGGGTAGCTTTCTTTAAGGAGGTTATAGTACAGGATAGCGTCGTCGATTCGTTTTTGCCGGAACGAATAATAGGATAATAAGTACATCGCCGGTGCGACCGCGACATCATGTTTGGATTTGGTCAGGGATCGGCAGATGTTTTGAGCGCCGGAATATTCTTTGGCCTCGTATTGACGGCGGGCCTTATCCAGACGACCGATGTCGCCCCAGGCCCGATTTTCATTTTCGCGGATCAGAAGTTCGAGATGCCTGTCGGCGGCGGCCTTCTGGCCGATTTTATCGGCCGCCAGGGCGTACAACCGGAGCATCATCGGGCGGTACTGACCATTTTCCCAATGTTGCAAATAGCCGAGCGCCGACGAAGCCAGATTGGTATAATCTTTATCGGCCAGATAGTACAACACTTTTCGCCGGACGTTGTCTTCGAGCCATTGCGGAGCCATGCCGGCCTTGAAAGCGGCGTCGAGAAACTTGGCCGAGGCATAACCGTCGCTTTCCAGCAAAGCCTGGCAGTACAGGACAGAGCCATCGCGGGTAGCGGCCGTGGCCAGTTGCCCGACTTCGCGGCGGGCCTGCTCCAGATCACCCGTTTCTATCATTTTCAAAGCCTTTTCCGAGGCCGCCGCCCCGGAATAAAGCAAAAGTGCCGTCATGAAAAATATCAGATTTTGCATAATCGAGCCGTTCATCAGCGGGCGGAATAAACATCCTGACCCGATGAGATTGCCGTTTTGGATAGACCGGCTGTTTTACGAGCCGTTTCACCCCGTTCAATCAGCCGGTCCAGAAGTGTCGCCAGCTCTTTCTTGTTGCCGGTCGATAAATACAATCGGGCCAGCTCAAGGGCCGGGGCATATTCTTCGGGATGGCTTTCGACGGTTGCGCGCAAATGTTCAATCGCCTCGCTCACTTCGCCCTTTTTCTGGTGATAATCGGCCAGTAAAAGACGGGCGTCAAGATTGTCCGGAGCGGTTTCGAGGATATCGTTGCACACCGACGAAATATCCCCATAGCGACCCAGTTCAAACAAAGCCTTTTTCAGCCGCCCCAGGACCAATCCGGCCCGGGCGGGAGCGGCCGCCACCATTTTTTGCCAGATATGGACGGCATCATCGAGTCGGTCTTCCAGAACGTAGGAGTCGCCGATTTTGATATACGCCTCAACGCAGGCGGGATCCATGGAAATGGCTTCCTTGAACAGGATGCGTGCCTTGTGATATTCCTTACGGCCGAAAAGTATCTCACCTTGATGATAGCGATAGACGGCCAAGCCCTTTTTGGAATGGTCGCCGTCAATCTTTATCAGCTTTTCCTTGATTTCGAAGGCTTCATCCCAATGACCGGTTTTTTCGTGCAATTTGAGCAGGTTTTCATAGGCCCAGCGATTGGAGCTGTCGATAGCAATCAGTTCTTTGAGGGCTTTTTCGGCGGAACCATTGTCGGAAATGGCCAGGAAGTCCTCGGCCAGCGCCCGGAGAATCGATTTCTTCTCGGGATTTTTGAGGTTATGCCGCAGGGTCAAATCCTTGTGAACCTGCAGGGCTTTGTCGGCTTTACCGTATTTTTTAAGAATATCGCCCAATCTCAAATAGGCGTCGATATTGGAGCTGTCTCCGGCCACCACTTCCCGGAATTTGCTGAAAGCTTCTTCGTCGCGATTGTCCAGCAGAGCGCGCAGGGCTTCGATATAGAGCCTGTCGTCGGGCTGTCTTTTTTCCTTTTTGTACTGACCGTAATAAATAAAAATCGTGAGAGAAACAACGACAGCCAGAAGTATGATTATGATAATCGTATCCATAGAATATCCCCGCTAATTCCCTTTCCTGTCCAGCAAATCCCGGCTTTCTTCAATCGGCCGGTTGCGTAAAGCGGTAACCTCGGAAATCAACCCCTTGATGGATTTATTGGCTTCGCGCAGCTGATTGGTTTGCTTGAGATAAATCGAAATGAACAAGAGCCAGGCAATCAGCGCTCCCAGAATAAACGACCAGAACACCACGGTGACGATCGGCACATTCTGCCTTTGGGCCAGAATTAAATCGAGGTTTTTCACCGTCTGATCCGGGCCGCTGTTATATAAAGCGAATCCGATAATAATAGCTATGACGATAAGGATCAATACCGACCTGAAAACCCACATACTTCCTCCTTGGAAGATTTTAGCGTTTACCGATCGAACATAACAAACCGGACCGACGGCGTCAATCATTAATCGGCGGCCGTTTTGATTTTGCCGGGAGGCTCAAGCCTTATTCCGTAAATTCAAATCCTTTGATAACCTCGGCGAAATCCTTCTGGAGGCTGTCGAAATAGCGCCATTCGCCGATAAAATGCATCATATAAATATTATTATCTTTTTTGGCGAAAAATATCGACCCGCCATAAAAATCGGTCACTATTTCGCCGCGGTCGGAGCCTGACCCCGAACCCTGGACCGATATCGTATATTGAAGCTGGGCCAAAACCTGAATACCTTCGGATGCGCCGGCGGGCAATTTAAACCTTTTGCGCACCTGATAATCGCCGAACAGGATGGGAAAATCGGAAGTTATGGCCTTTTTCTGATCAGATTTATAAGCGTTTGACAGAAGTGAATCGACAAACATATCCAGAGAAAGGCTCGTGGTGTCCACCATGACGGTTATTTTGGGTACGGTCGTATAGTTGGGGGCGTGCGTATAAGCCGGGGGAATGTCATATTTTTTCTGAGTTAAAATCAGGCGAATCTTTTCATCGCCTTTTTTCAAGGTATATTTCCAGGCATCATTGAAGGTCAGCTTGAACGGATAAGTCCCGTCGGTATAGGTGTTGCCGGCCACCTCCCCGGATTTGTCACCCTTTTTTCGGCCTTCGGCCACGGAAAATACCAGAGTCATCATTAACAGGGCAATGAGCAGTCGTTTCATTTTAATTCCTCCCTTGGGGGTTTCTAACTATTTATCCATTATACAATTACAAGTCAAGATATATTTAATTTTTTTGGCTGGGAAACGAAATATGACAAGTGTCGACATTAATATTAAGAAGGATTCCGGCCCTTCTTGTACAAGTCGAACAGCCGGCCCCATTCCGAGCGGGAATACTTGCGGATAATCGACTTGCCCACAACGGGGTACCAGAACCAGTCATGATAAATGTTGCTGGCCATGGGCGCCCAGACAACCAGAGGCGAGTGAAGAGCGATTTTTTCAAGAAATTTCAGCGGTCCCTTGCGCAGCATCTGATCGCCCCAGATGACAAACGATTTTTTTGTTTTAAATCCGAAATTTATTTCAGTGATATCATCGCCCAGTATCTCAATTTTGGCGATATCGGCGGTGCCCAAACCCCGCTCCTGGCACATTCTTAAATACGGAATACTCAAGGGATCGAAACCCATGAGTTTGGCGGCGACGGCATCGATGGCCACCGAGTCGGCCGAGGCCAGTAACAGGTTTTTGGAATGCGGCGTCATGGTGCGCGGGCCGGCCCCGTCGCCGCATACGGTTCCATCCATGACCGCCAGGATATTCGGGTGAAGCTCCTTTTGCATCAGCATCAGGTCGACCAGCACTTCGTGCATATATTTATGGGCATAATGGCGCACTTCTTTGAGGAGTCCGCCGAAGGAATTTTTTATGGCTCCGGTCGTAATCGAATGGCCGTGGGTTTTAACCGTCGGCAAATGGATGATCTGTTTTCCGACGTACATTTGGGGTATTTCAATGCCATCGGGGAAAATTTCGTTGAGCTTGAGCAGTTCTGATTTGAAGTTATAGACAATCCATTCGACTTCAGGCAGGGCAGTGAATTTCAATCCGTACTTATCCAGAACAGGCAACCAGAGATTATTTTTGGCCCCTTTCCAGGGATGAGTCACGACCGTCTTGTTTTCGAGCGGAAGTAATCGGTCGGGCCGATAGCCATCCTCGACCATGGTTTTGACTACGCCCTCGACCTGCCATGGTTGCGACGAACAGGCCGGGAAGTATTTGGTCCAGGACAAGTTCAGTTTGATAATCGTATCCTGATTGATATCGATTATCGACTTATATTGAATCAGTTCCAGCAGGCGGCGATAGTCACGCAGGATATTTCCGGAATCGGTTTTTAAAACGGCAACCCGTGATTCAGTCATTATCGTTCAAATCCTATTTTCTTTCTTCTGACGGCGGCAAGATAATCTCTGGCCGAGTAAAAATCAAATCTTCGGAACAGCTTCTCCAACTTGATCATCAAAGTCGCAATCGAACCATACTGGCGGAATTTTTGCAGAGCATTCAAGCCATCCAGCCTGGGGTGATTGCGGTCCACTTCCCACGGGTGTATATATAATACGGCCGGTCGGTTGGCGGTGTTGAGGCGATTGATCATCCAGGTCGTAAACCACAACGGTCCATGACGCAGATACCCCCCGCCCCCGATAGGGAAATTCCTGCCCATTATTTTCACGGTCGAGGCCGGGATTTCATACAGGGCCAGCCCATTGTCCAGTTGCATGCGAAAAGTCCCGGTCGGCGCATCCGGTTCGCCGTAGAGGTCATGGGTTATGGGAAATAATGAAGAATCATATTCGAAGCCCATCTCGGCCAGAACCTCAAACGCCCAGCGAATATTGGAATTGATCGACCAACTTGGCGCCCGATAACCGACCGGCGTAATCCCGGTGGCTTTGAAAATGGCGTTGACCGCCATTTCGGTATCACGCCGGAATTCGTCGCGATCGAGCGTATCGACACGGCGGTGATAATAGCTGTGACAACCGATTTCATGACCGGCGATGGAAATTTCCTTGATAATCTGGGGATACTTTTGGGCCACCCAGCCCAGTACGAAAAAGGTGGCGCGGACATGGTAGTCAGAAAACAGGGATAAAATTTCGCGGGTGTTTTGTTCGACCCGGGCGGGAAGTTCTTCCCATTCTCCGCGGTCGATGACCTCGCGCAGGTTTTCGACGACAAACCATTCTTCGAGGTCAACGGTCAGGATATTGGTAACCATAACGGCCGGTATCAGCGGTATCAGGTCCCCGGAGATTTGGGTTTATACTGATAGCCATAATAAGTGTAATCGTAATAATGCGGCAGGGCGCGATCGAGATTATTAACCACGACGCCGATGAATTTTTCTTTTTTCGAAGCCAGAAGCTCGCTGGCCCGTGAGACGACCGATTTTTGTGTTCCGCCCGCCTTGATGACCATGATGGCACCATCGACTTCATCCAGTAATATCAGGGGATCCATGACGGGTACCAACGGCGGCGAATCGATCAGAATCAGGTCATAATAAAATTTCATCTCATCCATTATGCGATGAATATCGACGCCGTTGATGATTTCCGACGGGTTGGATATCATGCGACCGGCCGTCATTATATCGAGATTCTCATCGGACGTTTTTTTTACCATTGAACGCGCGGCTTTTTTATCAATCAATATTTCCGATACGCCGCTTTCCAGGGGCAGTGAAAACAGGCGGTGCACAGTCGGGCGACGGAGGTCAAAATCAATCAAGAGGGTTTTTTTCTTCTTCAGCACGGCCGCCGTCATGGCCAGGAAGGCCGAAACGATGGATTTGCCCTCGGAAAGTATGGCCGAGGTTATCAGGAGGGCGCGTTTGGGGCCGCCACTGCCGCTGCCGTTGATATTGTGCAAAAGCCGACGGAATTCGGTCGTTTCCGGGGCCTCGACGTCGAAATATTCCAGAATCGACGCTTTTTGATTATTGGTCATATCACCTCTATCCGTCCGATTTGGCAATGTCGGTGGCGGTGTCACATATCCGGGAGTATTCATCTTCGCTCAATTTCAGGGCTCGTTCGGCGGCCCGAAAACCGGGGTTAAGTTCGAGACCCTTCTTTAAATATTCAAGGCCTTTTTGCCAGTCAAAACGGGCCTGGTGCAAATAGCTTAAAGCCAATTCATAGAACAGGTCAACGTAGTTGGGGTTCCGGGTCAGTTCGTTTTCCAGATATACAATTCTATCGGCAATTTGACTGCGACTGACCCAGTCGGTGTACATCAGGAAGCGGTCGAAATACCTGGCCCTTTTAATCAAGCGGCTTTTTTTGTAACCGTCGCGGACCTTAAGTATCAGGTCGAAAGCCTCCGGCAAATTGCCATCGGACAGCGCCTCCAAAGCCTGCGAGTATTCCCTTGTCCTGAAATCCGGCTGAATAATGGTGGCTTTGCTCAAATAATCCAGCGCTTTGGATTTCAATTCCGAATACATTTCGAAATCTTCATGGCTGATGCCGTTATGGATGTATGACAGCGCCAGATTCAGGTAGGCCTCGGCGTAGTACACATTAAGTTTAAGAGCTTCTTCGAATTCAATCACGGCCCTTTTTGCGGAGTTGCAGGCAAGACAAATTTCACCGAGGTTGTTACGGTAATCGGCGAAATGGGGCGACAATTCCACGGCCCGGTCGGCGGCTTTTTTGGCCTTGTCCATATCGGCGCAGGCCGTCGCGGCCTGCGATAAGACAAAAAAGGCCTGGTGATAATTGCTCCGCAATTCGCACGCCAGTGATAACAAATCGCACGCTTCCGCATTCAGCCCCTTATGAAACAGAGCCGAACCCAGGTGGTATAAAACTTCCGGGTCACCCTTGTCCCTGGCTTCACGTATACTTCGAAGCAAATACTCAAGTTCTTCTTTCTTACGGTTGTGCGTTCTTTTCAGCAGATTGAGAAGTTCGTCTTCAGGAGCATCTTCCGAATATGGCATGATGCTTGACTCGAGCAGGTTGCCGTTGACAAACAGGGAACTGCGCACTACTTTCTGGCGCATATCGTGAACCGTTTGCACCATAAATTCCTTTTTATCGTCAATCACCCGGCTGGTCAGGTTATTTGATTCCATCGCTTTCCCTCGATCCTGAAAACCCAATATTGAGTCCCCTTAATTTATAATAATGGTTTAATGCCCGTTATCGTCACTATTTAGGGTCGTAATCAAAAGCACGGCCGTCGAAGCCGCTCCCAGCACCGTCACCAGATCTGTCAGGCCACCCCCCAGTCCCAGGAAACCGGTGCGTTTCTGCCCCATGATGATGGTATCTTCGGGGCGGATATAATATCGGCCCGGAGCACCGGATCTTTGATATTCTTTTAAATTAAATTCGAGTGTTTGGGTCTTGAGTCCGTCCTTGGTGACGACCGTTACCGTTTTCAAATTCGCCGCCGGGGTCGGTCCCCCGGCCAGTGCGATCGCATCAAGCAGATCGATATTTTCCACGAGATCGTGATGACCGGGCAGGTTGATTTCACCGATGGCATAAAACAAATTTTTGCCGGATGCCCGCTCGCCGACCGTTCGTCCCGGCAGGCCGGCCGGAGCCGGAGGAATTTCGATAGTGTCGTCGGAATAGACTTTGGGTAATTCGCCTCGGCGGCCCGCCGTCATCAGGCTGGAGACGTTAACTACTTCGACCTGCCCGGCGCGCTCCCCGCCGCGGATGATGGTTACGCGTGTTAGATCGCCCGTTTCCGTGATACCCCCGGCCTCATTGATAAGCGTCCAGATATCGGGAATCACTTCAAATGTATATTTGCCGGGATTCTGAACCTGACCCGAAACAAAAACCTTGAGATTGCCATAACTGACCACCCGCACCACGGCCTGTGAAATGGCCTTGTTATATCGGGACATCTGGCGGATAATCTGGCTTTCGAGTTCACTCGTAGTCAATCCGGCCGCCTCGACTTCGCCGATAATATCCAGCGAAATTTTCCCGTCATGCCGGACCGTTACCGCGGCATCATGGGTGTTATCCTGCCAGAATTTTATTTCAAGAACGTCGCCCGGCCCGATGACATACGCGGCCAGAATATCGGCAGAAAGTATCATGACGGTGGTCGCGACCATCAATGCCCAAAAAAACGGCATTGCGGATATTTTGCTTAGATTTAATCGTGTTTTTTCCATCCCTGGTTTCCTTATACGCCCCGGCTGAATACGGGGTCCATTACTTGTTATCGGCAATTATCTGATGATATATATTTTATGCCCCGCCGGCATTCAACTAATTTATTTTCAACAATTTTCGCTGTCAGGGGGTTGCCGGGTTGGACATTTCGGGCTGAAACATCCGCGAGCGATTGCGCCCGGACGCTTTGGCGGCCAGAAGCGCCATATCGGCGGCATGAATCAAACTCTCCCCCGTTTCCGCGTCGTCAGAAAACACGGCCCCGCCGATGGATACCGAATAGAAAATTTCATCCGGAGCCTCGTTAAGCGAAATCGGGGTCGATTCAATTTTCTGTCGTAATCGTTCCATAAAGCGACCGCAACTGATTTTATCCGTTTCCGGCATAATCAGGCAGAATTCGTCACCGCCATAACGCGAAACGATATCAATGCCACGAACCGATCGGGTCAATAATTCGGCAAAAGCAATCAAAAGTCGGTCTCCAGCCAGATGGCCAAATTTATCGTTGACCGTTTTAAGGCTGTCGATATCCAAAATCAGCAGGGCTACCGGGTGTTTATAGCGTCGTCCTCGGCCAATTTCTTCTTCGAGACGGGAGCGGAAAAAACGATAATTATGAATTTCCGTAAGACCGTCGGTATAAGACATCTCCTCGGCCCGTTCCAGTCTGCGAACATTGTCAATAATAGGCAGGGCTTCCCGCCGGAAGCGTTCCAGCCGACTCGCGACGTCCCGGGTACTCATACCGGACGACCAGCCCAGCAGGGCTTTGCTTCCATCCGACCAGGGTAAGGCCGTTATGTAGTCAATCCGGCTCTGACGCAAAGGCTCCGCGGCCTGTTTAAGTGAACCGGGCAATTCCGGCGTTGCGGTGATTTCGGCGATTTTGCCCCCCTCCCAGCCGCCGCCGAATTTTGACAGGGATTCGCGCAGGGTTGAACGAGCCCGGTCGTCCAAGTTCCAGTCATAGGAAATAAAAGAATCCTCGTTGTCGGACGGCTTGACATAGAAAAACATACGTGAAAAATTACAATCCTTGCGCAGCATATCGACCAGTTCCGCGGCCAGACGACGGCTGTCCTTTATGCGCAAGATGGAAGGCAGATGGCGCGCCACTACCGAGGGGACGTTACCGTCATCCGGTTCCGGCGTCGCCCGACTTTTCCCGGCCTCAACGATTTGAAGCCTCTTGTCCTGCGCATATATATGATAGGCGGTCGCCAGATTCAAGGCCAGGGCGGTCGTCAAGAGCTGAACGGTTTTATCATTTTTATCCAGATCGGTGGCGATGAGATACAGTCCATAAAAAGCGTCGCGGCTGAATACCGGGAAAAACAGTTTCAGGTCGAGGGCCAGAAGTTTTCGCACATATTCTTCACCGAGAATATCTTTCAGTTCCGAAATATTTTCGGCCGCGCCGAATTTTCGCAGTTTTTCCTGAATCGCCTTGTTCAGCCGCAACTTCAGATTCTGGCGGGCGGGCATTTTGAGACCGCTGCTAAAATTCAATTCCAGATGCTCCCGGTAATTTTTCAAGTAGATAATCTTGTGACAGGACAAATGTTTTTGCAGCATATCCGAAACCTGCCCGGCAATATTGGGAATGTGGCCCGCCCGAATATTGGCTTCAAAAGCGCGAACCAAACCATCGACAGCCTCCCGGCGCAGGTTGACAACGTCTTTTTCCAGACGATGCCGGCGCCACAGAAGACCGGCCAGAGCCATAGTACTTATGGCCAGTGCGATTATTAAGACAACCTGCCACATATACTTGCAAAGACTTCTTCAATTTAAAATATACACAATTGAAAATACATGTCAACGGCTTATCCGAAACGCTTCCACGAGCGGCGCGCGAAGCGAAAGCGCGATTTGCGCAAGACCAGTCCGTTTTTTTTAAGAATTCCAAGAACTTTCCACCAGCTTATCCCGCTGTGCGGAATAGTTTCCTCCACCACCACTTTCAATTCCGCAATGGTATAAAAGGGATCCTGCCTGATAGCATCCAGAATGATTGATTCGGTGTTGACCGAAACGGCAATATTCGCCTTGTCGAGACGCGCCTTTTGGCCGCCTGCCGGTGACATCACCGAGGCAATGGTCGGGATATCCTCAACGACGGTGGTGACGCCGCTTACCGGGGCTTTTTTTTTTAAAGGATTCTGTTCCAGAGATCCTTCGAAGTCGCTTCGGGCCGTGACGACGCTGTCATAGGAACTTAAAATGTTATCGAATTCCAGCAACTCATAAATCTCATAGACGTTGGCGACCATGTTGGCCAGTTTGATATCCCCGTTTTTTTCCCTGATTTCTTTGATGCGGGAAATAAAAATCCCCCACCCGGCCGATGAGATATAATCAACCCCGGCCAGATCGAGAATTATTTTATACTGGCCGCGCTTCAGAAGACGTTCCAGAACCTCTTCCAGTTGTGTTGCCGTGAGGGTATCGATAACGCCATCGATACGAACCACCGACAGATCCGTATCGCGACCACTTTCCGATACCGATATTTTTATGTTCTCCATACTCTTCAAGTATAGGCTATTTGACTGCCCGGCCTCAAGAAAAAAATTAACTTTTTTGGTTTTTAATTATCGGCGGAATCTTCAACCAACCTGACGGGATTCAAGTGGCGGGCCTTCGGATTTCTTCTCCCCGGGTGGACAACCGATCAGGATAAAAGTTATATCGTCGCTTTGTTCGGCGATTCCGGCGTGACGGTCGATATCGGCCAGAATCAGCTCCGAAATTCTGGCGGGAGAATGATATGAATTTCCGCAGACATTTTCGCTGAAAAAGGTCATCAATTTATCCATGCCGTATTTCTGCCCGGCCCGGTTCATCGATTCGGTGATGCCGTCGGAATAAATAAAGATGACATCACCCGGATTGATACGAATTTCCTGCTGCTTCAATTTGTCATAAAAGACTTTATCCTCAAGGGGCATTCCCAAAGGCGTCCCCGGCGGATTCATTTTGACCGTCGTTTTCCGTTTGGCGTCGAAGTAAATCAGCGGGTTATGTCCGGCCGAGACGAAATTGAATCTTCGCCCGGGGACGTTATAAACGCCCAGCATAATCGTGACAAAAATGCCCGGTGGGATATCATCCTTAATGTGCTCGTTGACGCTGACCAGTATGTTATGGGCCGATTTCATGCCCTTGGCCTGAATGCGAATAACCGTCCGCAAAACCGACATGACCAGCGAGGCGGGAATGCCCTTTCCGGAAACGTCGGCCACCAGCAGGCAGTAGTTATCATCGTCGATTTTAAAAATATCGAACAAATCGCCGCCGACGCGATAGGCCGCCCGATAAAACGTCCCGATTTCAATGCCCGGGATATCCGGCAATTTGCTCGGCAGAAGCGTTTCCTGTATCTGCCCGGCCACTTCGATTTCCTTGGCCACTCTTTCGCGTTCTATAATATTATTGCGGTCACGCCGCAGACGACTCATCATTTCGTTCAGGGCTTTGGATATCTCGAAATACTCTTCAACGCCTTCGGGCGGGACTTCGGTTTCGATATCACCCGATGAAAACCGCCGCACTTTTTCGGTGATACGGACAATCGGGTTAACGAAATAATTGGACAGCAGGTAGATCCCGCCCACCCCGACCGCCAGTCCGACGATGGTCCACAGCACGATCATGCGGCGCTCGCGGTCGATGACCTTGTTAAGCTGTTCGCTGGTGTAGGTCATATGCACTTTTCCGATGGCCCGTCCACCGCTGATAATGTCGGAAACGAGATAGTGGCTGTCCTGGTCGATGTCGGGAATATCCTGCGGGATACCGGTCAGTTCGGCGTCGGTATTAGGCAAAGGCTCGAATATTTTGCGAAGGTTGCGGATGTTTCTTGTATCGGCCAGAATGGAACCGTTGTCGCCCGTCAGGACAATCATGGTCAGCTCCGGATTGGCCCTCATGTAACTTATGACCAGTTCATCGAATTCAACGTCGGAACGGCGGTTGAGAATATACCCGGCGGCCTGATCGGCCACCGTCAGTGATAACGATTTGACAATGTCGTGCAGGTGCGCTTTAATCGTCCCGGTCGAACGGGAATCAATGATCAGATATGCACCGACAATTATGGTGAGCATGATAAGGAAAGTATAAATCGAAAACTTGACCCGCAGCGTGAACATGCGCCCCAGAAACAACCGGGCCTTCTCCGGTTGTCGCGAGATAATTTTGGTCATCCGCAGTTCGTTGAAACCGGGCGACGTGATGTATTCCACCGAATCCATGATTTTACCGATCATATAGAAACCCAGACCGCCCTTGCGTCCCGACTCCACCAGCTTTTGAAGGTCCAATTTGCCAGTGGCATCCGGCTCGAATGACCGCCCGTTATCGATCAGGGAAAAGACAATACGTTTTTTGAAAATGACGATGCGGATACGCATCAGGCCCTTTTCATACAGGTAGGCGTGCCTAATGATATTGGATACGCCTTCTTCGATGGCCAGCAGAACCGCCCCCATATCTTTCCGGGTCATACCGGCGTTGATGCAGGTTTCGCGGATCAGGTTCTGAATCGAGGGCAGGTGCCTGTCCTCGGCCTGGTATTCGGCGTTAATTTCTTTGATCGGTCTGGCAAACATACAGAAATAACGTAACTTAAGCCGTGATTTATACCAATATTAAAATCGTCTGCGGGCGTGTAAACTACGGTTGGGTTTCGGATTTCATCCGCAGCCGAGCCTGTTCGATATTATTAATCGTGCTGATATTGCCCGGATAAAACTGCAGGACTTCTTCCCAAAGCCTTATGGCATTTTCATATTCCCCGTTCCGGAAATGCTCCAGGGCATTCAAATAAATCCGCCAGACCCGTTCGTCCTTTTCCAGGTCTTCCAGGTCGGTAACTTTCTTCATCAGAACCGAAATTCGGCTCCGGTAATCGGTGGCGACGCTATTATTCGGCTCCAACCGCAGAATCTGTTCGAAACGCTGATTCGCCTCCGAGTAGTTCTTGTTGGTGAAATATTCCACGCCTTCTTTAATCAACCGGGCGACATTTAACGATCTCTCGATGCGCGTTATGGCGACCGCGGCGGTTCTGTTTTCCGAATCGAGTTCGACAACGCGGTAATATATTTCGAGAGCGTCGAGCTGGCGACCATCGATTTCAAGCGCACCGGCCGCAGTCATAAGGCTGTCGATCTTGGCCTTGCGATCACCAAGAACACGTTCTCGCAGTTGCATGAAACGAGGATCTTCCGGAGCTTCCCGATGTGCCAGTTCAATCGCCCCCAGAGCGGCGTTATAATCACCCTTCTCATGCAAGGCCGCCGCCTGACTGTAATAGCCATCGATTCGGGATTCTCGGCGCTGTTCCCGCCCGCGTTCGGCCTGCTCCGCATCACGTTGTTTTTTCTGAGTCACCCTAATTTGCTCGATGCGGTTTAGCGCGTCGCTATCACTTTCGTTGAAGGCGAGCGCCCGCTGATAGTACACCAGTGCCGAATCGAGTTCATTGTATTCATAAAACCCGTCGGCCACGCCTTTATAAAAATCAAACTGGCGTTTGCGGTCATCCAGCACAAGATAGCTGCCGCGGGCGCTTTCCAGCTCGGACGCCTCGCGGATTTTGTCGGGAATCGATTTGCCGATATTGATGGTCAGGCCGAACCGGTGCGAATCGGTAATATCGTTGATAAACCGGTAGGCATAATCAAAGCGCAACCGGTCGTATGTAATACCCAGTCCAAAAGTCAAGTTGTCCCGATCCAACCCCAGCCGAAGGGCCAGGTATTCTTTATAAATCGATTCGACGCCCATATGAATCTTCGATGACCTGAATTCCGGCTGTTCGAAGGCCAGACTGACATTATGCGTGAAATCCCTGAAAAGCGAGATATTTTTCCAGCTCGCTCCGGCCAGAACGTTCATGGGAACGACTTCCAGGTTGCCGCCCAGCCGCAGACGAGGCGCTATTAAATCCTGGAAGATAACGCCGGCGGTGATATCATCGGTCGCCTTCATCATGAATGACAGGTCAATTCCGGTGCCATAGGTGGAATTATCGCCCATCGACTGATTGACCAATTTCAGAGCGGCCCCGATGGAAAAACCGCCTTCCAGCCGACGACCATAGCCGAGAAGGAATTGCCCCATGGAATACGACATTCGACCCGTTTCAATATAATTTTCGATTATCGGAATGCTGCTTGTTCCCACCCGCATGAATGAAAGCCCGAACCCGCCCCATTTTTCATGGGGATAAACATAGGAAGCAGCATCATAAATTGTTCCCTCGAAAAGGGTGACATGCATCAGGTCGACCTGCTGATAGTCCAGTGAGGCCAGAGCGGCTTGATTCCAGTAGATGGCCGAGGCATCATTGGCCAGCCCGACAAAACCACCGCCCATGCCCAGCGACCGGGTTCCCGAGCCCAGTGAAAATGGCGATTCCCGCCCGGCATCCGCTCCAAAGGAAGAAGCGGCACACAGACCCAAAATAAGGCCAACCAGAATAACAAAGCGGTGCATTGTCATTTCAGCACCGCCAGTTTGTATCGGTATGATTCGCCGGTAACCGTATTCTTCAAAACCATTATATACACGCCATTAAGGACCACATGGTTGCGGGCATTGGTACCATACCAGTAGATAACATTGTCACCGGCACGACCGCCCTCGGATCCGGCGGCAAAACTCATCTCCAGCACCTTTTCACCGGTCAATGTGAAGATGATGACTTCCATATCGGCGTCTTCTTCGAGGAAATATGAAACTTCGGCCGGTTCAACTTCGGGATTGAAAGGATTCTTGCGAGCGATGATCGACCCCTCCAGACTGGGGGGGGTCACCACGAAATTACCGCCCAGCGCGAGCGACTCGCCGAAATCGCCGCTGACGGTTACCCTCTGTCCGGCGCGCGGCCCGGAAATATATCGGGCCAGAATATCGCGGCTGTCGATGGATAGCGAGAAATTCTTTTCGTCAATCTGGTCGGCGAAGCGACACCGGAAAGCGATCGTCCGGTTTTGGCCCGGGTCGAGCGTTAAATCGACGAATTCATTGTTCAGGCGCGAGGCATAAATGACGCCGGCCGAAATGATATCATCGCCTTCGGTAAAAGCGGTCAACGCCGTATCCACGATCTGGTCAGGCGAAATCAAATGCCCGTCCTTATTGCGAAATACCACGACAATCGTATTTAGGCCAATAACATTCAAAGGGCTTTGTGTCCGGTTATTCAAAGTCAGCTCGAATAACGTTGTCGTTTCACCGGCGACTATCAAAGGTGACGGGTTGACGCGGCCCTGAATAAACAGCTCGGACTCCCCTTTAATGACATTTATAGGTATTAAAGTCGAGGCATTGGCCACTTCGGCCCGGCCGTTTGTATTCTTATCGATCGGAATACCGGAGATTTTCAGATTGAACAGCGCCGAGGTTTCCTGCAACGGCGCCACCATACGGAATTCCACCAGGCTGTCCAGCGGCAACGACACGGCGGTCGAGTCGGGCAGACCGAATTCATCGGTGCCGGTCACGAGCGAAATCTCGCCCCGGCCGACGTCGGATTCACCGAGGTTTCTCAAAAAAGCCGAAATCGTGAAAGGCCGGTCAACCTCCACGTATTGATCGTATGTCCCGGTAACGTTGTAAACCAGTTCGATTCGGGCCGGACGTTGCACCACCAGAACGGCGATATTATCTATCGACGGCAGGGTGGCCGCGCCGGGAGCACTGACGGCGGTTCGCAATGCCCAGACCGGTATGGTTGTCGCCGGAGCCACAAGGTTAAGTCGGGCTTCGATGGTCCTTTCGGCCGGAATCGATATCCCCGGTTTGACGGCCAGCGTATCCCGACCGCTTTCACTCAAAAGATAAACGGTGGCGTTATCGATATCCGAAGAGGATAGATTTTCGATGCCGACCATGAGATCGAACAGCTGATTGGTATTGACAAAGGGCGCATTCGGAGCAGTGGTAATATCCAAATAGGTGGTGATGATGCGCATCTCTTTACTGGCCGAAGAGACATCGATGTAATCGGAAAAAAGCACGCTGTCGGTTCGATATGAATATAATTCGGTTCCGGATAAATCCAGAAAGGCCGAAAGCCTCGAACCGGCGAGATTCTCGGGGATGAGAACAGATTCTGTGGTGATACTATTTATACCCGGAGTAAGGACGAGATTATCGTCGTCCAGAGCGACCCGTATTGTGGTCAGACCGTTATCCAAGACTAATGCGGTGCTGGCTGGATCGATCCCAATCGGAATAATGCCGTCGCTTTCGACGTCGAATGAGAACGAGGTTTCAGTGCCGGAAAAGATGGTTTGCGGAGAAAGGCTTTCTGATACGTATGACAACTCGGCCCTCTTGACCGTATATAAAGAATCAAAATCTTCCAAAACAATCAGCCCGCCCGGGGTACTCCCTTGACGATAAGTGGTTCTTAACGACAGTTTGCGGAAATAGTTGATGGGAGTATCGGGAGGCCAATTAATCTCAGGGAACGTCACATTTTTAAAAGTCAGGCGGAGGGGATTTTGGTTAATGTTTACATTATATAACGTCCGGGCAGCTATTACGATTGAACCGTCGGATTCGCCGAATCGAAGAAGCAGCCAAAACACGAAAGCGTTGTCAAGGGAGACATCGCTTCCCGTAATCTCCACCGACAAGCTTAATGAATCGATTTCTCCGGGGATTATAACCGTATCCAACGACAGCGAATGCTCTACATACACGATCTCGATTCCACGAATAATATAAACCGGGAGTTTAAGAATATGGCCCATGGTGATTGTCAGCCCGCCATATTCGTAAGAATAATCCAAGATTAAAACTAATGTATCTTCAATATCTCCCGTAAGCATATCAGTATTTATACTAATTCTCCCGTCGAATTCCTCACCTGGAACCGGAGGAGTGAAAGTTGATGTTTCCTGACAGGCCGTTCCGCAACTAACAAAATAGGCTTCAATCAAAACACCCGGCGCCGGTCCCAAATTTCCAGGATTTTTGACACGATATCCAACGACTTGCGTAATTCCGACGACAACCGTATCATTAAAAGTACCATGAAATCCAAAATCCAGTCCATTGAATATCACCGATACCGAATTAGACATAACCGAAATCGTACGGGCTATAAATGATGCCCCTCCGAGCGGGCCGTCATAAATTATGTTCTTGCTCTCCAAATCCGCGATACCCGCCACGAAATCATCGGAATTATTTAAAACCGACGGGGTCAGCATACCTTCAAGAGTGATCAGCTCCACCGGATTGGTTGAAGCATCGAAATTCGTTTTGAGGTTGCCAAAGGCATCAGACACCGTCAAGGTCGCCGGGCCAAGCAGGGGATGTCCGACAAACTGGGTCGGCTGGATATCCAAAACCAGCGCCCCGATGGCACCGGGAATGACCTTGATGCTTTTATCGACCTGAATGCCATCGGCGCTGGTGGCCCTGACAATTACTCTTTCGGCGGCATAGAAATATTGCCCGGCACTTCCCTGTCCCAGCGATACTTCAATGGCACTCAATACCGGTTCGTCCCCGTTCGGCGATGGATTGCCGGCCAATAGCTCGACATTAATTGTACCATCGGCGGGATTGCCATACCGGTCAACGGCGTTAATAACGGATAGTATATACTCGGCTCCGGCCATTGATGAATCGGCGCCGCTTAATTCGAATTGTTCGACAGGTCCGCCATTGACAATAATGGGGTCGCTTTGTCCGGATTTATCACCGTTGGTGGCGATTATACGGCGTTCACCGGAAGTATAAAGAGCAAAACCGCTTCCCTCGAATTCATGCACTCCGGCGTCGGATTCGGTGAATTGGTATGGATTTTCCAAAGTATATGGCAAAGTGGCCGATGCATCATCGGACAGGAAATAAACGGTGCCGGTATAGTCAAGCTTAATATTATCGAAGGCATCGACCGCTGTAACCATAACGCTGTTTACGAATGGTTCGGCGGCAGTCACCTGACCCGGCGTACCGGTTATCAAAAATTTATCGAGCCCTCCCGGTAAGACCGTGATAAGACCGGATTGAGCGGTTAACCCGTCATATTCGGCTATGACAAATCCCTGTCCGGTCGTGGTCGCCAGAAACAGGCCGTCATTTAAGGTTCCGATTTCGCCGTCAAGGCTCCACATGACCGAAAGTTCGGAAGTCTGATTTCCGAAGCGGTCGATTCCGAAAGCCTTGAACAGTTGATAATCTCCGGCCCGCAAAGTCAACGGGTCGGATGGCACAACTTCCAAAGCGACCGGCGCATCAGGAATAATATCGAATCTATTCGAAAAAGTCGGTCCGGCGGTGACAAAAAACCAGCGATTGAAAACCAGCCCGGCAATCTGGTATTGGTCGGCCGTCTGCGGGTTTCTAATGCTTTCAATGGTCAGCGTAATTTCGGTCCCGGCCGGGGGTGACTGGCCCCAGTCGAAGATAATCGTAACGATGTGATTGTAAACAAAGGCCCAGTTGATCCGAAGGTCGGTACCGGAATAATTGTCAGAATAGGCAATATTATTTATGCCGGAAAGTCCGAACTCTGATGGCCATAAAAAAGACATGCCGCCCCGATTGGGAATACCGCCAATAGGCACAATGACCTTGATTTGATATCGGTCAAAATTGTCGGCCAGGGATATTTCCGGAATGACCGTTATTTGAAGCTGCGGCGCCGGCGGCGATGTCGCCAGGCTCCCCACAAAACGGCCATTGCCATCCCAAAAATTAAGTTGCGCCAGAGAATCGGGCAGACCGTATTCAATATCGGCTGTCCAGCCGGATAGCGGGGTCACGGCCAGACACAATATGAATAATAAATTAAAATATCTCATAGCAAGATTCTATAATTCAACCATTTAAAAGCAAAGTCTATGCCCTTGGTTGAGCCATAAAGCCACCTTGACAAGACGCTCAAGGCCACTTAATCTGTCACATTAAATAAACTTAATAACTAATATTATTATAATGAGTTGTACAAGCAATACAAGGCCCGAAAAACATTTGGAAGATAATTATTCTGGATAAATTTTAGATGTAAAAAAAGCTGTTTGTCCGATATGCAATAAATTGCACCTAATCTGTCGGACTGTGCATTATTTGACCATTTGCAGTCTTTTAAGACGATTCTCCGCCGAGCGAACGGTATTGGTTAAAAGCATGGCGATGGTCATCAATCCCACGCCCCCGGGCACGGGAGTAATAAATGAGGCTTTGCTCTTGCAGGCATCAAAATCGACGTCACCGACGACGCGATAGCCTTTATCTGCGGCGGGATCATCAATTCTATTGATGCCCACGTCGATTATTACTGCCCCCTCTTTAACCATCTCGGATTTGACAAAGGCGGCCTGCCCGATGGCGGCGATGATTATATCCGCCCGGCGACAGACGTCCCCGATATTTTGCGTGCGCGAATGGCAGATTGTGACCGTGGCGTTGGCCATCGGGGCTTTTTGCAGCAGCATTGCAGCAATCGGTTTTCCGACGATATTCGACCGTCCCAATACGACCACTTCCTTGCCCGCCGGGTCGATTTTATAACGCCGCATGAGTTCGATAATACCATAGGGGGTGCAGGGCAAAAAGGTCGGTTGTCCCGCCAGCATGCATCCGACATTGAACGGATGAAAACCATCCACGTCTTTTTTCGGATCGATTTTTAGAGTCACGGCCGGTTCATCGAGATGTTTGGGCAATGGCGATTGGACCAGGATACCGTCGATATCGTTTCTTTCATTGAGTGCCCCGACGATGCTTTCGATTTCGCACTGGTCTATGTCGGCCGGGCGAGTTATGACTTCGGAATAAACGCCGATTTTTTCACACGCCTTGGCTTTGCTTCGAACATAAATGGCCGACGCCGGGTCATCCCCGACCAGGACTGCCGCCAGCCCCGGAGTGACGCCTTTTTTTTTGAGGTCGTCGACTTTGATTTTAAGTTCGTCTTTGATATCCTGTGATACTTTTTTCCCGTCGATAATAACTGCTTCCATGCCTAATTCTCTTTATCGTATTCTTTGCCCTGCGGGTAGTCCCCGATATCGATTTTGAATCGTTCTATATTTTCCGCGGCCCCGTCCTCGGTTTCGATGGTGAGGACGACGCCGCTGATTTTAATGTCATTATTGGCCGAGGCGAAGCGGTGCGGCATGCCGGTTAAAAATCTATCTAACGACGGCCGCTTGGCCATGCCGATAATCGAGTCATGCGGTCCGGTCATGCCGACGTCGGTGATATAAGCGGTCCCGCGTTCGCTGACCGTTTCGTCGGCCGTCTGGACGTGCGTATGGGTTCCGATGATCGCCGAAACTTTGCCGTCGAGAAAGTACGCCAAAGCCTGTTTTTCGGACGTCACTTCGGCGTGAAAATCGATAATGATTATATCCGTTTCGCGGCTCATCTGGTCCACCAGCTTTTCACCGACGCGGAAAGGACAATCGATATCTTTCATGTATGTCCGACCCATCAGGTTGAGAATGCCGATGCGACCCTTAGGCGTATCATCGATAAAAAAGCCGTTACCGGGGGTTCCCGGCGGGAAGTTGGCCGGACGCAAAAGTTTCGGCTGTTCGTTGATATACCTCCAGATATCGAGGCGGTCCCAGATATGATTGCCGGAGGTCTGGCAGTCAACGCCGTATGAAAATACTTTGCCGCACATCTCCGGGGTTATGCCGAAGCCGCCGGCGGCGTTCTCCACGTTGGCGATGACATAGTCGGCTTCGAACTTTTCGCGCAGGTTGCGGCACTCCTGTGACAGAGCGTAGCGCCCCTGTTTTCCGACCAGGTCTGCAAAAAACAATACTTTGAGTTTTGACATCGGCTTACTTCGCGAATTCCGTCGCCCGGTTTTCCCGGATAACCGTCACCTTGATCTGTCCCGGGTATTCCATTTCTTTCTCTATTTTGCGTGCAATATCACCGGCCAGAATATGCGTGGCCAAATCATCGACCGTCTCACATTCCACGATGACTCGTATTTCCCGCCCCGCCTGTATGGCAAAGGCCTTGGAAACACCTTTGAAGGAATCGGCCAGCTCTTCAAGCTTCTGAAGGCGCTTGATATATGCTTCCAGTGGTTCGCGTCGGGCGCCGGGGCGGGCCCCGGAAACGGCGTCAGCCGCCTGAACCAGCACGGCATACGGTGTTTCCTGCGGTATATCACCGTGATGTGACGCCACCGCATTGATTACGGCCTGATGGATATTAAATCGTTTCAGGAAATTGGCCCCGATTTCGGTATGGGTCCCCTCTGTCTCACGGTCAATGGCCTTGCCGATATCATGCAACAGCCCGGCCAGTTTGGCCACATTGGGATCAAGATCGAGTTCGGCCGCCATGATTCCGCAGAGCACGGCCACTTCTTTGGCGTGCTGCAAAACATTTTGACCGTACGACGTCCGATAATGCAGCTTACCCAGTAATTTTATTATATCCAGCGGCAGACCCTGCACCCCGGTATCGAAACAGGCCTGTTCGCCGATTTCGCGGACGATCATGTCCATTTCTTTCTGCGTTTTTTCGACGACTTCTTCGATGCGGGTCGGGTGGATGCGTCCGTCGGCGATAAGTTTTTCCAAAGCCATACGGGCAATTTCACGCCGAATCGGGTCATAACCGGATAATATCACCGCTTCCGGCGTATCATCGACGATCACATCGATGGCCGTCGCCGTTTCGAACGAACGGATATTGCGTCCCTCGCGACCGATAATCCGGCCTTTCATTTCATCATTGGGCAGGTTTACAACCGAGACGGTGGCCTCGACCGCCTGGTCGGCGGCGCAGCGGTAGATGGCGCCGATAATAATCTCCTTGGCTTCCTTTTCGGCATCCTGCTCGGCTTTTTCCTTGATTTCCTTGATCATGGCCGCGGCTTCAAGTTTGGCCTCGTTGATGAGATTTTCTTTCAATTCCTTTTTGGCCTCATCGGCAGTCATGCCCGCAATACGTTCCAGCTTTTCATTTTGATCCCTGATAATCGTATCGAGTTCGGATTCACGAATAGCGATGCCTTTTTCACGCCCGCTTAATGTTTTTTCCCGGGCCAGGAGTTCTTTTTCCAGTTTGGCATGAGATTCTATTTTTCTATCCAGATTGGATTGACGATCCTGGAGACTGCGTTCGAGTTTCTGCAGTTCGTTTTTCTTGTTCTGGATTTCTCGTTCATAATTAGATTTGACCTTATACCATTCTTCGCGGGCTTCAAGAAGCGCCTCTTTTTTCTTGATTCCGGCCTCTTTTTCGCCCTCGGCGATAATCTTTTTGGCGGTTTCTTCGGCATTGGCAATGCGCTTGTCACCGATGCGTTTTAAAATAAACCAACCGGCGAAAAAACCGACGATTATGCCCACCATGGTCAGAAGCACCGTCAATGCTAATTCGCTCATGGGTCCTCCTTGTCGCGGCCATAAGCCGTGACATCTATAATTAATTCTATATGTAAGAGAAGACAGATAAGACTGATTCGGTCTGAAAAACGATCGGGACTATTCGGATAAAGTGTTTTCCAACATGTCCAGAATATTCCGGGTTCTGCTTTCTACCTGGTCCAAGTCTACCCCCTGCTTTTCCTTAAGTTCCAGCAATTCTCCCGCAATATTGAGAGCGGCGAGAATCGCGATTCGGTTGGGCGACTTGTTTCTCGAGTGCAAGGCGATGTCCTTCATGTGCTTGTCGACAAAATCGGCAACCCGCAGTATAAACCCCTCGTCGGCAAATCCCCGGATGGGATATTCCTCTCCAAAAATGACGACTTTAACCGTCTTATTTTTATCTGAAATATCCGTCATAAACAGATCTTTTAAAATCAGCCTAAATCTATCTTCAATAAATTATTTCTATATTTAGTAACAAAAAGGAGTTTAATACGTTCATTGTCAAGCCAAATAATTTCAAACAACAGCCTCTTCCAGAGATTCCAATTTGTCGAGAATGGATGTCAACCGGCCTTTGATTTTTTCCGATTTCCGGCTATTTTCGTCTTCCAGCGTCTTCAAACGGGCCTGAACGCCCTCAAATTCGCGACGCAGTTCACTATTTTCGCTTTTCAGTCTGTTATTTTCCGCCTTGAGCGATTCAATTAATTCCACCGCCCGCGTGATTTTCTTTTCCAATTGCTCCAGCGTATCCATATTTTTCAGCCCTTCCTGATTTCAGCGCCAAATCGTTCGGTCAGCCGATCTCCGATGCGTTCATGGAGATCGGCGACTTCGTCGCTTTCAAGACTGCGCTCTTCCGAGCGATAAACCATGCTGAAGGCCAGTGACTTTTTCCCGGCTCCGATGTTTTTCCCGCTGTATAAATCAAAAATCCTGACCTCTTCCAGCAGTGCCCCACCGACTTCCTTGATGCTATTCATCATGTCGCCCACACGGACGGCATCATCGACAATTAATGCCATATCGCGCAAAGCGGCAGGATAACGCGGCAACGGCGTATACCGGCATTCCGGGTTTTGAGCCTCAAATAACGATTCAAAATCCAGAATGGCGGCCAAAACCGGTTGCTTGATATCGAATTCCCGGGCGATTTGCGGCCGCAAAGTCCCGATTTCGCCGACCGTTCTATCGCCAATCAAAATCCGGAATGAACTTCCCTCGGCATAGGGTCCGAAATTCTCCGGGCGAAAGACCAAAGGCGACATATTGGATGATTCGGCCAGGGCATCAAGCGCACCCTTCAAATCATGGAAATCATATTCCCGCCCCTTCTCATACCAGTCATCGGGGGCGTTGCCCGAAACGGCCAAACCCAATTGCATTTTTTCCCAGCCGTTTTCATTCGGGAAAAAGGCCCGCCCCAGCTCGAAAATGCGGAGGCTTAAATTACGATGGGCGATATTGTGAGCCACGATTCTGACCAGGGAATACAAAACGCTATCCTGTAACACCGAGAGGTCTTCGGCGTTGGGATTGACTATTTTCAATTTTTTCGAATCGCCGGTAAGTTTGGGTAAAAATTTCGGGTCGGCCAGCCCCACCCCGTAAATTTCGTCGTATCCCTGCGCCGTCAAGATGCGTCGCACCGATTCCCGGAACCGATTTTCCTCGGGAGATTTGGTGAACAGCGGCCCGTTATTGCGCTCCGCCGTGGGGATGTTGTCCATTCCATCGATACGGGCAATTTCCTCTATCAGGTCTATTTCACGGGTGATATCGGGCCGGAAAGTGGGGACGGTCACTTCAAGTGTTTCTTCACCAATAACCTCAAAGTCAAGGCCTTTTAATATATTAACTATACGCTCTTCTGATAGACGTGTTCCCAGGACGGCATTGGCACGCTTCACACGCAATTTAAGCTTCACAGGCCTGATCTCCTGCGGATAGCAGTCAACAATGCCCTTGAGCACTTCGCCGTCGGCATATAGCGCCATCAGGGCGGCGGCCCGATTGATCGCAAAAATGGCGTTTTCCGGGTCGGCCCCTTTTTCGAAACGACTTGATGACTCCGTTACCATCCCCAGTTTGAGTCTTCCCCGTCTTGTCGTGATCGGGTCGAAATAGGCCGATTCCAGCAGAATATTGACAGTATTATCATCAACTTCAGTGTTCATCCCGCCCATAATTCCTGCCGCGGCGATGCCTTTTTTGCCATCGGTAATTAATAAAACGTCGGGCGTCAATTCATGTTCAACACCGTCAAGCGTCCTGAATCTTTCTTTATCGGCGGCGCGTCGAACGACTATTTCCTTATGGTCAAGCTTATCATAGTCGAAGGCGTGTAAAGGATGCCCCGTCTCGAGCATGACCAGATTGGTGATATCGACCACATTGTTAATGGGCCGCACCCCGCATAAAATAAGCTTGCGCCGAATCCACCAGGGTGACGGACCGATTTTAACTTTCTTTACAATGCGCGCGGCATAACGCGGGCAGGCTTTGGGATCGGCGATGGATATTTTTATATAACTTGCGGCCGGTTCGTCGCTTTCCTTTAATTCAAATTCAGGCCTTGTATACGAAGTGCCGTTCAAGCATGATACATCACGGGCCACTCCGATTACGGCCAGCATATCGGGACGATTGGGGGTTATATCGAGATTAAGAATGGCATCATCCATTTCCAGATATTCCAGAATCGGCCGGCCGACAGGAGCCGCTTCATCAAGCACCATAATACCGCTGTGGTCATCCGAAAGCCCCAGTTCGCGCTCGGAGCAAATCATTCCAGAGGATTCCACCCCGCGCAGTTTGGCTTTCTTTATAACGAAATTTTCACCAAGGACCGCCCCGACTTTCGCGAAAACCACCTTTTGGCCGCGGGCCACATTGGGCGCGCCGCAGACAACCTGTACGACACCTTCGCCGCAGTCGACCATGACTTTGGTCAGATGGTCACTGTCGGGAATTTTTTCCAACTCGGTGACATAACCGACAACGATTTTGTCCCACTGACCTTTAAACGGGAAGCTAATCAGTGTCTCGGAACCGGCGATGGTCAGCCTTTCAGCCAGTTGCTCCGGAGACATATCAAATTTGGCCAGTTCTTTTATCCAGCTATATGGTACCTGCATTAGCGGAACTGCCTTATAAATTTCATATCGTTTTCGAACATAAGGCGAATGTCTCTGATGCCGTATTTAAGCATCGCGATTCGCTCGACCCCGATGCCGAAGGCATAGCCGGTGTATTTTTCGCTGTCGATGCCGGCCATATCCATCACGTTAGGGTCGATCATGCCGCACCCGAGTATTTCCAGCCAGCCGGTATGCTTGCACAAAACGCATCCTTTACCGCCACACATGAAGCAAGAAATATCCAACTCGGCCGACGGTTCGGTAAAAGGAAAATAGTTGGCACGGAATTTCATTCGGACGTCTTCGCCAAAAAAGTCTTTGCAAAAGGCAAACAGCGCCCCCTTTAAATCGGCCATACTGATACCCTCGTCGATGACGAAACCGTCAACCTGGTGGAATATGCAGTGAGCCCGGGCCGACACGGTTTCGTTGCGGTAGGTTTTGCCGGGCATGAGAATTTTCATGGGCGGTTTGCGCTGCCTTATGACGCGGGCCTGCACCGAGGTCGTATGCGTGCGCAAAAGGCGTCCGCCCTCAAGATAAAACGTATCCTGCATGTCGCGGGCGGGGTGGTCGGGCGGAAAATTGAGGGCTTCGAAATTATGATAATCGTCTTCGACGTCGGGCCCGTAGGCGATGGCGAACCCCATCCGCTCGAAAGACTCACACAGGCGATTCATGACCCGGGTAATAGGATGGATGGCACCGATTTTAGTGCGTTTGCCGGGTAATGTCGGATCAAGCAGGGGGCCTTTGGGAAGTGTCAGGAATTTATCCTCGGCTTCTTTTAAGGCCTTTTCCAAAGATATTCGGGCCTTATTGGCGGCCCCGCCGATGCTTTTTTTTTCCTCGACCGGAAGGTCTTTCAAACCTTTCAAAATGGACGTAATTGTCCCTTTGCGGCTTAAATACGCGATCCGGATTTCGTCGAGTTCGTTTTTATTGGAAGCCGCCGAAACGGCCGACAGGGCGTCGGCCAGCATTTTTTCGATATCACCGGCTCCGGGCATATATTTTTCCGGAGCTTATGCGCTTTTGGCCATGTCAACCAGGCGGCCGAAGGTCACCATATCGCGGGCGGCGATGTCGGCTAAATTCTTGCGGTCGAGCCCAATCCCGGCCTTTTTGAGACCCGCCATAAAGGTCGAATAATTCAAGCCGAACTGCCTGACCCCGGCCGATATTCTCGTAATCCAGAGACTGCGGAATTCCCGCTTTTTATTGCGCCGATCACGATAGGCATAAGTCATGCCTTTATGGACGGTTTCCAGCGCGGTACGATACAACCGGGAACGGCCGCCATAATTCCCGCGGGCTTTATTCAGGACCTTTTTGTGACGTCTATGGGCGGCAACATTATTCTTGGCACGTGGCATTTTATCAATACTCCTGTCGGGCTTTATGAATTCGGTATCAGCCGCCCGATTTTCTGGGCTTCAACCTTACTAACCAGAGTCTGCTTGCGCAGGTTTCTTTTCCGCTTGGCGCTCTTTTTCGTCAGGATATGGGTATGATAGGCTTTACGCCGTTTGATCTTACCCGTTGCTGTCCTCTTGAACCGTTTCGCGGCGGACTTGCTCGTTTTTATCTTGGGCATTATCCATCCTTTTTTTGATGTCTTTTATCGCCTGCAGTTTCGGGACCAGAATCATGTTCAGCCGACGGCCTTCCATTTTCGGTTCCTGCCCTACGGTACTTATATCTTCAAGTTCTTTCACAACTCTTTCCAAAATCTTGAAACCATATTCGGTATGAGCCATTTCCCGTCCGGAAAACATCACGAAAGCTTTGACTTTGCTTCCCTGCATCAAAAACTCGCGCACGTGGCGTGTCTTGAAATTGAAATCGTGGTCGTCAATTTTCGGTCGATATCGCATCGATTTCATTTCGACGGTATGTTGCTTCTTCTTGGCCTGCCGGGCCTTCTTGGACATTTCGTACTTGTACTTACCGAAATCCATTATCCGGCACACCGGAGGCTTGCTGTTGGGCGATACTTCGACCAGGTCCAGATGGACGTCGCGCGCCCGCTGAAGGGCTTCCTTGACCGGCAGAATTCCTATCTGTTCACCGTCATGACCGATCAACCTGACCGGAGAAATCTTAATGCGCTCGTTGACCCGAACGGTCTCTTTTTTCTGGTTTATTTTATCCTCCTCAAATCAACTGCGGACTGGCCGCCCTGGTTCGAATTTCCTCTTTCATTTTATCGATCAGCTCATCCACGTCAAAAGAACCCTTATCGCCATAGCCATGTATTCGAAGCGAAACCTGGCCGGCGTCCTTTTCCCTGGCTCCAATTATAAGCATATACGGGATTTTCTGCAACTCCGATTCACGAATCTTGTGGCCGATTTTTTCGGAGCGAGAATCCAGCTCACAGCGAAGACCGGCCGCCTTGAGCCTGTCGACAACGGAGCGACCATAATCATTGAAATCGTCGGTAATCGGCAGTATTCGAGCCTGCACCGGCGCCAGCCAGAGCGGGAATTTCCCGGCGTAATGCTCAATTAAAACCCCGAAAAATCTTTCGATCGAGCCCAAAAGCGCCCGGTGAATCATATACGGCCGCTTCAGCTGGCCATCCTTGTCGGCGTAGGTCAAATCAAACCTCTCCGGCAGGCTGAAATCAAACTGGATGGTCGAGCATTGCCAGCTTCGTCCCAGGGCATCTTTAATTTTAATGTCAATTTTCGGCCCGTAAAAAGCGCCGCCGCCTTCATCGACCGAATACTTTAAATCGAGAAGGTCCATCGCCCGGCGCAGGCCATTCTGGGCTTTCTCCCAATCGGCCACGTCACCAATGGCTTTTTCCGGACGAGTTGCCAGGTAAATATCATAGGCCGGAAATCTGAAGGCGTCCAGAATGTGGATGCAGAATTTTATCAGCCAAACCAGTTCATCCTCCATGCCCTCCGGCGAAACGAAGTGATGGGCGTCATCCTGCGTAAACCCGCGTACCCGCATCAGTCCGTGCAGAACTCCCGGCATCTCGTAACGATACACCGTCCCCAGTTCTCCCCAGCGAAGTGGCAAATCACGATAGCTCCAGCGCCGCGCCTTATACATGTGAATGTGAAACGGGCAATTCATCGGTTTGATTTGGTAGCGCTGGTCATCGATTTTTATCGGTTCATACATGTTTTCCGCATAATGGTCGGTATGCCCGGAGCGGTGCCATAACTCCAGATTCGCGATATGCGGGCTGAAAACGAGTTCATAACCGTTTTCAATATGTTCTTCACGCCAGAAATTTTCAATTTCGTTGCGTATGGTCGCTCCTTTGGGCAGCCACAATACCAGCCCGGCACCGACTTCATTGGTGATATGAAACAACTCCAGCTGTTTTCCGAGCGTCCGGTGGTCTCTTTTTTTGGCTTCTTCCAGCCGAAAGAGATATTCGTCGAGCATGCTCTTTTTGGGGTATGAAACGCCATATATCCGCTGAAGCATGGTTCGTTTCTCGTCGCCGCGCCAATAGGCGCCAGACGAGGAAATCAGTTTGAAGGCCTTTATCATCCCGGTATTGGGGATATGCGGCCCGCGGCATAAATCTTCGAACCGGGAATGGCTGTACACGGTGACGCGGTCATCGAGGATGTCCTCTTCGAGCATCTCGATTTTATACAAAGCATTTTGTTTGCGGTATTTTTTCAACATTTCTTCGCGGGAGACTTCGGTGCGGCAGAATTCTGATTTTTCATCGATGATCTCCTGCATGCGTTTTTCGATACGATCCAGGTCCTCGGGGGAAAACGGCTTTTCGATTTCAAAATCATAGTAAAAGCCTTCTTCTATCGGAGGGCCGATGGCCAGCCGGGTGCCGGGGAACAGGTCCAGTACCGCCTGGGCCATGATATGAGCCGATGAATGCCAGAAGGTTTCTTTGCCTTCACGGTCGTCAAATGTAACAACCTGCACGAGAGCATCGGTGTCGATTTCGCTGTTCAAATCCCGGACTTTACCGTCGACTTTTATCGCGATGGCCTCCTTGGCGAGTCGCGAAGAAATTGATTTGGCGATGTCAAGACCGGTCGTTCCCGCAGGGTAAGACTTCGATGAACCGTCCGGCAATGTAATCGTTACGTTACTCATACCTAAACTATAAGCGGGCATAAATCGTTACATTATACGACTTATATCCCGCTAAAAATGGTGGGCGATACTGGAATCGAACCAGTGACCTCCTGCATGTCAAGCAGGCACTCTAACCAACTGAGCTAATCGCCCATCCTATTTTACAGTTCGAAAAAACATACCCAATCTAATGTAAACTGCTATCATATATATAATTATCGATTCTGTCAAGCAAAATATTAGGCCGGTTATTCATATACAGTATATTCATGACCTGCATAAGGCGACTCGTTCCCGATTTTTATATATAACAATATGTCCTCACTTTTCCTTCGATGTCCTTTTCCCGATGTTTTAAAGGTCTCATAAAAAATTCGATATCAAGGATTTAAGATATCGTCGACCACTACCGGAAGGCATTTCTAAATTCGCAAAAAAGCACTTGCCAGAAATCCGCTTTTATATATAATATGACGTGAATTTGTTACTTTTTTCACATATCCGAAAGGCGGACTTAAATGGCTTTCAATAGAATTCTGATTGTCGGTGCCGGGGTAATGGGTCAGGGGTTGGCTGAAGCCGCGGCCGGCACGGGAACTGAAGTTATACTTCTGGATCGCACTTTAAAAAACGCTCACAAGGGCATTCTGGGCGTAGGCGAACGTATCGACCAGGAAATAAAGAAATGGGGAAAGACCCAGGCGGAAAAGAGAGCTATACTGTCTCGCATTTCGCCTTCGGCGGACCTTCAGGATGCCAAAAAGGCCGACCTGATAATCGAGGCGATACCCGATATAATGCGTCAAAAACGCGAATTATTCCAGAAGCTTGACGATCTCTGTCCCGACGAAGTTGTCTTCATCACCAATACGGCCACTCTATCCATTAGCGAACTGGCCGCCGCGACCGATCGCCCGGAAAAGTTGATCGGGATGCACTTTCTGCACCCCGTCCCGGCCATCCCGATTGTTGAAATCATTCGCGGCCTGAAAACATCCGAAGAAACATTCAAAACGGCGCGGGAGTTCGCCGACCTTCTCGGCAAAACCCCCATCAGCGTTTTTGAATACCCGGGCTATGTGACCACCCGGGTAATTGTCCCGCTTATCAACGAAGCCATGCACGTCGTCATGGAGGGCATCTGCTCGGCCCGCGACGTGGACCGGGCCATGAAACTCGGTTTCGGGTTCAATGTCGGGCCGCTGGCACTGGCCGATATGATGGGTCTGGACGTCGTCATGTCATGGATGGAAAATCTTCTGAAAGAACTTTCCGAACATAAATACAACCCCTGTCCCCTGCTGCGCAAAATGGTCCGGGCGGGGTATTTGGGAATCAAATCGGGCGAGGGCTTTTTCAAGTATGACGAAGAAGGCAATCGGCTCGGTGAAAGCGATATCGTTAAAAAAGGACACGTTTAATCATGAACATACTCGTTTTAAACTGCGGTTCCTCATCGGTCAAGTATCAGTTCTTCGATACCGACAAAAAGGCGGCGCTGGCCACCGGCGATGTCACCCGCATCGGCATGTCGGGGGCCGTTCTGACTCATAAGCCGATGGACCGTCCCGAGGTTAAAATCACGGGTGAGATGCTGGACCATATTGTTGCCATCGAGCATATAATTTCGGTGTTGCTTTCGGAAAACCATGGCGTTATTAAAAGTAAGTCCGAAATCCATGCCATCGGGCATAGGGTCGTTCATGGCGGTGAAAAATTCACCGGATCAATTTTAATCGACCAGGAAGTATTGAGGCAGATTCGCAAACTGATCGACCTCGCGCCGCTGCATAACCCGCATAACCTTCGCGGTATTGACGCCTGTCGAAAAAACCTGCCCGATGTTCCCCAGGTGGCCGTGTTTGACACCGCCTTTCACTGCAATATGCCGCCCGAGGCTTACATATATGGCTTGCCCTATGTCATGTACAAGCAGTACAGTATTCGCCGCTATGGCTTTCATGGAACTTCGCATCGCTATGTTTCCGAACGGGCCGCGGATATGCTGGGCAAACCGATTAGCCAATTACGGACTGTCACCTGCCATCTCGGCAACGGCGCCTCCATCGCCGCCGTCGACCGGGGCCGCTCGGTAGATACATCGATGGGCTTTACCCCTTTGGAAGGTCTCTTGATGGGGACCCGTTGCGGCGACATGGACCCGGCCGTAATTCTGCATATTATGGGCCGTGAAGAGTTAACGTTGCACGAAGCGAATACCCTTATGAACAAGCACTCCGGGCTGGCGGGAATTTCGGGAGTATCATCGGACATGCGCGAGATCGTCTCCGCCAAAAAGGATGGACATACCAACGCCAAGCTGGCCTTCGACATATACTGCTACCGCCTGAAAAAATATATCGGCGCTTATGCCGCCGCCATGGGCGGGCTGGATTGCGTCGTTTTCACCGCCGGGATCGGGCAGAATTCACCCGATGTCCGTGCTCATACTTGCCAGGGTCTGGAATTTCTGGGAATTGCCATTGACCCCGATAAGAACGCCAAAGCGATCAATATCGAAGCCGACATCAGTCGTGACGATTCGCCCACCAGAGTGCTGGCGATTCCAACAAATGAAGAATTGGTAATTGCCATGGATACTCGTGACATCGTGGCAAATTTGAATAAGTAATTTTGAGATATTAAGCCGTACAATCGGCGAGGAGGCGCGTTGTTCGAGATTCTGGATAAAAAGGAGTTGTGCGAGAAAGTTCACCAGTTTCGTATCAAGGCTCCTCATCTGGTATCCAAAGCCAAAGCCGGGCAATTCGTGATTTTGCGCAAGGACGAGGCCGGGGAGCGAATCCCCATGTCCATCGGCGGACTCGACCGCAAAAACGGCATACTCACCGTCGTTATCCAGGAAGTGGGTAAAACCTCGGCCGCCATGAACCGCATGAAGAAAGGCGATTTTTTCGCCGATGTCGTCGGCCCGCTCGGTCTTCCCTCGCACGTCGAGAAGTTCGGCCATTGCGTCTGTATCGGCGGCGGCGTCGGGATTCCGCCCATCTACCCCATCGCCCAGGCTCTCAAAGACACGGGTAACAAAGTCACGAGCATAATCGGCGCCCGAACAAAAAGCCTGCTTATATTCGAAGAGGAACTTGCCTTCGCCTCGCACGAGTTGAAAATATCCACCGATGACGGTTCCTTCGGCACCCACGGTTTTGTCACGACCATTTTGCAGCAGATGATCGACGGCGGAGATAAAATAGACATGGTCATCGCTATCGGTCCGGTGCCGATGATGAAAGCGGTCGTCAACACCACCCGCGAACCGAAAATTAAAACTTATGTCAGTCTCAATCCGATTATGGTGGATGGCACCGGTATGTGCGGGGCGTGCCGGGTGACGGTTGGCGGCAAAACCAAATTCGCGTGTGTCGATGGCCCGGATTTCGACGGCCATGAAGTCGATTTCGATGAAATGACCAAACGCCAGAAAATGTACCATCGCTATGAAAAACTGGCCTACGATAAATTTCTCGAAAATGATCATTGTCGCCTGGCCAAAGCGGCGGCCGAACTCAAAAATAAGACGACTTAGGATACGGCCATGACGGAAAATAAAAAATTCAATGACATGACCAAAAAGGAGCGGATGCAGCTGCCGCGCGTCAAAATGCCGGAGCAGGATCCCCGGGCCAGGAAGAAAAACTTTCAGGAAGTACCTTTCGGTCTTACCCCGGAGATGGCTATCGCCGAATCGTGGCGGTGCATCGAATGCAAGAATCCCAAGTGCATCGAGGGTTGTCCGGTAGAAGTGGATATTCCGGCTTTTATTCTCAAGGTGCGCGCCGGTGATTTTGTCGGGGCGGCTCGCAAGATAAAGGAAACCAACGCCCTCCCGGCCATCTGCGGACGGGTCTGCCCGCAGGAAGAGCAGTGCGAAAAAGTCTGCGTTCTCGGGGCCAAGTACAAACCGGTCGCGATCGGGTATCTGGAGCGCTTCGTGGCCGACTTCGAACGCAACAATAAGTTGATCGAAATCCCTAAAACCGCAAAAGCCACGGGCAAGAAAATCGCCGTGGTCGGTTCCGGGCCGGCCGGATTAACCGTTGCCGCCGACCTAGCGCTGTTGGGGCATAAAGTAGTTATCTATGAAGCCCTGCATAAACTGGGCGGAGTATTGATTTACGGCATCCCGGAATTTCGTCTGCCCAAAGCCATCGTGGCTTCAGAGGTGGACTATTTAAAAAAACTCGGGGTCGAAGTCAACAACAGCTTCGTGGTCGGCAAGCTCGATACGGTGGATGAACTCTTAGAGGCCGGATTCGACGCCGTCTTTATCGGTACCGGGGCGGGACTCCCCAACTTCATGCATATCGAGGGTGAAAATCTCAACGGCGTCTATTCTTCCAACGAATTTTTGACGCGCTCGAATTTAATGGCCGCTTATGACTTCCCGAATATGGATACGCCCATCTTTGTCGGCAAAAACGTGGCCGTCCTCGGCGGCGGCAACACGGCAATGGATTCGGTACGCACAGCTTTGCGTCTCGGTGCGGAAAACGGGTATATTATCTATCGCCGCAGTCGCACCGAAATGCCCGCCCGTATCGAGGAAATCCACCACGCCGAGCAGGAGGGTGTTCAGTTCAATTTCCTGACCAACCCGATTCGGTTTATCGGCAACTCTGACGGCTGGGTGACGCACATGGAATGCATCCGCATGGAACTGGGCGAACCTGACAGCTCCGGACGTCGTCGGCCGGTGCCCATAGAAGGCTCCAATTTCACCCTGCCGGTCGATACGGTCGTGATTGCGGTCGGCAACAGCTCCAACCCGCTGATTCCGCAAACGACGCCGGGTTTAAATACCAACCGATGGGGTAATATTACGGTCGATGAAAAAACCATGATGACCTCGCGCAAAGGCGTCTTTGCCGGGGGCGATATTGTCACCGGCGGTGCGACGGTGATTCTGGCGGCCGGTGCCGGGAAAGTTGCGGCGCGGGCGATTCATCGCTATGTGCTTGGATTACCTATGATTGACGAAGGGAAAAAGGAAGAAGAAACCCCGGCGCAGAAAGCCGGATGATTTTGATCTTTTGAATATATTTCGTACATAAAAACCGCCGGGTGTAACGCCCGGCGGTTTTTGTTAATATTTTTCGTATCTCAATAACTCAATCTGGATATCAAATTTCTGATCCGCGCAATTAACATATTTAATGGCGAAAGATTCGGCGGAAGTGGAGTTAGAACTTGAAAAGGTCGATCAATTCCCGGTATTACTCTGTCATGACGAAACCCGGTTGCAGCTGCGGCTGTTTGTACGGGTATATCAAAAACGTAGTCAACCTCTTCTTTACGGTTTCCTGATTCTTGTTCGGAAAGTAATCGACTTTTTATCGAAGTATATTCCGACGGGAAATTGCCCTTTTCCACCAAATGGGTCAGGCCAAGTTTGGAATTATGAAGAACTACCCAGATTCTCTTTTGTTGTTCCACCCTTCTGCCTGGCTAAACATGACATGTTCTTCGACAAAGCAACATACAACCTCACAGCCAGTCGACAAAGACTTCGGGTTGGTTTTTAAGATGGGTATCAAATATTCTTCGTTTGCAATAACAATATGCCAGTCGCCAATTTCAATTCCAGTAACCTCAGACTTGGGGACGTCTTCAAAAACGCCGCTGGCCTTAAGACCAAGCAAATCGTGCATATATTCCGGCGATTTGCCTATTACGCCAATTCAGTATAATGCAAAGCCCATTTAAGCCTTCTATTAACGAAATAAAAGGCGAATGTAGTGATATTATGTTTTAAGCCATAAGAATCATTTTGTCATTATGTTAATTCTGGTCCAGGACCGCAGCAGATTGGTCACCTATGCAAAACGATCGATAAAAAGGCAGAACCCATAAAGGGTTCTGCCCTACTAAGAATATGAATTTAATAGATTACTATTTCATGTTCTTTACGATGTGCTCGGCAAACTGCGACGTCGAGACTTTCTTGGCGCCTTTCATCTGACGATGAAGATCGTACGTTACCGTCTTTTTCTTTATCGTCGTTTCCAGGGCCTTGGTAATCATCGTCGCTGGTTTGTCCCAGCCCATGTATTCGAGCATCATCACTGCCGATAAAATCAGCGATCCCGGGTTGACCATGTCCTTGTCGGCGTATTTGGGAGCGGTCCCGTGGGTCGCCTCGAACAGGCCGACCTTGTCGCCGATATTGGCGCCGGGAGCCATGCCCAGTCCGCCCACCTGCGCCGCGCAGGCATCGGACAGATAATCGCCATTGAGATTGGGCGTCGCGAGGACGGCATACTCATCGGTGCGGGTCAGTATCTGCTGGAACATGGAGTCGGCAATGCGGTCTTTGATGACGATCTTGCCTCTGGGCTGCTTGCCTTTGTACTTCGACCAGAGTTCGTCTTCGGTGATGGTGTACTTTCCGAATTCCTTTTTGGCAACTTCATAACCCCAGTCGCGAAAAGCGCCTTCGGTGTACTTCATGATGTTGCCCTTGTGCACCAGGGTCACCGACGGGAGCTTGCGGTCGATGGCGTGCCGGATGGCCTTACGCACCAGCTGTTTGGTTCCCGTGACGGATATCGGTTTGATACCTATGCCCGAATCGGAACGGATGTTCTTTTTCATGGTCGTGTTCAGAAAGCCGATGACCTTTTTGACGTCGGTCGTGCCCTTTTGCCATTCGATTCCGGCGTACACGTCTTCGGTGTTCTCACGGAATATGATCACGTCCATCTTTTCCGGTTCCTTGACCGGTGAGGGCACGCCCTGGAAATATCGTACCGGGCGAACGCAGGCGTACAGGTTGAGCACCTGGCGCAGGGTTACGTTGAGCGAGCGGAAACCGCCGCCGATCGGAGTGGTCAGCGGGCCTTTGAGCGCCACATAATAGTAAGAAATAGCGTCAAAGGTTTCTTTCGGGGCCCATTCCTTGTAAATGCGCATGGCGTTTTCACCGGCATAGATGTCCATCCAGGCGATCTTCTTTTTACCCTTGTACGCCTTTTCCACGGCGGCATCGACCACCACGCGGGTCGCCTTCATGATATCGCGACCGATACCGTCGCCCTCGATGACGGGGATAATGGGACGGTCGGGAACGACGATTTTGCCGTCTTTGAAAGTTATTCTCTGACCCTTTTCGGGGATTTTTATATGTTTGTACTTAGGTGCCACGATAATACTCCCTTATCAGTAACCGATTTCCTGAAGGACGCCCTTGTAATTCTTGGCCGAAGCCTGCAAATCGGCCAGTTCCTTCTTCGACAATTCCAGCTCGATGACTTTTTCCACACCTTTGGCACCGAGGACAATCGGCACGCCGATATAGATATCCTTGATGCCGTACTGCCCGTCGAGATAGGCCGAGCAGGGCAGGACGCGTTTTTCGTCGCACAGAATCGAGCGGGCCATTTCGACCGTCGCCGCCGCCGGCGCATAGTAGGCCGAACCGGTCTTGAGCAATTTGACGATTTCGCCGCCGCCCATGCGGGTGCGCTCGGCAATTTCATTGACGCGCCTGGATTCGATCAATTCCTTGATGGGAATTCCGCCCACGGTGGTATAACGGGGCAGCGGCACCATCGTGTCGCCATGTCCGCCGAGGACCATCGCCTGAACATCCTTCATGGCCACGCCCAGTTCCATCGCCACAAAGGCACGGAAACGAGTCGAGTCGAGCACTCCCGCCTGACCGCAGACGCGATTGGTCGGGAAGCCGGTGACTTTCCACATGTGATAAGTCATGATGTCCAGCGGATTGGAAACGACAATTACATACGCTTTGGAAGCGTATTTCTTGATGTTCTTGGCCGCCGTCCCGACGATTTCCGCGTTCATGGCCAGCAGGTCCTCACGCGACATGCCGGGTTTACGGGCCAGACCGGCGGTCATGATGACCAAATCGGCGTCTTTGATATCCTTGTAATCGTTACTGCCGGTAACCATGCAATTGTAACCCCGGATGGGGCCGGCCTGCGTCAAATCGAGAGCTTTTCCCTGCGGCATGCCCTCGATGATGTCAATCATGACAACGTCGCCCAGATTGGCTTCCGCCATGTACTGCGCAACACTGGCGCCGACGTTCCCGGCACCGATAACTGCGATTTTCTTGTTCATTCTTCCTCCGTTTGTTTCGAGAATTTATCCTACCTATGGACTAATCAACACCGTGTGTCCGGCATCGCGGACCACCGCCAGCGCGGCCTTTTCATTATCCTGAAAATAACTATCGACGAGCGCCTGCGGCGAACGAACCGGACTGAAAAATACTTTTTCGGGAATTTCATCCGGCAATTCCGAAAATAAACATACGTTTACTCTTTGGTTAATTTTATGGACCCTTTCCAGCTTGTGCCACCCGAATGCCTCTTCCCCCGTAAATCGCATCCCCGGACGCCATTTGTCCGCCAGATGGTAAAAACCCGATGAACCGATACCCTCATGGCACGATGAAAACAAGACGATGGTACCGCCGTCGGTGACGGCCCGCTGGCAGTTTTCCAGGGATTTTTGCAATTGGTAGAGATTGCTGTCGAGCGGCGGCAGAACTTCCGCCAACAGCAGGTCATACGAATGGTCAACGGTCGCACCGTAAACATACTCGGCCGCCCTGCAGGCTCTTTGAAAAGCATCATCTAATTGACCGATATAAACGTTCACGTTTTCAGAATCCGCCGCGCAAACGACCTGAATGCCGAACAGCATTTTGTCGTGAACCAGTTTCATTAATCCCCGCAAATGCTCGTCAACCGGATTATCTTTCAGTTTCATGGGCATGGCCTCGAAACTGACAGCTCGATTATGATTACGTACCGTCGTGGCATAATCACAGACACCCGGAAACAACGATTTTCGGCCGCCGGTATACCCCGCGAAGAAATGCGGTTCGACCGATCCGATAACGACAATCCTGTCCGCTTCGGCAACGGCCCGATGCAGCAAAACCGGACTGCCATCATTATCATGGCCCACCTCGATTAATTCTTCGGCCCTGCGGCTGTCGTGAATTATAATGCGGCGGCGCAGTGATGACAGATGATTACCGAATATGCTCCGCAGCTGCTTTTCCGTCGGTGCCGCGTGAGTCCCGGTCGCGACGATAAATATCGAGTCGCCATTCAGGCGATTGTGCTGTGCCAGCCAGTCAAGGATAAGAGCGGTCGGCGTCGGCCGATAGGCGTCGTTAACAATGTACACCTGGGCCGAATCCAGATCAAACAAATCGGCTTCGGCCCTTTTGATATCCTCAAATAAGCTATCCGGTGTCATGATATCGTCCACTGACCGTCCGCGGAATTCATCACAGTGAGCCGTATTCGGAATAATCAAGGGAAATTCGATATTCATATAACGAATTCGTATTTCCATATCAACCGAAAAAGAAGGCGACTTCGCGCGCGGCATTTTCAGGAGAATCGGAGGCGTGTACCGAATTCTCCTGAATATTCAATGCCATTTCCTGACGAATCGTCCCGCAGGCTGCTTTGGCCGGGTCGGTGGCGCCGATAAAAGTACGCAAATCGGCCACGGCGTTTTCTTTTTCCAGCGCCAGAGCCACGACCGGGCTCGACGTCATGAAATCCACGAGGTCTTCGTAAAATGGCCGGCCTTTGTGGACAGCATAGAACTCGCGGGCTTTTTCCCTGGTCAGGCGTTCCAGGCGCATATCGGCCAGAGCGAATCCGGCCTTTTCCAGCCGCCAGATGATGTATCCCGTCAGGCCGCGTTTGAAAGCGTCGGGCTTGACAATAAGCAAAGTGCGTTCTTTGGCCATCACCGTTTTTCTTTCAATAGTTTTTTGGCGGCTTCGATGCCCAGTTCCAGCGCCTTTTTGTTTTTTTCTTCCGTTCCGCGCGGAGCTCTTGCCAGCACAGCGTTGCGGATGGAATCACGCGTCACGATACCGGTCAATTCGGAAATAGCTCCGAGCGACACCACGTTGGCCACCATGACAATACCGACTTCTTCCCGGGCCAGTTGCATGAACGGCAGACCATAATAGTTCTTGGTCGGGACCTGTGTCACCATCGTGGAATCAACAATGAGGGTGCCGCCTTCCTTAAGGTCCGGATAATACTTGTCACAGGCTTCCTGTGTCAGAGCCAGAAGCAGATCCAGCTTCATCGTTTTAGGATAATATATTTCCCCGTCGGCCACAACCAGGTCGGCCCGACTGGCGCCGCCGCGCGCTTCCGGCCCATAGGATTGAGTCTGTACTACGTTTTTTCCGTCGCCGATTCCCAGCGCTTCGGCCAGAATCACGCCGGCCAGAATCAGTCCCTGACCGCCCGATCCGGAAAGGCGAATCTCATAGCGGTCTTCCGGTTTTTCGCTTCCGTCTTTTTTGCCCATTGATTTGGATGCCGCTCTGGTCGTCATTGCGCGTTCCCCTTTCCGGCCAGCCGATCGACCAGCATCTGGTACTCATCACAGAATTCGGTCGCATCGGATTCATAAATCAGCCCGGTTACGAATTTGCCGACTCTTTTCTCCGGCGGGATTTTCTCCACCGCTTCAACCGGAAGGGCGTTCTTTTTAAACCAGCGGATCATTTCCACGGCGTCACCCTCACGATTGAACCGTCCGAAATAAGTGTGGCAGTTCGAAAATGTATCGATCACGGCAAAACCTTTTTTCTTCAGTCCGCCCACGATCAGCTTTTCCAGCTGATCCACATGATACACCGTTCCGCGGGCCACATACGACGCCCCGGCCCCGATGGCCAGCTTGACCACGTCGAATTGCTTTTCGTAATTGCCATGCGGCGCGGTCGTGGCGATGGCACCTCCCGGTGTGGTCGGCGCAAACTGGCCACCGGTCATGCCATAGATTTTATTGTCTATCAAAATGGTCGTGATATCGATGTTGCGTCGACAGGCATGGATAAAGTGGTTGCCGCCGATGGCCAGGGCATCGCCGTCGCCGGTTATCACGATCACCTTCATGTGCGGCTTGGCTATTTTGACGCCGGTTGCGAAAGCCAGGGCGCGTCCGTGAGTGGTATGCAGCGTGGCAAAATCAAGATAGACGGGCATACGACTGGAACAACCGATACCCGAAACCACCGCGACCTCGTCCTTGTCATAGCCCAGGGAATCGATGGCCCGGATAAGCGCCCCCATGACAATACCGTTGCCGCATCCGGCACACCAGACGTTCGGGAATTTTTTCTTGGGTCGGAGGTAATGGTGCGTTACGTCCGACTTGATTACGGTTTTGTTCATCAGAGCACCTCCCTTATTTTTTGAAGTATCTGGAGAGGCGTCATCACTTCGCCGTCGTAACGGCCAAGATGGAATACCTCGGTACTCTTCGGGGCCACACGCTGAATTTCATAAAACAACTGCCCCATATTCAATTCCGCGACGATCACTTTTTTGACGCCGTCAAGCATGCTCTTGATTCTGGCCTCATCGATGGGCCAGATGGTGAACGGCTGAATGGCGCCGACTTTAATGCGTTTTTCCCGGGCCATTTTCACGGCCTGATAGCTCGCCCGTGCCACCGTCCCGTAAGAAAATACGGCAACGTGCGCGTCATCCATCATTTCCGTGCGGAAACTGGTGATTTCATCCAGGTAATTGTCGATCTTATGGTGCAATTTCTCCAGCTTGGCTTTGATTTCCGAGGGAACGGCGGTCGGAAAACCATCGGGGTCATGGGTCAAACCGGAGATATTATAACGATAGCCTTCGCCGAACGCGGCCATGGGACTGACCAGACTTGGCGTAATCTCAAAGTGACGGTACCAGTCAGGGGGTACGTCCGGCTTCTGCCGCTTGTGGACCTTCAGCTCACCCTCCTCCGGGATGGTCATGATTTCGCGCATGTGTCCCAGGACTTCGTCGGTCAGAACCGTGACCGGTGTGCGAAACCTTTCGGAAAGATTAAAAGCCCGGACCGTTTCGGTAAAGCACTCTTTGGCGCTGGAAGGTGCCAGGGCGATGGCGTTATAGTCACCGTGGGTCCCCCAGCGCGCCTGCATCATATCGGCTTGAGCGATCTTGGTCGGAAGGCCGGTCGAGGGACCGCCGCGCTGAACGTCGATAATGACGCAGGGCGTTTCGGTCATATAGGCGTAGCCGATATTTTCCTGCATCAACGAATAACCGGGACCCGACGTCGCCGTCATGGATTTGCATCCCGCGTTGGAAGCGCCGATGATGGCCGCGATGGAACCTATTTCATCTTCCATCTGTATGAATTTGCCGCCGATATGAGGTAATATGCGCGCCATGCCTTCGGCGATTTCGGTCGAGGGCGTGATCGGGTACCCGGCGAAAAATTGTACCCCGGCGTACAGGGCGCCGTACACGCACGCTTCATTACCCTGAAGCAATTTGGTTTTTCCGTATTCTAACATTCCTACTCCTCCATCACTTGTAATTGGAGGTTATGGCAAAATCCGGGCAATGCAGCCAGCAGATTGCGCACTGTGTACATTTTTCGGGGTGGGCCAGAACCGGTTTGCCGTCACGGTCCGGTTCCAATACCTTGTTGGGGCAATAGGCAATGCAGATATTACAGCCTTTGCACCAATGCAAAAATATGTTTAACGGGGGCGGGTCACCGGGTCCGTACACATATTTCGGCTCTTTTTCCTTAACTTCCGGAATCTTCTGTTCCGGTTCAGCTTCACTCATCAATAAGACTCCTCTGGTACTATCGAAGCACCTCTATCGCGATTACCTGGACTTCTTCTTTGCTGTTTTCCCCGGTTTGGGTTTGGGTTTGGGTTTGGCTTTTGCTTTGGCAGGCGATTTTTTCCCAGCCGCCCTGGTCTTGGAGGGTGTTTTGACCGCTTTCTTTTTCTTTGCGGCCAAGACCTCTTTGATCAGTCTTGGAATTTCGGTCGGCGAGGCCGCCACCGGAATGCCGGCCGCACCAAAAGCCTTGACTTTTTCTTCGGCTGTGCCTGATCCGCCGGATATAATCGCCCCGGCGTGACCCATCCGCTTTCCCGGCGGGGCCGTCCGCCCGGCGATAAAGCCGACCACCGGTTTGGTCATGCTTTTCTTGATGAATTTGGCCGCTTCTTCTTCGTCAGAGCCGCCGATCTCGCCGATCATAACCACCGCTTTGGTGGCCGGGTCGGCTTCAAACATTGCCAGCGTGTCGATAAAATTCGTCCCGATGATCTGGTCGCCGCCAATGCCGATGCAGGTCGTCTGTCCCAGCCCGGCGCAGGTTAAAGCCCAGATGGCTTCATAGGTCAGCGTTCCCGAGCGGGAGACGACACCGATTGGCCCGCTTTTGACAATTGTGCCGGGCATGATACCGACTTTCGACTTGTCGGGGCTTATCAATCCCGGGCAATTGGGTCCGATCAGGCGGACTCCCTTGTGCTTGAGATAATGATAGACCGGCATCATATCATTGGCCGGGACGCCCTCGGTAATACAAACAATAAGCTTTACTCCGGCGTCGGCCGCCTCATATATGGCGTCAATGGCATAGGCCGGCGGGACATAGATAACCGACGTGTTGGCTTTGGTCGCGGCGACGGCTTCGGCCATGGTATTGAAAATCGGTATCCCGTTCACCTTCTGGCCGCCCTTGCCCGGGGTTACGCCACCGACAACATCGGTGCCGTACTTCTTCATTTGATCGGCGTGGAAGGAACCATCACGCCCCGTGATACCCTGCACAATCACTTTCGTCTTTTTGTCGATTATAATACTCATGCGGCCCCTCCTGCGATTTGATTTTCGGCTTCAGACAAAGCAATGGCCTTTTTGACGACCTGGTCAAGCGTTTCGCCCGATTCCAGGTTGATCTTCTTGAGGATTTTGAGCGCCTCTTTTTCATTGGTTCCGGTCAGTCGAACCACAATCGGGACTTCCGGTTTTAGTTCTTCGTAGGCCATGACAATGCCGTTGGCGACATCATCGCACCGGGTGATGCCACCGAAAATATTTATCAATATGGCCCGGACGTTGGGGTCACCCAAAATAATACGCATGGCGGTCAGGACTTTCTGCGGATTGGATGAACCGCCGATGTCAAGGAAGTTGGCCGGTTCGCCGCCATAGTGCTTGACCAAGTCCATTGTGGCCATGGCCAGCCCGGCGCCGTTGACGATACAGCCGATATTTCCGTTGAGCTTGACAAAACTCAAATCCCCTTCTCGGGCCATGACCTCCGAGGGCTCTTCGGCGTCCAGGTCCCTCATGGCCGCAATATTCTTGTGCCGGTACAGGGCGTTGTCGTCGACGTTGAGTTTGGCGTCGATGGCCAGAACTTTACCATCGGGTGTCGTAATGAGCGGGTTGATTTCAACCAGCGAGGCATCGACCGCCCAGAAGACTTTATACAGCTTCATGATGATATCCGCAGCCTGCCGAATCAGGTTCATGTCGCGATATAATTTTGAAGCCAGGTCGCGGGCCTGATAGGCGCGCAGGCCGTGAATCGGATCAACCGCCAGTTTGTGTATTTTCTCCGGCGTTTTGGCGGCGACCTCCTCGATATCGATGCCGCCTGCCGCCGAAACCATGATGACCGCCGCCTTGGTGGAACGGTCAATGATGATACCGACGTATGCCTCGGTAACGATGTCAACGGCTTCGGTAATCAACACCTTGTTGACCCGGAGGCCTTTGATATCCATACCGATGATTTTCTGGGCCCAAACGCGCACCGCTTCCACATTTTCGGCGTACTGCACGCCACCGGCCTTGCCCCGCCCGCCGACGTGCACCTGGGATTTCACCATGACCGGACGACCGTACTTTTCGGCAATGGCTACGGCGTCGGCGACGTTTTCGGCCACTTCTCCCTGCGGTACCGGGATACCGTGGGCCGCGAATATTTCCTTGGCCTGATACTCATGAATTTTCATTCACTATCTCCGAATATAATTAGCTTGAACTTTTATTTTCTCTGTTGGCCAGAAACGACCCGGCATACTCGAATAGTTTATCTTCAGTATTGTCTCCGGGTTCATCCAAAACCTTTTCTATCAAATAATCCAGAATATCCCCGATCAGGGGAGATTCCGGCAACGAGAATTTTTCCATGATGTCATGACCGTCGATGGCCAAATCCTTGACGGTAAACGGGGGTTTGCGGTCCAGTTCTTCCTGTATCTGGCGTTCGAATTCATCGACATCGTCGGTCCGGCCACCCATCCCCTGCGCTTCCACGTCGGCGCGACGCAAATCCAGCAAATCGAAGATCAATTCGGGGCCGACCCGGCGTATCAGACGCCGCAGGCCCTTGTCGGTAACATCGGTCGTGAACATATGCCGTTCGACCAGAGTAACGACATCCTTGATCGTATCCGTGGGATAACGCAGACGCTTTAAAGCCGCTTTGGCCACTTCGGAGCCGGTCTTCTCATGACCGTAAAAAGTCGCGCCGGTCTCGGTCAGCCGTTTGGCCAGCGGTTTGGTGATGTCATGAAACAGTGCCGCCAGTCGTATTGTCAAGTCCTGCGGCGAGGCATCGACGGTACGAATGGTGTGCTCGAACACATCGTACGCATGATATCCCCCGGGCTGATCGATACCGACCGTCTGTTCCAGTTCCGGCAAAACGTGCTCCAACAAACCGGTTTCATGCATCAATCGGAAACCGATCGACGGTCGGGCCGCAAGGAACAGCATTTTATTCAGCTCATCGGAAATACGTTCGATCGACACGGTTTCAATCAGGGCGTTGTTCTCTTTAATGGACTGGTATGTTTTATCTTCAATTTCGAATTCAAATCTGGCCGCAAATTGAATCGCCCGGAGCATGCGCAGAGGGTCTTCATGGAAGGACTTATCCGACACCATGCGGATTTGCTTTTTTTCCAGGTCGGCTTTGCCTCCCAGCGGGTCGATTAGGGTTGAATTATCCAGCGCCACGGCCATGGCGTTGATCGTAAAATCACGGCGGGTGAGATCGTCCTCGATACTTATATCGGGGTCAAAAGTAACATCAAAATCCCGATGTCCGACACCGGTGGAATACTCCCGCCGCGGCAGAGCGATATCAAAAGTGTACTTCCTGTCTTTATTTTTGAACTGCGTGAATTTGATGACTCCGAAAGAACGCCCGACCAGATCGACCCGTCCGTGTTCCTTGAGAAGCTCGGAAAGATCCTTATAAGGAACTCCGCAAACCAGATAGTCACGGTCTTCGGGATTTATCGTTCGATTCAGCAGACTGTCACGCACTGCCCCGCCGACCTCATAAATCCGGCCTTTTTCCAGTATGGCCGCAATGACCCTGTCAGATATGCGACACATAATCAATCGGGCACGATCCTCGTTCCTACATTGCCCCGCAATGCCTGTCCGGCATTTTCGATGGAAGTGATGATCACTTCCCTGCCTCCACCTTCGATAAATTGTATGGCGGCCTCGATTTTGGGACCCATCGATCCCGGCGGAAAGTGTTTATCGAACATGTACTGCCGGGCCTCCGAAACCGTCATCCTGTCCAGAAAGCGTTGGTCGGGTTTGCCGAAATTGATGGCCACTTTGTCGACCGATGTCAAAATCAGCAAAAATTCCGACCTGATCTCGCGGGCCAGAACGGCCGAAGCGAAATCCTTGTCGACGACGGCATCGACCCCTTCAAGGTTGCCTTTATCATCGATATAGACCGGAATCCCGCCCCCGCCGACGGCAATGACGATGGTTCCTTTGTCAATCAAGGTTTTAATCGTATCGGCTTCCACCACGGCCAGCGGACGCGGCGAAGCGACCACGCGACGCCAGCCGCGATTGGCGTCCTTTTTCATAACCCAGTCGCGCTCTTTTTCAAACCGGCGGGCCTCGACCTCGCTGTAAAACTGACCGATGAACTTGGTCGGGTTTTTTATCTGCGGGTCATTGAAGTCGACCAGTACCTGCGAAATAATGGTCGTCACCGGGCGGTCGATATTCTCGCGCTTAAGGCGGTTCTGAAGGGATTGCTCGATCATATATCCCATACCGCCTTCGGTATCGGCGACGCAAATGCCGAGTGGCAAAATGGGCGCCTGCCCGCGGGCCAGTTCCACCCGCAAAATGGCGTTGCCCACCTGGGGGCCGTTGCCGTGCGAAATGACCAGTTTATAACCATCGCGGGCCAGCTCGACAATACCGTCCAGCGATTGCCGGGTATTGGCGAACTGGTTGGCGATCGTGTCTTCCTTCTCCGGACGGGTAATGGCATTACCGCCCAGAGCGATGACCGCCGATTTGCCGTTTAGTTTCACCATAGTTTATTTTTTTTTGCCACGCGGGCGGGGCTTGTCCGCGCTGACCTTGACGTGCGCCGACAGCACATCCACCAGGTCAGGTTTGCCGATTTCCTGGAGGTCATAGTGCACCCTGACCGATGGCTTTTTAATCCTGATGATACGGTTCAAATCAATCGGCGTAGCGACGATCACGGTATCGCATTTAACCTTGTCGATCGTCGTTTCCAGGTCCTTAAGCTGTTTGCCGAAATAGCCCATGGCTGGAAGTAATGAGCCGATGTCCGGATATTTTTGGAAAGTTTCGCTGATGGTTCCGACGGTGTACGGCCGCGGGTCGACAATCTCGGCCGCTCCATATTTGACCGCGGCCATCATGCCCGCCCCGAATTCCATCTCTCCATGCGTGGTCGTCGGTCCGTCTTCGATGACCAGAACATTCTTGCCCTGAATCATTTGAGGTTTATCCACCCTGATGGGTGAAGCACAGTCCACGACGACCGCTTCGGGATTATAGGCGCGGATGTTGTTGCGAAGCTGGATGACCCCGTCCGGGGGGGCCGTGTCGATCTTGTTTATGACGATGACGTCGGCCAGCATGAAATTATTCTGACCGGGATAATACTCCAGTTCATGACCGGCCCGATGCGGATCGACCACGGTAATCAGCAGGTCCGGCTTGTAAAACGGCATGTCATTGTTGCCGCCGTCCCACAAAACGATGTCGGCTTCTTTTTCGGCCTCACGGATAATCATTTCATAATCGACGCCGGCATAGACCACACAGCCGCGGTCGATATGCGGTTCATATTCTTCACGTTCTTCGATAGTACATTTATGTTTGTCGAGGTCTTTATACGTGGCGAATCTCTGACAGGCCTGCTTGACCAGGTCACCGTAGGGCATGGGGTGACGAATGACGACAACCGAAAGCCCCATACTCTTGAGAATTTCCGCGACGCGGCGGGTCGTCTGCGATTTGCCGCAGCCGGTCCGGATGGCGCACACGGCCACGACCGGTTTTTTCGATTCGAGCATAGTCGGAGCAGCACCCTCGACGGAAAAACGCGCCCCGCTGGCCGTCACATAGGCGGCTTTATCCATGACGTATTCATACGATACATCCGAATACGAAAAAATAACTTCGTCGATTCCGTGTTTCTGGATGAGCCTCAGCAAATCGGCTTCGGCCTCAATGGGAATACCCTTGGGGTACAATTTCCCGGCCAATTGCGCCGGATATTTCCGTCCTTCAATTTCCGGAATTTGTGTAGCCGTAAAAGCCACCACCTCAACGTCCTTGTTGTCGCGATAGAGTGTATTAAAATTGTGGAAGTCCCTTCCGGCCGCACCCATAATGATTATTTTTTTTCTGGCCATTTATGCTTCTCCGTCACCGCGTACATAGGCGCCGCGGATTTTATTTTTTTAAAGATTAAATTCCTTCTTTTTTTTGCCTTTTTTGTGAAATAATTCACAGTATGGGCCTAACAAGGTTTCTAATATATCCATTAAAAAATAATTGTCAATTCATTTTGGTTAAATGACTTGGTGATGACGGGCAATAAAAAACCGGCCTACGGTTGCCGCGGCCGGTTTTTGGAAAATTTCGCTATAGCCTGTTTTTAGACTTCCATTATCTCGGCTTCCTTGGTTTCCATCATCCGGTCGATTTTGGCTACGAATTTGTCGGTCAACACCTGCACTTTTTCCTCGGCCCGTTTTCGTTCGTCCTCGGAAATTTTGCGGTCTTTTTCGGCCTTTTTAAGGGTTTCGTTGGCATCGCGGCGGATATTGCGCATGGCCACTTTGCCCTCTTCACAGCCCTTTTTGCACTGCTTGACCAATTCGCGGCGACGTTCTTCGTTGAGCGGTGGAATTGGCAAACGGATAATATTGCCATCCACCTGCGGATTAAGACCCAAATCGGCCACCTGAATGGCCCGGGCCACTTCCCCGACCGCCGACTTATCCCAGCATTGCACTACCATCAGCCGCGCTTCGGGTACCGAAACCGACGCTAACTGATTGAGAGGCATCAGGGTACCGTGATAGTCCACTCTCACGCCATCCAATAATGATGGTGTCGCTTTGCCCGAACGGATGGACGCAAAGCTTTTTTTGATGGTATCCAGGCTTTTGTTCATCCGGTCTTCGGTATCAGCCAGTATTTTGTCTGTCATCGGAAAGCTCCTTTGACTATTGGAAATTTAAAAATCTACGAAATTATCGTGCCGATCTTTTCGCCCATGACGATTTTTTTCAAATTGCCGGGCCTTCTCAAATTAAACACGATAATCGGCATTTTATTATCCTTACACATGGTTATGGCTGTAAGGTCCATGAACCCGAGTTCTTTTTGCACCACATCCATGTAGCTTAATTTTTCGAAAAAGACGGCTCTGTCGTTTTTTATCGGGTCTTCGGAATAAACGCCTTCCACTTTGGTGGCTTTGATTAAAACTTCGGCCCCGACTTCGCTGGCCCGCAGTGCAGCCGCCGAGTCGGTCGTGAAGTAGGGATTGCCGGTTCCGCCGGCAAAGACAACGATTCGGCCCTTTTCCATATGGCGAATAGCCCGGCGGCGAATATATGGTTCCGCGAAAGACTCGATATTGACGGCCGACATAACGCGACAATAGGAGCCCATGCCTTCAAGGCAATCCATTATGGCCAGGGCGTTTATAATCGTGGCCATCATGCCCATATTATCGGCCACAACACGATCCATGCCCTGTTCAGAGGCTTCGAGGCCACGGAAAATATTCCCGCCCCCGACCACGATGCCGACTTCAAGACCGGCATCATTGACTTCTTTTATCTGATGACAAATAGAATTTATGGTGGCAGTGTCAATGCCAAATGATTTGGAACCCATCAAAGCTTCGCCGGAGAGTTTGAGAAGAATCCGGCGATATTTCAGTTGCGGGTCCCTATCCATTATATTTCACCCAGCCGAAATCGGGCAAAACGCCGGATGACAATATTCTCGCCCAGCTTGGAGATAATTTCTTTCAAATACTCTTCCATCGTCTTATCCGCGTTTTTTACGAACGGTTGTTCCAACAGACAGGTTTCGGCGAAGTATTTTTCGAGTTTTCCTTCAACGATTTTGTCGAGTATTTTTTCCGGCTTGCCTTCGTTGATGGCCTGATGACGGAAAATTTCTTTCTCTTTTTCGACCGCGGCCGGTTCGATCTGATCCCGGGTGACGGCAATCGGATTAGCCGCGGCAATTTGCATGGCCACGTCTTTGGCAAAATTCTGGAAATCTTCGGTGCGGGCGACAAAATCGGTCTCACAGTCGATTTCGATCAGAACACCAAGTTTGGAGCCGGGATGAATATAGGCGGTGATGATGCCTTCTTTGGCCTCGCGCCCGGCCTTGGCGGCGGCTTTGGCAATACCTTTTTCACGCAAATATGTGACGGCTTTATCGAAATCGCCGCCGGATTCGGCCAGGGCTTTCTTGCAGTCCATCATTCCGGCGTTGGTTTTATCACGAAGCTCTTTTACCATTTTGGCGGATATTTCCATCAATCTGTTCCTTCTCTGCTGACTTTATTTTGCATCAATGTCATCTTCACTTGTATCGGTATACGCCTGCAAACGATTCGAAGTATCGTCGTCGCCGCCCGGCACTATTTCGCCGGCGGAAATCTGCTGTTTGGTTTCAAGCGCAGCATCGACTAACGTCCGCGTGATAATGCGAATCGATTTGATGGCGTCATCGTTGGCCGCAATCGGGAAATCGATCGGATCAGGGTCGGCATTAGTGTCGAGGATGGCGATAATCGGAATACCCAGCTTGGACGCCTCGGCCACTGCGATTTTTTCCTTCTTGGCGTCGACCACGAAAACCAGGCCCGGAAGATAGTTCATATCCTTGATGCCGCCGAGGACACTGGTTAATTTTTCAATCTGGTTATCGAATTGCGAACGTTCTTTCTTGGTGAATTTTTCCAGATCACCTTCGTCGCGCATGCGCTCCATATCCTTGAGCTTTTTGATGGAATTCTTTATGGTGGAAAAATTGGTCAGCATGCCACCCAACCAGCGCTCGGTGACGAAATATTGACCGGCCCGAACGGCTTCTTCCTGAATGACGCCTTTGGCCTGCTTCTTGGTTCCAACAAACAATATCGACTGGCCCCGAGAAATTATTTCACGGACTTTCTGGCAGGCAACGTTGATGGCCTCGAGTGTTTTGTTCAAGTCAATGATATAAATACCGTTTCGTTCGGTAAAGATAAACGGCTTCATTTTGGGATTCCAGCGGCGCGTCTGATGACCGAAATGGACGCCGGCCTGCAATAATTCCTGAATCTGCGGAGAGACCATAAAAAGACCTTTCTTTGGTTTTAATCTTCCCCTTTGCCTTAAAGCCCGGAACCCTTCGACGGGGACCACCGGGCTTGCGGCAAAAAGTGTTTATTTCCGGATATTCCGGATGAACATCTTTAACGTTTGGAGAACTGGAACCGTTTGCGCGCTTTAGGCTGACCGTACTTCTTGCGCTCCACACAGCGAGGATCGCGCGTCAACAGCCCCTGCTTGCGCAGAATCGGCTGCAGGTCCGGGTCCAGCTGTGCCAGGGCCCGGGAAACGCCCAGCCTGACCGCACCGGCCTGGCCGGATAGTCCGCCGCCCTTGACCTGAACCATGATGTCCAGTTTGCCTTGCGTATCGGTGGCAATCATCGGCAGATTGATCTGATCAACCAGGACATCCCGTTTCAAGTAATCCTTGGGAGACTTGTTATTGATCATAAACGATCCGCCGCCAACCCGAATGGCGACACGCGCAACCGCGTCTTTTCTCCGTCCGGTTGCTGAAAATGTGGTTTCTGTCATTTACAATCTATCTTGCGGTTATTTTATTAATTTCCAAACTTCCGGCTTTTGCGCCATGTGAGGGTGCCGGTCATCGGCATATACGTGCAATTTCCTGAACAACTTGCGACCCAGCCGATTCTTGGGGAGCATGCCCTTGACGGCGTGCTCAAATATAAAGGCCGGCTTGGTACTCATCATTTTGTCATAGGATCTTTTCTTCAGGCCGCCCGGATAACCGGAAAACGAATAGTACGTTTTATAATCGGCCTTATTGCCGGTAACCCTCACTTTGGAGGCGTTGACAGCGATGACATTGTCGCCCGTATCCAGATGCGGCGTGAAGATTGTCTTGTTCTTGCCACGGAGGATTTTGGCCACTTCGCGGGCCGCCCGACCGAGCACGGCACCATCCAGATCGACCACGAACCACTTGCGCTGTTGACTGTCAACTTTTGGTATAAATGTTTTCATCTTTCCCCCGGAAAAATCCGGTTAAATTAAATATACTCGTCCCTTCGTTCACAGAGCCCACAAATATAGTCAATTGCGAAAAGCTGTCAAGTGTTTTTAACGGGCAACTACTCTGATTGTTCTAATTCGGCTTATTTTTTTGATTTTTAACAAGTTAGCGGGCCCGAAATGTCTGTTTTCGGGTATGATTTTAATGATTTTTGGATAAGGCCAGTTTCAACTTATAGCGGGGGTCGAAATGCCGCCCCTTTGTGCAGACCCCGCAGGAAGCCATCCGCAGCCGTTTTCTCCGGGGGTATTCCCGCCCGCAGGCCGGACAGACATAAAGATATTTGGGGTTACATCTCAATAACGGGTGTGCTCTGGCTTTGAGCGATGCCCCGATTTTTTTCGCCCAGAGTTTGAAATTGCGGTCATGATTGGGATACAAAATATGAATCATCTCATGTTTGAGAGTATCTTCGATTTCCTCGGGAAAAATCTCATGATATTTGCGGCCGATTTTTATAAGGCGCATCGACGGAGTGTATGACCCCGCGATAAGCATTCGGTTTGAATACGCAATCCGGGTCAAAGGCAGGCGGCCTCCGAAATATGCCGCGTTTATTTTTTCAAACATTATATGCAATTGCGGTGGCGACGGAAGAACCGTGCAAGAGACATTGACACTGGTAACTTCACCGGTCTGTTCGAACAGCTCATAGTTAACTTTGGCCAATGCCCGGTATTTTTTGCTGTATATTGACATAAACCTCGCAGTACTTCAAAAGTCCGGATATAATACCGCCCCGGGGAGTGCCGGGTCAAATAATTTTTAGAAAATTAAATGACGGGTTGAAACACGGCGATAAATACCGCCGCGATGACCAGTTTGTCCTGCCCGGCACTGATGCGCCGGGATCTGATTTCCACCGGAACGATATCGGCCGCACGGGTTTTCAGACTGCCACACAGACCCAATCCGGCGGCGGACGCGACGACATCTTCATCAAAGATATTATCGAACTTCATATTCTTCAATTCCATGGGATTGTATCCGGTTAACCGGTAGAAGCTGTGATTGGCGTCGAGGATTTTCCCGAATGGGCGGTTTCCCCTGCCCGACGTGACGACCAACGGACAGTCGGTTTGGTCAAATATGTTTTTATATCGCGTGAATTTGTCTTCGATGATTTCCAACTTGCGGCGCTGGGAGATAATCTCCTTCTGCAGACGAAGTACGGCGTTCTCCAATTCGCACTGGCGCCGCTTTTGTTCATGCCATGTTTTTTCACATGTCTGTCTCATGGATTGTCGGTAGGTCCATTTGCCGGTCAGTGACAGGGCCAGCTGCCGAATCCCCGAAGCCACCAGCGGTCGGCGGGTCACCAGCAATTGATCGGGGCGGCTGGATCGCGAAATGACCGCATCAAGAGGGTCATTCCGATCGGAAATAATCAGAACAATTTCCATGTCAGGACTGTCGCGCCAGATATTTTCGGCAATGTCCAGACCAGTCAAATCGGTGGGGAATGTTTCGCCTATAAAAGTCAAGGCAAACGGTCGGCCGGACATTTCCGCCTCGGCGGCTAATTGTGCTCCGGATTCTCCTCTGTCGGAGGATATTATGGAAAATGCGGCATGCCGTGATGCGCCCTCAAACTCGGGCGTGGTCTCTGAATCGACAGGTTTTTCAATATGAGATAGGAAACTTCGGATGGTCTCATGCAAATCGGAATCGTTGTCTATAATAAGGATTTTTCTGTTGATCGGTTCCGTATCCGGGACCATACAGTCTCCCTTTTAAAAGCCCCGGTCTAAATATCGGCGCAATCCGGTGAAACTTGACCGGCCTTATCCGGATAGATATGGCCCGGCATTTCTGATAATTGTTAGAAAAACGGTCTCCATTTGGTCTCGTCCGGCTTTTTACCCAACAGGCTGACCATAACCAAAGTCCCGACCGAAGCCATTAGAGCCGGATAAACCGTAGCGATTTGCCATGGTTGTCCCGAAAATTCCCACACCAGTGTCACCAGCATACCGGCGGCAATGGAAACTGCTCCAGCCAGGGGCGTGGCCCGTTTCCAGAAGAAGGCGGCCATAACCGCCGGGGTTATTCCGACGCCATACATGGTGTACGCATAAAGCGCCATCTCGAGAACCCTCGAAAAAAATTGAAGCTGGACAAGGGCGATCAACCCCATAACCACAACAATGAGGCGAGAATAGAGAACGACTTTTCTATCAGGCAGGTCGGGATTGAAAAATCGCTGCCAGATATCGCGCATAATATTGGTGGCCGGGACCAATAGAAAAGAATCGGCCGTGGAAACAATCACCGCCACAATGGCCGCCAGTAGAAAACATCCGATTACCGGTTTCAATCCGAAACGAACCGAATGAAGAATAACCATCTCCGAGTCGATTCCGGAAAACTGCACACACCCGATTATGGCCAGAACGACTATCAGCGTTTCGATAATTATCGTTCCACTGATCCACCCCAGCACCGACCGTTTGGCCGTAGCCGGGTTCCGGGCGGAAAAAAATCGCTGGTACATGCCCGACTCGCCCAGAAGCAACAGCATGGTCGGCAAGGCGTAGGCGGCGGCATCGAAGATTGACATGTTCCCCAGAACACTTACCTTTTCTTTCGGCAGAGCGTCAATTACACCCGACCAGCCCCCGACGTTGCTTAAGAGGAAGGGCAAAGCAATAAACAACCCGATAATCATGACGATGCCGTTGACCACGTCGGTATAAGCGACTGAAATCATACCGGCCAGAACGGTGTAACCGATGACGAAAACGGCCGTGATGATTACGCCCTGATCTTGTGATATGCCAGTAACCAGATTCAGAACCATTCCGCCGGCACGGAATTGATAGCTGACAATGGCCGTATACGCAATAACGGTGACAATCGTCCCTAATATTCGGGCATATTTATTATAACGGGCTTCGAGAATATCCGGGACGGTAAACTGACCGAATTTGCGGACCCGCCCGGCGACAAGATAAAGAACTACGATGGCGATCCAGACACCGGCGTCGAACCACAGGGCCGGAAAACCCTTGTCGCAAGCCAGACCCGCTCCGGCAATAATCGATCCGGAACCGATCCACGTGGCCAAAAGTGTTCCGACGAGAACTTTGGCGGATAAATTCCGTCCGGCCACCATGAAATCTTCCTGTGACTTGACATATTTCGACCGATATGCCCCAACCGCGATAAGCAAAACCAGATACCCGAGTATACTCCAGAAATAAAGCATGCAAAATTATATAAAAAGAAAGACTTAAGTCAATTTAATAGATTAGGCAAAGAAGAATACAGGGGTGGTTATTAAACAATAACCAATATGCCGCTACTTGCGCTTTAACCAGAAATCGAAAGAACGACCGGGGATAAAAATATCCAGCCCGACGGATGGCGTCGCCAGCGGGTTTTTAACGATATGGGATTCATTGCCGGGGATATAGACGGCGTCACCGGCATTCAACAGTTGTTCATCGGTATCGGTGATAATGGCAATTGTGCCGGAGAGGACGACCAGCACCTGGGCGCTGGGATGTTCATGTTTCGGCGAAGCATGGCCTGCCGGTTTGACAAAATGCTCGATGGAAATATCCGGTTGATTGCACAGGCTCACTCGTTTCCAGTTTTTTTCCGGTTCATAATTTTCGGCCGTATTGAAATGTATGACTTTCATACTGCTCTCCTTACCAAATATTTATCCCGAAATGATAGATTAATACGCCGCTACCATACCGCCATCAACAAGAATATTCTGTCCCGTAATAAACGTATTGGCCTCGGAGCAGAGAAAAACGACCAGGCGGGCGATTTCCTCGGTAGTACCATAGCGACGCATCGGAATCCCTTTTTCCATCTGCGCCCTTAATTCTTTCGGAGAAATCTTCATCTGCTCCGCTTTACGAGCGTCGATATAGGCCACGCGTTCAGTGTCGATTTTGCCCGGGCCGATAACGTTGACCAGAATATTTTCCGGGCCCAGTTCCCGGGCCAGCGACTTTCCCAGGCCCATAACGCCCATCCGGAATACGTTCGATAAAATCAAATTATCAATCGCCTGCTTTATCGAGGACGAGGCATTGCAGACGATTCGCCCGCCGCCGCCCTGACGTATCAAAGGGAGCAAGGCGCGTATTACCCGGATGTACCCCAGAAGAGTCAACTCAAAGGCCTTTATCCAGTGTTCGTCGCCGAAAGCATCGAAATTTCCGGCCGGCGGACCGCCGGTGTTATTGACCAGCGCATAAACGGTTCCGAATTCGTCTTTGGCCGTCCGGGCAAGGCGCTCGATGTCTTCAATTTTCGTAATGTCCCCGGCGATTGTCAGAGGTTCCCGTCCGGTCTCATCCACTATTATTTGTTTCGATTGCACCAGGGCTTTTTCATCGCGGTCGAACATGAGAACCCTGGCCCCTTCAAGGGCAAATTGACGGGCGATTCCACGACCGATGCCTCCTCCGGAAGCCATCACTATAACCGGCTTGTTCTTTAATCCAAGTTCCATGATTTAAACTCCGTATTTCATTTTAAATCCATGACCGGATTTTCAAGAGGATAACACCCGGTAATATGACAGGCGATAATATCACCATCGTGCAAGTGTACCGCTCCGGGCGTCCCGGTCGAAATGATATCTCCCGGCAACATGGTCATGATCCGCGAATGATATGACACCAGAAAATCGGCAGGAAAGGTCATGTTGGCGACCGTATTGGCGGCGCGAACCGACCCGTTGTGTACGGTCGACACGGTCAAAGAAGTCAAATCGGGGAATTCGTCGACCGTATACAACAACGGGCCAAAACTGAAAAAGGTGTCAAAGCTTTTAGCCTGGGTTAAATTGCGCGGATTGCGACGGAGAATGTCCTCGGCGGTCATGTCTATAATTGTCGTATACCCGGCGACGACACTCTGCCAGTCGGCCAATGATACATTGCGGCAGGTTTTGCCGAAAATAATGCCCAGTTCAGCTTCGCCGGTGGTTTTTTCCGATAAAAGCGGAATTACGATCGTATCACCATGCCCGATAATGGCGGTATCCGGTTTCATGAAACTGGCCGGCTCTTCTGTCGGCGCCGTTTCAGATAAATCGGCGGCATGATTTTTATAATTCAAACCGATACCCCAGATTTTTCGGGGATGGCGGTATAAGGGTGCAAATTTCACCTTTTTATACGGTATAATATAATCGTCCAGAATTCTAAGCTTTTCTTCTCCCTCATCCTGATACCAACGCCACAACCGCTCCAGCTGTCCGGAAACAAGCAGTTCATACAAAGTCGTCGGAAAATCCAGACGCAACCGACCATTGACCGTTTCCAGCGGCAGAAGACCATCATCGGTCGCCACGGCGGCGATTTCCAGCGAAGCCAGTTTAATGGTTGCCAGTTTCAACGGGAACCACCACAGAATTACGGGATTTTTTCGAATACACGAATAAATCCGGTTTCAATTCATAATGACGGAGCGCTTCCGCGACCAATGGTGAATCGGTTTCAAGCATGCGACTGATCGACGATATGGCGTCATCGGCCAGCGGCACGCGTGAAACCACTTCAGCCGTCACTTCCGTCGTTTCATGCCGCCGGGTATATTCCGGTCGAAACAAAGATTGACTCATGACGGTATTGGGATTAAGAACGTGGCTTTCTCTTCCCGACAGCGATTCAAATGATTTTTCGAAATATCCTCCGGAATATCCGTAATGAGTACAGCATAAACCTATCCCCAATCCGCCTTCGAATTCAACCGGCAGATTGCCAACGGCCTCCGAGACGTACATGTCGATCATCGTATGCGTTATGTCCCCTTCCGGGTCACTCTGGATTTCACTTTCGAGCATATCGCAGGGTTGAGTGATAATCCTCCCCGGGGCGATTCCGGCTTTTAATAAGCGCTGGCGGTGCGAATCCTGTTCAATGGTGGTCGGCGTACCCATGATGACGACCGCATCATGCGGATTGGCGGTCAGATAGTCGGCCATCATCCCGGCTCCGAATTCTACGATGTCGATTACCGGGATATCAGTTCCGCGGGCAAATTCGGTCAGCGGGTATATCACCGATAATGTATTGCAGGCGATCAGAATCAAATCAGGCTGAAAATGCCCGGCCATGCCGGTTAAAGCACTGCTGAAGACATTTACTTTTTCTTCGGTCGTTGACATCTGGTTATAAAGATAATTCGTATCGGCCAGAGCATTGGCGAAAACCAGATGAACTTTTTTAAACGGGTGTTTTTTTTCCAATTTTCCGGCCACGTCCGCCATGACCGAAAGCCCACCGAGACCGGAGTCGGTGATCAGGATGACCACTTCATCCTTCTGATAGAGCTTGTCAAGTTTGTCTGCTGTTCGGGCCTGATCCGCTTTGCCGCAGGTCACGATAACAATGCCCGATAACAGGGCAATAATCGGAATGAGTATTAGTCGCAATTTTTCCATGACTATAGAATCTTTCCATGATTAAAAACGGGGCGGCTCATGGCCGCCCCAGATAATACTAACGTGTACCCGATTAGTGGACGCAATCGGGAGCGGGCCCTCCGGTATAAATATGGTTGATCAATATCAGAACGTCGAGCAAATTGAGATCGCTGCTGCAGTCACAGTCACCAACCGCGTCGCCGCCCAGCGGGGCCGGGCCGCCTGTATAAATACGGTCGATCAAATACAGGATATCCAGCAGGTTAAGCAACTGATTGCCATCGACGCTGCCCAGAGTATGACCGATAAAATCAACCTGACCCACTACCGTAAACGGGGTGGCGTCACCGAATTCACCGGCCACGGTATAATCCTGGACGCTTTGATTCCAGAGCAAACCGTAGCTTCCGGCCAGAAGATGCAGTACCACCGGAATTTCGATAATGTCGCCGATAAAGCCTTCGCGGGCCGGGACAATGATCGGAGTGGTAGCCGGATTAATACCATTTACGGTCAACGTCGCCAGATTCACATCGGCAACAGTATGACCGGAACCCGGTTGGAAATTAAACCATACTTTGGCCGGGTCGCCATAGGCATATGCCTGAATCGCCATCAACGGCGCCGGATAGATATCAATGGTTTTCTCGGCACCGACAGGGGCACCCAGAGTCCATAACGAGAAGCCGTCAAGACCGGAAATTGTCATAGTATTGGCCGCGTCATCGAGCACTCCTGCATACTGCACCCATGAAGCGCCGCCGTTGCCGGAAGCGTAAGCCACAAGGGAGGCTTCATCAAGGCCGTTTAATTCGCCGTCGTCGTAATGGAAGATCATGGTGGCGTCAAGACCTGTGTTGACGGCCGGAGAAATATCAAAATAGCGCCCAATACTGGCCCCGCCGCCTGTTAAAGTCAGCGGCGTACCGGTTACGCGCAGAACCGTCGTTTCACCGGGCGCATTGCCCTCGGCGGAAATCTCCAAACCTATTCCGCCGAAATCGCTGTAAACGCTCTTGGCCAGACCACGAGTGGTCGTGACATTGCCCTGAACGATAAAACCGGCCGATTCATCGAGCGTGGCGCTTTCGGCCAGAGTCAGAGTGAAAGCCCCTGTGGACAAGATGCCGTTATTCAGAGCCACAACTCCATTGGCGGTGGCATCGGCGCCGAGTGTCACAACCTGGTCGGGCGATGAAATGGTCAGATCATTGAGAGCACTGACGCCGGTCGGAAGTTCCGGCCCGGTTGTGACCGAGGTCGTGGAACTGGTATAGCGGACGTTTGCCATACCGTCAAACTGCGGAGCGACCGCAATTTCGCCGGTTGCCCTCGAAATCAGCACACCGTCGGCCAGAATCAGAGTGGCATCGGGATCGCTGTTGTTGATCAGACCGCTGGTCATGCGAAGCGTCCCGCCAACGGTAACCGCGTAAGCGGCATCGGCCCCGAGGATAAGTTCCGCGCTGTTGTTTGTGGTCAGGCTGTCGGTAATGGCGCGGTCACCGGTCAAAGTCCAGATCTTCTTTGTATCATTGCCGCGGAAGCTGAATTCCACGTCCACGTAATTCATATCGACGACAACCTGGTCGGTCGTGGCGGTGGAGGGATTACGCTCATAGCGAACCTTACCATTATTAATCAAGGTCGCAGGGAAAATGGTCGAGCTGCTGTTGGTCCTGAAAACGCCGCCGGGCTGAATTTCCAGCGACACGTTGGCAAACCAGACATCGGACGTGGTGGTATGAAGAATCGCCCCACCGGATTCAATGACGACCGCCCCGACATTTAATTCGGCCCCGGTGGATGTACTGCCCAGCCCGGTACCGATTTCAAACAGACCGCCGTCTTTGATGGTGATTCCGGCGATGCTTATATCACTGGAACTGCCGTCATTTAACTCGACCCGCCCGTAAATAATCATGGGTCCAATGGGGGTCGAATTGGTATTACTGCGAACGATATGGTCGCCCGCGCCGTCAACCATGACGAGTTCGCCGTCGGCGCGAATCGTCGTCACCAAATTCTGATTGTTGGTGAAGGCGCCGCTTGACGCCCAACGAGCTTCCAGGTCATCGCCTTCGTCGAACAGAAAAGTCCCACTGACGATTTCAAAGCTGTTTTGAACGCAAAATTTCATCCCGGACTTGTCGGTCCTTACCTGCGTTCCCACCGGCTTATCAATAACCAGGTCGCGAAACGACGTGGACCCGCCGCCGGTATTCCAGCCGCTCAAGGTCTGAACCGGCTCGTCGCCGGTAAACCAGACATAAGCGTTAGTGGCCGACCATCCGGCCGAAAAAACATTGTGAGACGTGCTGAAAAGAGTAAAATTCCCGTACACACTCAAGCGGCTGTTGGAATTCATATCGATGAGCGCATCGTTGCCGCCGAACGATACAGAATGACACTCTGACAGGCCGTCGTCAACCGATACGGTATGTCCCGCATTGATGAAAACGTCATCGGCGGACGTTGGAATGACTCCGCCCTGCCAAGTATTGGGATCCTGCCAGGGCCCCGACTGCGCCGTTTGGATTTGGCCCAGCGCCGTTCCGAGGCCGAGGAGCAGGATCATTGCCAGCATTAGAGCAACACCCTTCATAAATTACCTCCTATGGTGATTTCACCTGTTTTGTATTTTTTTGGACGTAAGCCGTTTTTTTCATTATTTTGCACTCACTTCCCTCCCAATTTTTATAGGCAGTTTAACGGTGTTCCATCGCCATATAATAAAGCTATCATAGCCAGGATATCGAGCAGGTTCAGCGTTCCCGAACTGTTGACGTCGGCCGCATTGAAATACTCGGGATCGGGGCCATCTTCATAAATATTGGCAATCAGGAAAAGAATATCCAGCAGGTTGACATTTCCGTCGTTGTTGGCGTCGCCGCATACGTACGTTACTTCCGATCCCAGCGTCCACAGGGAAAAGGCTTCGATACCGGACAGAGTGACGGTATTGGCGGCAGTATTAACCGAACCGCCGCGCGCGACCCATGTGGCGCCGCCGTCGTCCGACGAATAAAGTTGTAAATACGACTCCCCGTTTCCATTCAGCTCCGATTCATCATAATGGAAAACCATCGTTGCATCAAGCCCGTTATTCACCTGCGGACTGATACTGAAATAGCGCGTGACCGAAGCCCCACCCGGCAGAGTCTGTGCCGTCCCTGTTACGCGCAAGACCTGGGTCGGTCCCGGAGCCGCTCCCGAGGCATTCATTTCAACCCCGATATTTCCAAAAACTTCGTTGTTATTCTGGGCTACAGTTCGGGTCGTCATCACCCGTCCGCGGGCAACGAAACCGGAAGATTCGTATATAACCGCCGCAGAACCCAGCGTCGCCGTAAACCCGGACGTCATAAACGGCCCGTCATTGACTTGAAGAGAATTATTCACGGTGACATTCGCCCCCAGCGTAACCCCGACATTGCTGTCGATTATTAGGTCATATAATCTGGAAATATCGGTCGGAACTTCGGGACCGGTCAAAACCGGCGTTGTACTACTGGTGTATCGGACACTGGCGGACCCGAGAAATCGCGGAGCCCGCGATATTTCGCCATAGGCTCGCGAGATCAGGCCGCCGTCGGCCAGTTCCAGAATAGCATCGGGGTCATCGTTATCAAGAATACCGCTGGTCAACCGTATGGTTCCATTGACTTTGAGGGTGCAGGGCGACGACGCCTCCAGGAGGAATTCGGCGTCGTTGTTGACAATAAGGCTGTCGGCCACGGTTCGGTTTCTGGCCAGTGTCCAAATCTTTTTGGTGGAATTGCCGTTGAAGCTGAATTCAACGCTTATATAATTGGTGTCCACGACCACCTGATCGGTCGTGGCCGTGACCGGGTCGCGCTGATAACGCACCTTGGCGTTGTTATAGAACGTCGGCGGAAATATGGTCGTACTGCTCGATGTTTTGTAGGCTCCTCCCGGCTGCAGATCGACAATCGTCGTATCGAAATAGACGTTCGACGTCGTGACGTTAAGGAGCGATCCGCCGGATTCGATGTTGATCCGACCCGGGTTAAATTCCGGTCCATAAGTGGAACTCCACAAACTGGTTCCGACTTCAAGCGTGCCGCCGTCTTTGATGTCGATGCCGCCGATACTTATGTCATATGAGCTGGCGTCATAAATACTGGCATAACCGTAAATCGTCATTTTCCCGATAGGCAGCGAACCGGTTCCGCTTCTGATGAAGTGCGTTCCGTCGCCGTCAACCAGCTGAAACCGGCCGTCGGCGTAAACGGTTATTTTCAAATCCTGATTATTGGTGTAATTTCCGCTGGAGGCCCATCGCCCTTCCAGATCGTCATCCGGTTCGATACTCATAATACCGCTGATAATATCCAGGCTGTTTTGGATACCGAGCCGCATACCGCTGGCGGCGGTTCTGACAATTGCGTCGGGGGCTTTATCGATAATGACATCGCGAAACGAGGTTGACCCGCCCGACGTGCTCCAGCCGCTTAATAGCTGGTCTTCATTTCCGGCAAAACGAATGCGGGCGTTATCGGCCGACCATCCGGCGGCAAAGACGTTATGCGTCTGACTATAAAGGGTAAAATCACCATACACCGTCAAACGGCTGTTGGCATTCATATCTATTTGGGCGTTGGGGCCGCCGAAATTCAGCGAATGACACTCCGCCAGAGTATCGTCAACCGAAATTACATGCCCTTCCAGTATGGCAACGTTGTCTTCCGGGCCGGGAATCGTTCCCGATTGCCAGGTGGCAACGTCGGTCCAGGAGCCGGATTGCTTTGATATAAGGCCGTTATCTTCCGGAAAAGTAAGTATTACCGCGTTAACCAGTTTATTCCAGTTGGTGGCGTTGTTGCGGAGCCGGTCATAGGCTTGTTCCAGATGCAGGAAACGTCCCGTCGTCGTATAGGCATAAGTCCCGCAGGGATTCGGAGACTGGTTGAGAAGCCGACCCTGAACATTGGTGCGGGCAATTAGTTCATCCCAGTCTGTGTCAATATGAGCTATTTTAAATGTCAGGACGTTGTCCTGGGCATAGAGGTTATTGCATAATTCGACCAGATAATCGGTTCCCGAAGGCGTATATCTGGTGCCGTTGCTGGCGATGACATAGGGATCGCCGTCTCCCTTCGAAAACCCATGAGGTTGAATGATAATCAGGTCGGGCACGAATGCCAGCATTTCCTCGGTTGTAATCTGAAACGTCCCCGTGACGTTGTGCGGCTGGTCGGAAACGCGATATGGCTCTGAAGTGCTGTTACAGGCAGTGGTGCTTCCGTCGCAGGGACTGCTGGCAGTATTATTGCATCGGTGCACTCCCGATACGAAGAAAGCCCGCGCCCCCGAATCCCGGAAAACGCGAAAACCCTGATAGCCGGTATTGGTATCGTGCCTCGGATGAGGACTCTGGATAATCAGACGATACCTTTTGGGATTCGGATTAAAAATAAACGTGCCCCAGTAATGGGACGTCGCCCCGGAAACTCGTTCCAGAACATAATATTCGCGATTGGGACTGACCGAGTTATCGGTGTAATGGACGACCCGATATTCCAGAGAGGCCGCCAGGCTGTGAGCGTCGGCATAATCAGCATTCATAATCGACTGAATAACCTGACGCCACAGGGCGGTTTCCGAAGAGTTGGGGATCTGGTATAAATTGGCCGGACTGGTTCCGGGAATTTGATTCACGATATTATCGACATAATCAGTGAAATTGCCCGACAGGCTGACCTGACCGAATGCTCCGGAATGTGGCCAGAGAAGGATTAGCGCGGCAACCAGAATGGTCACCATACCGGGCCATAATCGGAATCCCCTTATGCCCGCAGGTCCGCGTGGCGATACATTGATGCATGATGAGGGCATTTTTCCTTTGCATTTCATAAGTCAAATTCTCCCGGAAGCGGGCCGGGCCGTCAGTCGGCCCGACCCGTTCCAATTCCAGCCATTCAAAACAAATGTTTCAACACATCCGCCGGTTACGGACAAAGCGGTTCCGGTCCCGGGGGAGTATTGTACCTATAAGCGATCAAATAAAGGATATCCAGCAGGTTAATACTGCCGTCGGCATTGGCGTCACCGGCTTCCATCGGAACCGGAGCCGGACCGGCCGGAGTATTATACCTGTATGCAATCAGGTAAAGGATATCCAGCAGATTGACGGTGCCGTCGCCGCTGGCATCACCGCACACATATCCAGCTTCCGAGCCGAGTGTCCAGCGGGAGAGACTGCTCACGCCGGTGAGCGTCACCGTGTTGGCCATGGCATCAACCGTCCCGCCCCGGGCCGTCCAGGTTAATCCTCCGTCCGTAGACGAGTACAGCTGCAGCCCCGATTCGGACACTCCGTTCAACTCGCCGTCATCATAATGGAAGACGAGGGTGGCATTCAAGCCGCTGTTGACCGTTGGCGTCACGTTAAAGTACCTCAAGATGGCGGAACCGCCCGATATCGACGGCGCCGTGCCCGTAACGCGCAAAACGGTCGTGGCTCCGGGAGCCGCACCGGCCGCGTTGATTTCCAATCCCAAACCTCCGAAGGTTTGATTGACGCCCTGGGCAACCGTGCGAGTTGTGCTAATATTACCCTGGGCAATAAAACCGGCGTTTTCTATAATATCGGCGGTCGGGGCCAGAGTTACAGTCCAGGAACCGGTATTCAAAATACTGTCGTAAATACCCAGCGTGCCATTCACGGTGACATTGGCCCCCAGGTTAACACCCTGATTCCCGCTGATAATCAAATCGCGTAGAACCGAAGTATTAGTCGGCAGTTCCGGGCCGGTCGTTACCGCCCCGACTTCACTGATATATTCGACATCGACGATTCCGGCGAAGGCCGGGGCCGCCGTCAGTTCAGCCGTGGCACGCCGTATTTTGGCGCCATTGGCCATCGTCAGTATCTTGTTATCGGCGGCGCCATTATTGTCAAAAATACCTGCTGACAGCGTCAAATTGCCGTTGACGGTGGCATTTTCACCGAGCGTAACCGTTTGATCGGTCGCGTATATGACCAGATCTTTAAGCACGTTGGCCGCCGTCGGCAATTCCGGACCGGTGGTAACCGACACAGTATTGCTGGTATAGCGGACATTGGCAACGCCTGCAAACGTCGGGGCGCTGGAGATTGTCCCGTAAGCGCGGGATATCCAGACATCGTCGGCCACTACCAGGGTCGCATCGGCGTCAGTGTTGTCAATATTACCGCTTACCATACGGAGCAGACCATCGACCGTTATCGACAGCGGCGACCCGGCCTGCAGAACCAGTTCACAGTTATTGTTTACGATAAGGCTATCTGCGACCGTCCGATTGCCGTTAAGCGTCCACATTTTTTTGGTATTGTTGCCATTGAAACTGAATTCGACCTGGTAATAATTGGTGTCAACCACGGTCTGATTCAGCGAGGATGTGGCCGGATTCCACTGGTAACGGACCTTACCATTATTATAAAATATCGGCGGGAAGTACGTCGTACTGCTGGCGATTTTATACGTTCCGCCCCGTTTGAGGTCAACGACCGTCGTATCAAACCAGACGTCGGTCGTAGTGGAACTGTAAAGCGAGCCGCCGGAATCGATTACGATTGTACCGGGATTGAATTCAGGACCGTAAGTTGTACTGCCAAGACCCGTCCCGATTCTGAAGGTTCCGCCGTCCTTGATATCTATGCCGCAGATATTGTAATCATAAGAACTGGCGTCGTTCAATTCGACGTAGCCATAAACGGTCAGTTTACCGATGGGGATTCCGATACCGCTGCGAATGAAGTGCGTTCCGGCCCCATCCAGAAAGACCATTTCCGCACCGGCATGAACGTTGATGGTTAAATCCTGATTTTCGGTGCGTTCGCCGGAGGATGTCCAGCGGGCTTCGATGTCATCGCCTTCGCGGAAATTGAATATACCACTGATGATCTCCAGGCTGTTCTGCAGTCCGAATCGCATGCCGGGGTCGCCCTTGCCTTCGGTCTGGATGACCGTAGCGCTGTCCTTTTCGATAATCATATCACGGAACGACGTGGAACCGGCTGTCGTGCTCCACCCGGCCAGTGTCTGCAATTCACCGCCCGTGAATCGGATATAGGCATTTTCCGAGGACCAGCCCGCCGAAAAGACGTTGTGGTTTTCACTGAACAAAGTGAAATCACCATAAACATCCAGCCTGCTGTTGGCATTCATATCGATATGGGCATTTTCACCGCCGAAACTGATCGAGTGACATTCCGCCAAATTATTATCGACGGAGACGGTGTGCCCTGACAAAATCATGACATCGTCGGTCGAAGTCGGGATCGTTCCGCCCTGCCATGTCGATGAGGACGTCCATGAACCCGATTGAGCCGAAAGAATCACGCCCTGGGCCATCCCGCCCAGAGTCCAGAGTGAAAACTCATTGACCCCGGCCAGGGTGACGGTATTGGCGGTTTCGTTGACGACACCGCCGCGCGGCGTCCAGCTGCTACCGCCGTCATCCGAATAATACAGGGTCAGGTTGGCTTCCGGGATACCGTTAAGTTCGCTCTCATCATAGTGAAACACGAACGTCGCGTTCAGACCATCGTTGGTCGCCGGGGTTATGTTGAAATACCGATTAATACCCTGCACACCGGGCAAAGCGGGTGCGGTGCCGGTCACGCGCAAAACCGTCGTCGAACCGGGACTGCTACCGGCGGCATTAATTTCCACCCCGATATTGCCAAAGGCGTTATTAACACCCTGCGAAACCGTTCTGGTGGTAGTGATATTGCCGTAAACAGTGTATGGTGAAGTTTCGGCCAGTGTGGCTCCCGAAGCCAGGGTAACCGTGCGACTTCCGGTAGTCAGCATACTACCCTGAACGTTCAAGGTTCCATTGACGGTAATGTTAGAACCGAGTGTCACGCCTTTAGAGCCGCTGATGGTCAAATTTCGCAAAGTTCCGGCGCTGGTCGGCATTTCATAGCCGGTCGTAACACTGCTGACGGTGCTGATATAGTTCAAGTCAACGTATGAACCGAAAGTCGGAGCAGTTGAAAATTCCCCGGTGGCACGTCTGATAGTGGCACCGTTGGCCAGATAAAGGGTATAATCGCCTTCCGGGCCATCGATATCGAAAATACCGTTGGATAATGTAACGGTGCCATTAACCGTGGCGTCATTGCTTAGAGTCACCGTCTGCGTTCCGCAGATGACAGTTATATCTTTCAAGACACTCGGGTTCGTGGGAAACTCCGGACCGGTGGCAACCGACGTTGACGTGCTGGTATAACGAAGATTGACTACGCCCAGGAAGTCCGGCGCGGACGAGATCGTTCCGGTGGCCCGCGAGATTAAGGCGTTATCGGCCACTTCCAGACTCACATCCGGGTCGGAATTGTTCAGCGACCCGCTGGACAGACGAAGCGTATTTCCGACGGTAACGGAATGCGGAGCATCAGCGGTAAGGACGAAATTGACGTCATTATTAATTATTAAGCTGTCGGTAACCGCACGATCGCCGGTCAGCGTCCATATTTTCTGCGTATTGTTACTAAGGAAGCTGAATTCGACGTCATAGTAATCCATGTCACCGACGACCTGATTGTCGGTCAGGGTTGCAAAATCGCGTTGATAGCGAACTTTGCCGTTATTGGTAAAGGTCGGCGGAAACACGGTCGTTACGCTGGTCGTCTTATATGTCGCCCCCTGATTGAGAATCACGACCGAGGTATCGAACCAGATATCGGTGATAGTTGTATTCATTATCTCACCGCCGGATTCAACTGTAATGGTTCCGGGGTTGAATTCCGGGCCATAGGTGGCGCTCCCCAGACCGGTATCCAAATTGAGGACGCCGCCGTTTTTGACGTCGATGTTGTTGATATTTATATCATAGGAGCTGGCGTCGGTGAAGGTGGCCGTGCCATAGATGGTCATCTTGCCGATGGGCATATCGACGCCGCTGCGGATGAAGTGCGAACCATCGCCGTCAACCAGAATGAACTTGCCGTTGGCCTGAATGGTGATGGTCAGGGTTTGATTTTCGGTAAAATTACCGCTCGAGGCCCAGCGTGCCTCAAGGTCATCATCGGCGGCCAGTTCCAAAGTCCCGTTGATAATTTCAAGGCTGTTCTGGATGCCTAAACGCATGCCATTGCCACCCGTGACCACCTTGCCGCTCGGTTTGTCTATAACCATATCGCGGAACGACGTCGAACCACCGGTCGTGCTCCAACCGCTAAGAATCTGGACGGCGTCATAACCGGCAAATCGAATCTTGGCATTGGTAGACGACCAGCCCGCCGAAAAGACATTATGAAATTCATTAAACAACGTGAAATTGCCATAAATATCCAATCGGCTGTTCTGGTTCATATCGATGTGAGCGGAAGTGTCGCCAAAAGTGAGAGAATGACATTCCGCCGAAAGATCGTCGATAGAAATCACATGCTCGGCCGCGATTAAAACGTCATCTTCCGAAGTGGGAATGACCCCGCCCACCCAGGTAGAGGGCGAAGTCCATGAGCCGGACTGGGCCGAAGTAACCTGGCCCATCGCAGGGAAAGTAAGGATTATGGCGTTGGCCAGTTTCATGTAATTGGCTTCGGTATCGCGCAGGCCGGTGTATTTTTGTTCGAGATGAATGAATTGACCGGTGCTCGACGTAGCGTAACTATTACACGCATTGGACACCTGATTCATCAAGCGGCCCTGAGTATTATCCCGGCCCACGTAATATGTCCATGATTCAAGGTGCGGGATTTTGAAAGTCAGCGAATTGTCTATAAGAAGCAGATTGTCCCGAAGGGTCGGCAGATAATCCACTGCCGGAGTAAAATACGTCCCGTTGCTCATGATGATATCGGGATCACCGGTTCCCGGCGTATAACCGTGCGGTTGTATGACGATGATATCCGAAGCGACATCGAGGACTTCTTCCGTGGTCATCTGGAAAGTTCCCGTCACAATATGCGCCTGGTCACAGTCACGATACGGCTCCTCGGAAACGGAACAGGACGTCGATGTTCCGTCACATGAAGAAAAGGATGTGGAGTTGCATTTATGCGTCCCGGCTACGAAGTATAACCAGGCATCGGCCGCTTCAAAAACCCGCAGGCCCTGGTTGCCGGTATTGGTGTTCTGTTTGGGATGAGGACACTGTATCACCAGCTTGGGACGACGTGCGTCGGGGTTGAAGATAAACGTTCCCCAGAAGTTGCTTGTCGCCGTCGGTTTACGCTCCAGAATATAGAAAGTCTTTGACGGGGATTGCGTATTGTCCGTAAACGCCACCACCTCATAGTCGATGGATGATGCGGAGCTGTGCGCCGAAGAATAATCGGCATTCAACATGTCCTGAATGATCGACCGCCAGAGGGTCTGCTGTGATGAATTCGGCCCGACATAAAGATTGGCCGGAGTTTCACCCGGAATCAAAGCAATAATGCTGTCGATGCGGGCGGTTAAATCGCCGCTGGCGCTGACCTGACTATACGAGGTCACGGGGGCCGATAACAGGGCCGTCATAGCAATCAGCAGGGCTGTTACCATAATTCTGACGGATAAGCCACCCGTTGTGATCATTCGCCGTTTGGTTAACATTGTTCCTCCTTGTGTGAAGGTTCCAAATTAGAATTGATTGCGGTAAGTATATTATGGTTAGAAGGCGTTGAATTGTCTTTTGCCGGCATGGTCAAAGCCGTTGGCCGACGGTTTGTGTTTTCTCCGGCCAAAAGGCGCGTAATAACAAGCGCCAGTGCAGTCAGACTCAAAGCAAAAATGACGGCCAGCGAAGAGGTCTGCCGTTCGCTGTAAACATAGACCGACGGTCCGGAGTTTCTGGCCGGGCTGATGGGCATGTCGTAACGACTGGCCAAATCGCGAATGTTAAGGAGATGAATATAAGGGATATTCTGCTCGGCCATGCGCGCGAGTATCCCGCGTTCAGGATTATCGCCGGGCGGGAGACCAAAATGATAACCCGTCGGAATAAGTGACGCCTGCGGGTAAGTCCCCAGCGCCGCCTGATTCCCGCCGATATTAATAATCAGGTCAACTCCGGCCTCGGTCATTATTCGAGTTTTCGTCATAATGGCATCGTTCAGGTCCGTCGGTCGGTATAATTCAATCCCGTTACGGGCGGCGGCGACTTCCATCATGGCCAGTCCCTCTTCCACCATTCCTCCGCCGTTATCATTCTCACCTCCCGGGGTAACCAGTCGCGATGAGTACTTGAGTCCGCCATGGTCGATTAACCAGCGCTCCATATCGATCCAGGTGGCCTCTCCCTGATTGGCTCCGAAGCATGACGCTCCGAGCGAACTGAAAATCACCGCCTCGGCGCCGATCGTCTGAATCGCCGCCAATGCGGCAATGGCCAGCGCCGGAAATGACCCGGACAGCATGACTCCGACTACGGAATTGGAATCAATCCCGGTTTCGGACATGAATCGAAGTATCAACGCCGCAAAATCCGGATTACAGGAAGTTTCCTTGGCTTCCAGTGTCCCCAGCGTGGTCGTCATAGGCGTGAAATCCTCGCCGATAAGGCCCCAGTAGCGGATACCGGGATCGGTCCGGTGAAGACCCTTATACTGTTTCATTTCGCCGATTCGGTTATACCAGTCCGACGTCAGACGGGAGGCTTGCATCATTTCGTTGGTACAGGGATGTTCGATGCTTTTCACCATATAGGTCTCAATCAGCATGGCGGCCGTAATCGCGAGGATACATACGGCCGCAAGCCCGTATGTCAGTCTTTTTATGTTCATTGCACGCTACTTAATCAGCAGTATAATCAGGTAAGTAACAACGGTCACAATGCCGAGCCCGGACAGCGTTATGACCAGCTTCTGCCGGGCGATTTCATTGGCAATCAAACCCGGTATGATATATCCAATGGATTTCAGGTCGATCGTGAACAGGGGCATGGGTTGCACCCATTTTTCCACGACGACCTTGAGTCCGAAACCGAGTATCAGAGCCAGCAACAAACGACGGCGTCCGTACAGTATCAATCGTGACGTTAATATCTCCAGTATTATCCAGACAATGATCGCCAGCAATACCGTCATTGCGATTTTGCCCGGCTGGTGCACGAACAGGGCAAAATAAGCCGGGGCGATAACACCTCCGGGCGAAACCCCGGTCAGCTCATAAAAGAGGAAGCCGACGACAAGCCCTATGAAGAAATACTCATACAGCATATCACGCCCCCGGCCCCAGCGCGGAAATCATTTTAAAGCCGTCCCCGTGAATATTCCCCAGCCCGACGATCATCGTATCTTTCAATTTCATATCTTTCAACATGTCTCGCGCGACATTAATCTGACGACCCTTCCAGACATGAATCGCCCGAGGGTTCAGTCCGAAATGCTTCAGGGCCCATGTCGTGTAGCCAATATGATTTCCGGTTAATATCACCGAAATGAGGTCCGGTACACCCGCCAGCCATTCGGCGAAAACCCGCGACCTGATGGGTCGATCATTGCGGGTATTTAAAATTATGACCAGTCCTGAAACCGCCGCCATTTTTTCCCGCCAGTTGTCGATAAACCTGATCGCCGAAGGGACGTCGTTCACGGCAAAACCATTGATAAAGGTCACGTTGGGACCGACGTCTTCCAATCGGACCGGTTTGTCGGCGATGCGCCTGGCCTCCGCCAGAATGGCCGGTAAAGCAACGGTACTATCGACACCCGCCTCACGGCAGGCCGTCAGGGCCAATGCGATATTTGAGGCGAAAACTCCGTCCGGCATTTCCGGCAAGGTGTGTTCTTCGGGCAAGGCGGCCACGACAATATCGCAGTTTTTGCGCGCGGCATGCCGCCGAATGATTTCAATACAGGCGCCGTCTTCCGCAACCACGACCGCGTGTTCGGGAATCGCCTCGCAAATGGATTCTGCCTGCTTTATAGGGTCGATTCCAAGATGCTCGCGGTGATCGTCGGTGATGGCCGTCAGGACCAGAATGTGCGGTCGGAAAATACGTCCTTCCAGTTTTTGCAATTCCGGCTGTAATGACATGCATTCCAGCGCCAGACATTTGGCCTGATGCTGGGCCGCGTAGCGAATAATGGTGAATTGCTCCTGAACGCGAGCCGGCCCCGGCCTCTGGATAGCCCGGTCCGAACCGTCGGGGAATACCAGGGTCGGAACGGTCCCCGTAATTTTGGCAAAGGTTCGCCGGCCGCCGGCGCGAAGACCGGCCGCGATATAACGGGTCACGCTGGACTTGCCGCGCGTTCCGTTCACATGTATCCTAAGGCGAATCTGGTGTACCTTCCTGGCCGTATCGACTTTCTCAAAAACCAGAAGCGATATCAACAAGAACAGAATTGTAAAAACAATCACCATGTCACCGACCAAATTCGTCTACCCGGTTAGTCCCCCTCGGCCCGTCCTCCTCTACGCTTGTCAGCCGAACCATAGTACAGTCCGGTAACCGGATCGACATAGATTAACTGTGCACCCCCGAAAAACAGGTCGCGGTCGGAATAGGCGCGAATGGTGTGGCCCATTCGCTCCAGTTCCTTCTGCACTTCCGTGGAAATGCCGCCTTCGAGGTATAAATAATCTTCGAACTTCTGACAATAAAATCGCGGCGCCCAGTTGGCCTCGTAAATATCCATTTCGAAATCGATGGCGTTGACAATCAACTCGACCACCGTGCAAATTATCCGGCTGGCTCCGGGTGAGCCCAGCACCATGAACGGTTTCCCGTCCTTCAAAATAATCGTCGGAGCGATGGAACTGCGCGGGCGTTTAAGCGGCTCGACCATGTTAACGGCGGCCGTCGCCGAGTAATTGGACATGCCGCAGTTGAGCAGAACGCCCGCAGACATCAACCCCGAACCGAAAAATGTTCCCAATGTCTGGGTCAGGGCCACCATGTTTCCGTCCTTGTCGACTATTGACAGGTGAGTAGTATGACCGTCGAATTCATTATCGTCGGGGGGATTGTCGATATCGATGCTGTCCTTGACCGCTTTCTTTTTATCCGCCTTTTTATCGGCTTTTTTATCCTTGTCCTTTTTCTTGGCCGCTCCCCAGCTGTCGAACATATCTTCGCCCCATTCATCATAGGACGATTTACCGTCATCGTTGGCATCATCGGACCATCGGCTCCGGCTTTCATCGTCAAAAGTCACATTGCTTTTGGCCGCGGGGTCAATTTTTTCGTATTTGAACGGGAAACCTTCGGTGGTTGCACGATAGGACCGCGGTTCGGCCATGAACGGGTTGATATCGCCGAATCGGTCGCGGCCATAGGCTTTGGAAATCATGCCGTTAACCGGAATATCGGCGAAGCCCGGATCGCCCATATACCGCCAACGATCGGCATAGACCCTTCGGAAAGTTTCGGCCATCAAGTGCAGAGTTTTGGCATTGGTCGCATAATGACCCATCTTTTTCAGGTCAACCTGCTCGAGCATATTAAGAGACTGGATAACAGCCTGCCCCGATTGAGGGATACCGGCCGAGTAAATTTCATGGCCTCGATAAGTTCCATACAGCGGTTTCAGAACTCTCGCTCTGTACCCGGCCATATCATCGATTGATAATGCCCCGCCCTCTCGTTTAACCGCGGCGACGATGGCTTCGGCAACCGGACCTTCATAAAAACCGCGACGACCGTTTATAGCAATCGCCTTCAAGGTCTGGGCCAGTTGCGGTTGCCGTAACAAGTCGCCTTCCATCAACGGGAACCCTTCGTCCAAGAAGACAGCCGCCGCCGAATCGCGTTCCTGCAGCCAGTAGGTATTATCCAGCAATAGTTGAGCGAGCGTCTGATCAACCTCAAAACCTTCTTCGGCATAACGGATTGCCGGTTCCAGGACCTCGGCCAGAGACATGGTACCAAAACGGGACAAGGCCTCGGTGAGCCCCGCCGCGGTTCCGGGTATTAATACCGCCTTGCCGGTATGCCGGTCGGTGTCAGGATTATAATTGACCGAAATGACGTCACGCGGAGCCATATGATAATAATCGATATAATAGGCCTCTTTGCTATTATTCAGGTAAATCACCATGGCGCCGCCGCCGCCGAGTCCGGATCCATCCGGTTCCACCACCCCGATGGCAAACGCCGCAGCCACGGCTGCATCAACGGCGTTCCCGCCTTTGCGTATGATTCCCATGGCCGCTTCCGAGGCCAGCGGATGCGCGGTCGAGGCCATACCGGTCCGGCTGGAAACCATCTCTTCGCCGCTCGTGGCTACCTGGGCCGGGACCGTCGGTGATACCAGCAACAACAGGGTCAGCGCCGAAAGCAGCATGACCCGCAAGTTATGACCATATTTTGTACTCATCATAATTACATCTCGGATGCTTTTATAAACATCGTGTATGACTATTTAAATAGTTTACCCAGCGGTTCGGCCACGTCGGCAATTTTATCGACCGATTCCAGTGGTATTTCTTTGGCCTTGGCGATATCGGTAAAGAAACCGTCTTCGTCACCCTGCTTGACTATAATGATCGTCTTCGAGGCTTCCGCAACCAGCTTGTTAAAACTGTCCGACTGACCCTTGCGGCGGGCCATACCGCCGATATGAACGGTGACAATCGGAATGCCCTTTTCTTTGGCCGCATCAACCAGTTTGGCCACCCGGTCGGTTTCATCCTTCTGACTGACCCCGGCCGCACCGAGACCCTTGGAGCTGAAACCGGGAACGAAAATGAGGGTCTTGATGCCCTCCAGGTCGGCCACCGTGGCCATATTAACCGCTTTGGCGTCCAACTCCTGTTTCTTGGCCAGCATTCCCACCAGTTTCATGTCGGCGCTCTGACCGGCCGAGGATATCAAAATCGGCTGTTCGAGTTTGTCTTCGGCCCGAACCAATAGCGGCGCCAGCATTACCAAAATGGCCAGGGTTGCCGTTAAAATACGCTTCGTTGTTGTCATGATGAACTACTCCTTATATTCTTCAGTGAAGGTAAAATCCTATCCCGTTATCAACAATGTCATGATAATCGGGCAGATTCACCAATCGTATTGCTTTCTTTTTATGGTCGACATTATACGCCTCAATTAGAGTAATTATCCCCTGGACATGCCGGGCCACCCGCCGGTCAAGGGGCTCGCCCTCCGGATCATACTCGATACGCAGCGCTCCCGATTCCAAAGCCAGCTTATAGCTGTTACTGACCCCCTTCGTTATCAAGTCGGCGTTGGTTTTCCCCCGCAGACGGCCCTGTATCGGATTGCTGACCTCCATCAGAAACGGTATGGTGCGGCTCCGGTCGCCCCACTCACGGTGGCTCAATCCGCGGAAATTGTCCGGCGACAGTTCCGGCGAATAATTCAGCCCCATCATTTCCAGTTCGAGGACGGCGTTAAGAGCGATGTCTTCGCCCTTTTCGTGATAAACAATGGCGTTGATAATCGGAATTTCCGGCGCCGCCTCATGCAGGTCAAAAGATATATCGATATTCTCCTGTTCAATCATCTGCATAATGGCATAACCGATTTTTTCGGTGAAAGTGCCGTCAGGCCGCCCCGGGTAGGATCGATTCAAATTGCGCGACTCGAACCCCGATAGCCGTTGCCCCGATGGAAAATGCGTATAGACGAGCGGGTCGGGCCACTGGTGCAGGGGGTTGGCCACGCGCGACCCAAAACGGAATTTCCGGTCCTTGCCATTTCTATTTTTTATCGTGAAAAACTGCGGGTAGGCCTCAAACGGGTCGGTACAGGTAGCGCCGCTATTGCAGGCTCTTAACACGACCAGCACCCGTCCCGTCGTCACGCCGATATTTTCGGCGATCAAGGTGGCGGCGATATTCGAAGCCGCTTCATTGGGGTGCGTCCCGCCGAGGATAAGGGCCGTTCCACCGGGCACACCGCTGTCAAAATAGTACACTTCGACATCCCCTTCGGAACCTCGAATCGGCTCGAAATAGTCGCTTAGGTGACCCACCTTTGTCAGGGCCGGACTCGGAAAAATCTCCTCACTTTTATGCATCGCCGCAAAATCAAGCGACGCCACAACGCCGAAGATGGCGGCCCAGGCAAAAGCCAGAAGTGCGGTTATGTGGTGTTTTTTAATCATGACCTCACTTTATCAGCAAAACCCGCAGGACAAACGGCAACAGCAGCATGGCCAGCGCGATTTGTTTTTTCCAATCCTTCTCGGTGAATAATTCGGTCACGATAACCACCGTGATAAACAGCGTAATGACGATGTAAATCCAGAACAGCATAAATACTACTCCCCGGTTATGATCATCAAAAGATCACATGGGCTATTTCCTCGGCAAAAGTTATCATCAGCAATCCGGAAATCAGTGTAACCACAATCGGTATCAGATTATTCTTCAAAATCGTAAAATGGTTTTTAACCTTGACAATCTGCGCGGCATACGCGCACAAAAGCGACGGCGGCGGCATCAAATCCCCCATGGCCGCCATCAACGCCAGCGCCGCCGTGATCACCAGTTCATTTTTCCCGATAAATACGTACACCAGTGGAACCCCGATGATCGACGCCGAGGCATAGGCCGACCCGAAAAACGGCATGATAAGTGCCGCCAGATATTTGACGCCTTCCGGCAAAAATAAAGCGCTCGTGGCCAGATAGCCGCGAACGCCGGTCAACGTCAGGATCTGCATGAACATGCCGACTCCGACCAGTATGGCCATGACCGGCATCGCCTGACGAATAGCCGCGCGGGAAACCCTGAAAAAATTGAAGCGGTTGCCCGAACCGAAACCCAATATGGCGCCCAGCATAAATATCAGCGGAACACCCAGATGCGGGATAAATTCCGGAATGGATTGTTCCAAAACCATGTAGCCGATGACGAAAGCCAGCGGAATAAACAGGCGAATGCCATATTCTTTGTAGACCGGTTTCGCAAGTTTGGGCAGGACTTCATTGATATCGAAAGCCCCCAGATAACGAAAGCGAAAATACACGGCCGTAGCAATAGCCATCGGAAACGACGCCAGAAGCAGCGGCCTGGTAAAGCCGATATAGGGCATATCAACCCCGCCCCCGATAAGCATCACCGGGATACAAATCGGCGGCGCCACTTCACCGAACACGGCCGCCATGGCAATCAACGACCCGACCGCCAGAGGCGGCATCCCCATAGCCATCAGTCCCGGGGCCACCAGCGCCCCGGTGGTCAGTATGCAGGCCGACGACAGCCCGGTCAACATCCCCGGAAACATGACAAAAATGACGATGACAATCATCAACAGGGTCGGGAAACGATACAGGGTATTGATCATGGTATAGCTGATCGTCCCCAAAGCTCCGGTAGCTTCAACGACTTTCATAAAAATCATGGCCGTCGCGATAATCAAAATCGCCTCGAGAAAGCCAAAGCCTCCTTCCACGAGATGGCGGATCGGAAGCCCCTCGCCGCCCAGAAAGGCCCCGACGACTGCCGCCAGCATCAAAGAAACACCGGCCGGGATTTTCATCCAGAACACGCCCAGGGCAAAAACCGCCAGCATGGCAATCAGAATGACCGGTTCGGAAACCATAGTGTTTATCTATTGTCCTTTCGTCCGGTGCCGCATGAGGCCGTCATTGGAGTTTCCGTCTGCCTAAAATTTCACTTGAAATTCCGCCATAAAGCGGGTCATTTTCGTTCTATCCTCTCCCCAGGATACGTATCCTCCTCCGTCAAGATCACGATCATCATCATTTGGGAAATTACGGCAAATACGCAGTTGTACCTGCGTCTGGTTCGACAACTGATAATACATGTTCAGCGACAATTCGTCGTCGAACGAATTATAATTATCATTATCGACATACTCGTTGACGAACAGGTAATGCAACTGCACGCGCAATTTCGGCAAATTTTTATGAATGAAGTAAATGCGATTATACCAGATCCGACTGCCTTCGAGATTGCGTCCCCGGTTGGGGTAATCGCCGCCGATGGCACCGTCAACATAACCACCCCGGCTGCCCCAGAAAAAGCTCGGATACAACGGGCTGAACTGCTCCACTTCCGGCGTATCGGCGTCGTCGCCCTGATAGGCGGCGTAACGCGTCTCGGCTTTTATGCTCCTGAACGGCCCCCAGGTCCAGCGATAGGAGATTCCGCCCATGTAACCCAGTCCGGCCTTTTCGGGCAGACCTTCGAGGGTATTGAAGGTCTGGTGTGCCACTTCAAGATAATAGGTCAGGCGACCTTTCTTGGCGTCACCGTTGATACCGCCGCCGAAAATATAACTATCGTTGAACTGGCCCCGCAGTTTATTATAGATGTAGTAGGCCATGACATCGTGTTCCAGTACCGGCCGCGTCAGCCGCAAAATATGCAACTGATCGCTGCCGGGGTCGGGGTATAAACCCGTAGAACTTAAATTCTGCTCGGTTATGGCGCTGAAGGTCGACAGGGTAAATTCCCGGAACGCGAAATCGAACCGGATAGCGTCGAAGCGGTCGAAATTGTAGTACGAATCCCCCTGCGACAAACCTTGCCCGATCGGGAATTGCTGGCGTCCGACACGGAACCGCATCAGGTCGACCAGCGGCACGTTATCGGTCCGGTATTCCGCGAAAATCTGGCTGATGCCGTACTGCATTTTCCCCGTTCCGGCGATATTGCGGACCGGGGACAGCGGGTTGTTTTCAATCTGGGTTATAAATTCGACGAAAAACGAGGTCTGCTGGTTAACCGCGGCTTTGGCGCGGATTCGGCCCAGGTACCGGAGATAATTCTCCGTCCCCCGGTCATCAAGAGCTTCATGGTATTCATCGCTGTATGCACGCACGCGAAAATCACCTTCGACGTTGAACTGGGCCGATACCCGGGGGACGAGTCCCGCGAACAAGATAACGCTCCAGAGTATCAGGAAATGTGTATATTTTATTTTTTTCATGACCGTCACCTTAATTCCTTGTAAAGACGATGCCCGTCGGTTGCGTTACGGTGCCCCGGTCGGGTATTTCATAGGTCCGCAACACCGCGCCGTCGATTGTCACCTGGAAGATATAATCATAGTCGCCCGTGCTGTTGACAATCCAGAAGTTAATGCCGTCCCAGGTCATGCCGGTGGGATAACGGTTGGATTCCGTCCCGCCCGGTGGAATCGGCGTTGCGAACAGGGCCGTCCATGCTTGGGTTCCGAAATCATACCTGTAAACGGAGTCGGACGTCCGGTCATTGGTATATAAATCACCGTTGGCGAAAACCAGCCCGCGTCCTTCCGTCGCCGGGGCCGAAATGGAATCGGTCACCGCCCCGGTCAGGGAGTCGACGATGTAAATGCGGTCGGTTGATTCATACAGGATATACAGGTTATCACCGAGGAAATCAAGCTCGCGAATGGTGCCGACTGTTCCCAGCGGAGCATCAAACTGCCGGAGCACCGATATCGACGTTCCGTCGATTTCGATCTGCATCACCCGGTCGGCCGTACCACCGGCGCTCATCCATAAGTAGGACCCGTCGAATGTCAAACCCTGCGGCGAGCCGCCGTCGATACCGGATATATCCCAGCTCTGGACGATGCTGAAATCGGATATCTTGATTTTGCGCATGACCCGGTTGCCGGCATCGGTGTAATAGAAATATCCATCATTGGGATCGAATTCCGGTACCGTGAAAACTCCCACACCGACTCCCGATTGACCATCGGGGTTGGTCACAGTTACGTCGCGCGCACCGAATTCGGCGTTACTCAACACTTCTATGGGTACGGTTAATCTCTCATTTGAAACAAAAGTTACTTCGGCGGTGGTCACTATACCGTTGCCGAATGAGACGGTTGCGCCGGCGCGGAAATATTCACCATAAATGGAAACCGTTAACTCGGCGCCGCGGGCCGCCGAATTGGGCGATACGGCTGTCACCACGGGCGGGTGCGGCAGGCTCAAATCATTTTGCGACCAGACAATCGGCCCCGGAGTGGTATAAGGGAGTTCATAAAATTCCGTTATGGTACCAACGCGGTCGATGCGGAAAAGGTGGTCGCCGGCCAGGCTACTGCTGTTGACAACCCACAGATCGGTGCCGTCATATGTCAGACCTACGGGGAAAACATAACCTTCACCGCGCGGCGGACGCGGCGAGGGATAAGCGGTTTCGAACATCACTTTGTCGGTCAAATAGCGATAGATCGTATCACGCTCCGAATCACCATAATACAAACCGATCGGGATTCCCCGATTATAAATATCCGCGTTGGCGCCGACATAGGTCATCCCGCGCGGCTCCGGAGTCGGCACCACATGTTCTTCAAGAATAGTGCCGCTGCTGGCGTCGAGTTTATATAGTGTCGGCGGGATAGAATACGTGGTCGAGCCGCTGTTTACGGCCCAGATATTTTGGCCGTCCCAAGAAATATCCCTGATAGTGCCGCGTCGTTCAGGCGGAGCGTCAAGCGTGCGCAAGGTTCCTATCGTATCTCCGGAGATATCAATTTGCACGATTTGATCATACGAACCGGCCGCCGAAAGCCAAAGATAGAGCCCGTCGGAAGTTATCCCCTGAACCGAGGTTTCGCCAAATAAAACTTTCGTGTCCCAGGATTTGATAACCTTCAGACGGGCGTCCATCATGAGAAGGGTGTAACTCGTATTGTCAATGAAATAATAATACCCGCCGGCCAGATTCATGCCCCGGTCGGGGTCGCCATCGTTGACGAAGAGGTCATCACAGGCGAACAGAAAAACTACGGCAAGCAAAAGTGCGGCAAACACCAAAATTAGTCGGGAGCCGCCAGAATAACTATCCAATGTCTTCCCACCTTCACTTAAAATTTAAAACTATCTACTCTCCTGTCAAATCCTATGTAAAGTGCCCTTTTGGGCGGTCCTTCCTGTTTTTAGGCCCCCGAAAACAGTGCAACAAATAAATTAAATACAAATGCCATGCCAATCCATATTCGGCCCCAAAATCATGGTTTTCCTGTCATTTTCCGGATATATTACGGAATAATTGGGATAAAAAAGCCCATCTTATTGGGCTATTTTCGCCCGATTTTGGCTTGTTTTGCGTTGATTGACAGCATAAAAGTCGATTATATAAGATGGGCATGGATTTTGATTATTTAAGAACTGTAGCAAAATATGAGTGACACAAACAAAGATCCCGACTTCAGCAACATGGAAAACTCCGCCCTGGAAAAGGATGATTATCCCAACGCCGGAGCCTTAAAATTGGAATTTCTTAAAATTCATGCGCGGGCGATATTATTCGCCACCATTTTTGCGATCATCGTGGCCGTTATATCATATCTGGTTTACGCCTCGGTAAACCAATGGAAACAGGAAGTCGTCCAGACCAATAAAACCCTGACCAAGGTTATTTGCCGCCAGCTTTATGAGTCATCCGAAGCCATAATCGACAGTCTGGCCGCCGATTCGTTTTTTGCCAAAGCCAACCTGACCGTCGATGAAATTGAAAAAATGGATTCCCGTCTTAAGGAATTGTCCCAGGCGGCATTTGCCAACATTGACGGCATGGAAGGCGGGTTCTTCTTCTCCAAGCTGGATGAGTTTTATGGCTATTCATTCCCGACTTCACCCCCGCCCAAACCGGTGTATGGCCCGCCGCCGCGCTCTTATAATATCATCCGGTCGCAGGCCGTGGCCACGATTGAAACCGGACGCGCCATCGTTGATCTTCATCAGTTCGACCCGGCCATCTTCCCTCTGGCCACCGAGCCGATAATGCACGGCGATACCGTCATCGGCGCGACCTGGGCCCGCATCCATATCGAGCGTGAATTGCCCACTCTGAAAATGCGCCAGGTGATAAATGTCGGGGCCATAATATCATTATTGGGGTTCATCATCGCCGTCTTCATGTCGGTCCTTCAGCGCCGCAAAATTATGCGGATACACAGCGACCTTGAAATCGTCAAGACCGGCGCCCAGCACGACGTCACCGTCTTTGGCGGTTCGCTGGGACATATCGGGCGGTCCATCAACTCCATGCTCAAGGCCTTGCGAACGGGTCAGGGCCACCGTGAGCTACTGGAACGGGAATTGCACCGCAAAGAAAAAATGGCTTCGCTGGGTATCTTGCTGGCCGGCGTCGCCCATGAGGTGAAAACGCCTCTGGCGGTGATCAAAACCCGTGTCCAGATATGGCAACAGGAAGGACGAAACGGCGAAAGCAAGTTGGTCGGTGATGAACCTCACTATCTGGTCTCGGAAAAATCAATGAAATTGGTCATAAGCGAAATCGACCGGCTGTCCGACCTGATGAAACGGCTTTTGTATTTCAGCAAGCCCAAGTCCGAGAAACTTCGGCCAACCGATATCAACGCCTTGATAAATCATACTATCCAGCTGGTCGAAAGTCGGAACGGACAGAAAAAAGTGACAATAAATACTGATTTCGATGAAACCCTTCCCACCTTAAAGGCCGACCCGAATGCCCTGGAGCAGGTCTTCATAAATATTTTGCTAAACTCCATACAATCCATCGACGAAGAAGGGACCATCAATATTTCCACCGGATTCGATAAAAATAGACGGCTGATTCGTATCGAATGCAAAGATACGGGGTCGGGCATTCCCGACTATATCAAATCCAAGATATTCGATCCCTTTTTCACGACCAAAGAACGGGGGTTCGGACTGGGTCTGTCCATTTCGTATGAAATCCTCACCGCCCACGGCGGAACCATTGCCTTTCGACCCAATAAACCCCGAGGCACAATCTGCACCATTAATATTCCATGCCCGGAAGAGGAACGGGGCCAGAAGCCATGACCAAAAGCAAGTGCATATTGATTGTTGACGATGAAGCCTTCATGCGAAAAAACATCATCGACCTGCTTTCACCGCGAGGCTATCGACTGGTCGAAGCTGGTGACGGTGAAGTGGCTATCGCCGAAGCCCAGAGGATTCAACCCGACTTGATATTGATGGATATCAATATGCCCAAAACGGACGGGTTGCAGGCGTTGGCGGCCATCAAGCACGATCAGCCGGATATTCCCGTCATCGTCTTCACCGCCTACGGAACCAGCGAACGCGCTATTCAGGCAATCAAGTCAGGTGCTTACGACTACATCGAAAAACCGTTTGAATTGGATGAATTCATGCTTATCGTCGAGAGGGCGCTGAAGTTTTCGGAACTGCTCGGCGAGGTTAAAGCCTTGCGGCACCGGGTTTCATCGTTTCCTTCACAGGACAATGTCCAGATAATCGGCAACAGCCCCCAGATGCGCGAAATTTTTAAACTAATCGGCCGGGTGGCTCCGACTAACACGACCGTTTTAATTCACGGTGAAAGCGGAACCGGCAAAGAACTCATCGCCGACGCCATCCAGCGCCATTCGGCGCGAAGCGATAAACCCTATATAAAGGTTAACTGCGGGGCATTTTCGGAAAGCGTCCTCGAAAGCGAGATATTCGGCCACGAGAAAGGCTCTTTCACCGGAGCCATCGCCCAGAGGCAGGGACGCTTCGAACTGGCCGACGGCGGCACCATTTTTTTAGATGAAATCGATACGATGCCGCCCTCGGTTCAGGTTCGCCTGTTGCGCGTCTTGCAACACCAGACTTTTTACCGGGTGGGGGGCGAAGACCCGATCCATATCGACGTGCGCGTCATTGCCGCCACCAATAGCGATATCGAGCAGGAAGTCCGCGAAGGGCGTTTTCGCGAAGATTTATTCTACCGTCTGAACGTCGTCCGGATAAATATTCCGCCACTGGCCCAGAGAACCGAGGATATTCCCCTTCTGGTCCGCCATTTCGTCCAGAAATACTGCCCCGACCGCAGACTCTTGGTACCATACCACGAAATGGAGAAATTGCAGCTTTATTCCTGGCCGGGCAATGTCCGGGAGTTGGAAAATTCCATCCAGAGTGCCATCGTTATGGCCCGCGAAAATATCATGACCTTCGATGATTTCCCGATGCCGACCAAAAGCGAACGGATGCATCTGGCTTTGGAGGAACAGCTGAAAAACGGCCACGCCCTGCGCGAAATCGTGGCCACCATTGAGCGTGATTTGATTTTATACGCCCTTAAAAAGTCAGAATGGAACCGCACGCAGGCGGCCAAACTCCTGAAAATCAATAGGCGGCTATTATATTCCAAGATGCAGGAATACGGCATCAGCGAATAGGCTCGGCCGTTTAATATGTACAATAAAAAATGGAGCCGAGGAGGATCGAACTCCTGACCTCTTGACTGCCAGTCAAGCGTTCTCCCAGCTGAACTACGGCCCCATTTTCAGGTTCGACCAATATATATCAGTCAGACTTTATGTCAAGATTTTTATTGGAGAGAATCTCCCCGCAAATTTCTTCGTTTTCTTTACCGGATATTATTCGATGAATATCAATCATATTTCCGGCGGGCGTCTTTTTCAGCAGCACCTGATCCACGTCTATCAATATATCGGTGGATTTTTTTATGCGGACCGCTTCGTCGGAAATATGTTTAATCTTCTCGACCACGCCCGTCGACAGGGCCGGATTTTCCTTCAGTATCATCTCCGCACTGGCGCAAATGGACATGAGGGGGTTGTTTATCTCGTGCCCCAGTGTCGCCGCCGTCGCCCGGATGATTTCCCGATCGCGCTGTGATTGAACATCCGCATTCTCCTCGCCCTTATGCAACACCATCTTCCGGGTGGGGGCGCCTTCCATCGCCATAAAGACATCCTGATCGTGTTTTTCGCCGGTATCGCGCAGGAGTAATACGGACAGGCCCTCCATCGCACCTATTCTCTCGCGGATAGTCACATCCAAACCGGCATAATCCTCGGCACCAAGTATAATTAAATCATACCGGGACTTGTCCAGCGATTCAAGCAGCTTGCGGGCGGTCGTGACATACTCACAATCACGTTGCGTATCGGCATTCAGCAGGTTAAGACAGCGATATGGATCCCGTCGGTTCGATGAGTATATTATTACATTCATGGCACTTCAAACCAATGATATTATTGATTCGGCAGGATAATCTCCATGACCGTCCCCCTTTCGTGAGGCGTTCCGAGTCTGATATCTCCGCCAAGTGATCGTGCCAGGGTGCGGGCGATGGCCAGTCCCATTCCCGGACCCTGGGGATATGAATGTCCGGGGTTGGGAATGACCCAGAATGGGCGGAAAATGTTCTCGGCGTAATTTATCGGAAGGCCGGGTCCGTTGTCGCCGAGACAAAGGGTTATTTCGGATTCGGTGCTTCGTGAAAATACCTCGACTTCAAGAGTTTCATTCGGGTCATGAAATCTGAAGGAATTCGAAAATATGCATTCGAAAATCTCATGCACTCTGTGTTCATCGGTATTGATTATGGGCAAAGACACATTTTTTAGAAAGACATTCTGACCAGTGTATTTCATTGACAGCTTCTGGTAGACGTCGCGAAAGACCCGGTTTAAGTCTGTCCTTTGATAAATTTCTCTATTGGCAGGTTCG
>CALAMC010000056.1 GCA_937925655.1 uncultured candidate division Zixibacteria bacterium | reverse complement strand
GTTTGTAACTTTTGGTGGGAGGATTTTGTGTCATTTTGATTCCTTGTTGTCTTATCTATGGGCAAAATCTGTTGTCAGTTCCGCCCGGCCTATGTCATGTTTCCGTATGTTGCCGGTCGTTGGCACCTATAACCGGGAAGTTAAGTAAAAGTTCACTCTTTTCTCATGATTCTTATAAAACAATGGCGGGGGAGCAGTATAGGGACACGGCAACATAGGGAGTTGTATAAATTAATCGGAATATTATGAGATGAGGAGATTATAAAGTGCTTTGAATTAAAGCACCGATAGAAATAGCCTCCTCAAGCGCAGAATTTTCCTGGTACTTAAAATATGATTGTGGAACGCTTATTTCCGAATTTACTAATGTAGAAAGGTGAGTACGGGGCATGGGAGCTTTAAATTCATTAAAATCTGAAATTACAATTGCATAGACATTTTTTTCGCAACCCACATAATTTGAAAATTCTTCTTTTGAACAGCCTATTTGATCGTTAAATGTATTCCAAATAATATCAGGTTCATCTTTTATTATATTACCTATACGAAATGTACCAACAAAGCAATTATCAGGTTTTGTGGAATAAACCAATGTCTTGGACCCTACCCATTTATTTGAAAATTTCCTTCTAATTTCAACACTTTTTTGCCCGGATTTTATTGCGCGAGTGTGGCGACTGTGCATACTCATTACTATATCATAAGTAAAATCTACACCATTTATGGAAACTCTTTTAATCAAGTCAGGTAGGGTTTTTACGACCTTTTCCCAAAATAATTGAAATTCCCCTCGGCAATAAAACTCCTGGTCAAAAAGACGATATTGATCCGAAGCAGGTTTTATAAATTTAAAGCCATAATCTTTAAAGAATTCCGATTTTTGATACCATATTTGCTCTGGTATAGTGAAATGAGTAATTTCTGATATTTTTCTTAAATCTCTGGCGATTAAAGCCATCAAAAGACGGCCATAACCCTTTTTTTCGGCTTCTGGAAGTATACGCAGGCTACAGATTTTTGAATCTTTCCCCAACTTTGCAATTGTTGCACCGACAGGTAATCCATTGTCATATATCAAATAAGCAGTGCGGCTTTTTTGTTTAAGTCCTTCGATGACCTTCCTTTTATACCATATATTTATACCCGGATATAAATCATCGCATTGTTCAATTAATATCTTTAGGTCCTTGAAATTTCGTGGTGTCGGCCTAAATTCCCCACCAAATCTTGTAATTTCTATTGTTCCCATACTGACATATCAAAGTATTTAGATAGTTTCAATTCTTGGTTATCATAATCCCCAGTTTCAAATTCTATCAATTCTGATGTCTTATAATATAATACGTTTGCCAATAGTTCGCCATCTCTTAAAAATGCATTAACGTTATGACCTCGCACTTCAAATATTAGGGGGGTCCCATTATTTGTATTATAACCAAATCCGGGATGAACAAATCCAGCATAATGGATTCTTATTTCTCCCAGATTTTCCGTAATCGCTTGACAATATACCCCAACATCACTGGGCAGTTTAAATTTTTCCTTTGATCGTAAAATATAAAAATATTCTTTTTCTATCTCTAAAAAGTCTTTTTTCGAATATTTAATTGGCTCCCAATAATCCTTAGGATCTATTTTATATTTATCGGCAGTTGCTAAATCAATTGGCCTTTCCTTAGGAAAATCACGTTTTGCCCGAAAAGCAATCACATTATTGGAGCCAATATAGCAGGGCGAAAGATTTAATGACAATATATCAATTCCCTTATTTTGTGAAGTTACTAATAGATCATCATAAATTCTCAACTTTTCTTGGTCCAAAAGACTCAATTCCATGTTCCCTCTAAAAAACCGTAATTGATTTAAAGAAACCCCCTCTTTAACAATTATGGGAAATGTAATGGGAGTTACCTCAACATATAACGTACCAAAATGGTCCAGAGGTAACTGATCATACCTAGCACATCCGTCGACAATTAGCCTTGTCAAAACATCTAATCTACCTATCGAGCTTTTTCCAGTTGCCTGGCCACAAATGGCATACCCATTTATTTTGGGGTCAATCGTTTCCCTAAGTTGGACTACGTATGTCTGATTAGGACTCAGAGTAATTGGACCTTTTAAATCAATTGGGTCTCCACAAAAGCAACCTTTTGATATTATTGAAGAAAAAGATTCGTTATTTTTTAATTTTATGCTGCCTTTCATAACCCAGCCATTATCCGAAAGATGTAAATCTAAGGCAGCATCTTCAATTGTGGCATCTTTACTATTACAAATAAAACCGTTTTCCGTAAGTATTTTTAACTGTCGGGGGCTCAAAATACCCGGTCGCCACTTTTTTATTTCTTTATCAATCATAGAATTAAACAAGAGCTGTTTTTAAACATATAAGCGCGAATCAAAAAAAGTCAACAAAAAAATATTACAAATAGCCTTTGTAAATTTATTTCCCCACGCCATGTATGGCCAGCAGAATCGAGTTCAGGACGTTCTTCGGGGAATCGACCGTCGATGATGTTGCAATGGGGACACTTGCACCCCAGAAAATCGATCCGGATTCGGCTTTCACAAACTGCACCATGGCTTTATACAACCCGTTGGCCGTCTCCATATTGGGCGGCATGAAAATATCCACGTCTCCGGCCACCGGCGAATTGATAATGCCCTTTGATTTTGCCACGTCGGCACTGATGGCCACGTCGAACGATAATGGCCCATCGATGACGACATTTTTAATCTGCCCGCGGTCGGACATTTTGGCAATGGCGGCTTCTTCCATGGTAACGGCGATCGCGGGATAAATGGCTTCGACCGCCGCCAGAAGGGCCGCTTTGGGTTTGGCGTAGCCGAATTTGGATACATAGGATGCCGCTTTATCCAGAATATTCAGTTTGGCGGCGGCATCGGGCGCGGCATTGACGGCGGCATCAGTGATAAACATGAGCTTATGATAGCGCGGGGTTTGCATGACGCCGATATGCACGATTGCATCTTTTTTTGAAGCCAACCCATTTTCGGAATAGAAAAACCCGACAAAATCGCGGGTGGCGATATCGCCTTTGAGCAGGATATCGCAGGCATGATCTTTGGCCATTTTGAAGGCCCTGGATGAAGCCTCGGCCGGAGTTGCACTATCGACGATTTCGAAACCGACGTCGTTCAGATCCGAGCCGAAACTGTCTTCGGAGGCATTCGCAATCAAAGCCGACATCTGTTTTTCGGGGCCGAAAAAAACGGGCTTGACCAGCCCCATTTCGACGGCTTCGACGACGGCGTCGATATATTTGCGGTCGGTCGGCCAGATAACGCCCAGTTTGACGACGCGCGTTTTATTGGTCTTGATATGTTTGACAAGGTCTGTATACGATTTAATCGTTTCCATGCTTCCCCCCTACTTATCGAATCCGCCGGTTTGTTCATAATAGGCCGCCAGCAGGCAGGCGATGGACACCGAGGCTTTTTTGTTGGTGATAGTGTCGGTCCGCGAAACGAGGCTTACCGGGACGCGGGCGCCGACAATGACGCCCGCGAAGACGGCGTCGATGAAATTAATCAGCGCTTTGGCGATGATATTGCACTCCTCAATGGAGCTGACCAGATAGATATCGGCCTGTCCGGCGACGGGGCCATCAAGTTTCTTTTTGGCGGCGATTTCTTTCGAAGTGGCACTATCGAAGGCCAGCGGACCGTCGATTTCGACACCGGGGTAATTTTTGGCCTGCATCTCTCTGACAAATTCGGCGGCTTCTTTGGAGGCGGGGATATCGTCAAACACCTTATCGACCGCGCCGGAGACGGCGACTTTGACGGGTGTTATCCCCAGTGCTTTAGACACATAGACAGCGTTTTCGAGAATCTGGCGTTTCTGGTCGCGGTCGGGCTGGACGACCATGCCGCCATCGGTCATGGACAGAAGTTTATCATAGCCGGGGATATCAAGCACGGCGCAGTGTGAGATGGTGTTTTTGGTACGCAGGTTAAATTCTTTGGCCAGCACGGTTTTGAGAAGGGCCGAAGTCGAGACAAAGCCTTTCATGACGATATCGGCGTGTCCCTCGGCGGCCATTTTCACGGCGCCATAGGTCGCTTTGAGCGCATCGGATTCGTGGATAATATCCAGTTTCGAGATATCTATTTGTTCTTTGGCGGATATTTCCTCGATTTTGACTTTATCGCCGAACAGGGTGGCGTCCAGGATGCCATCGGCGTTGGACTGGGCCAGCGCGCTCATGACGGCGCCGTCCTGCGCCCCGGCCACGGAGACCATACGGCGGCGGTCGTTGTGGGCGAGCGTCCTGGCGGCCTCGATAATTTCTTCCGAGGATGTAATCGGATTATTTATGGTCGGTACCGGCATAATCATGTCCCTTAGTATTCTTTGGGT
>CALAMC010000055.1 GCA_937925655.1 uncultured candidate division Zixibacteria bacterium | reverse complement strand
TAAAAGGGTGGGGCACCCAATCGTATTATTATATTCAATGCCAGATATAACTATTTCTTATATAATTATTCCTTGACACAATGCACCATCGGGCCTATATTGATTATAGGTTGAGCCTCACTCAACGAATACCTCCACCCTCAAGTCCCTTATAGTGTTTCTCGTGGTGTAAGTGCATCTTCGATTAAAGGCATCTTCGCTAAAAACGTAATACCCTATCACCCTGCGCCGAAACCTGGAACCGTTAAACATGGAGGTAGTTTGCCTATGGTGAGGTAAAGGCCGCTTTGACACCGGCAAAAAACATTGTCGGTATACAGCTCAGCCGTTTTTAACTCCGCAGTTGCATGGTCGCGCCGCCGCGTCTGCCCCCCCCGATTAGGCCTAATTGGTCGGCGGTCGGTGTGGCCCGGAAAGGGGAAGATAAATCTCCGCACCTGTCATCCTCTTTTTTCCGAAGTTGCGGGGTTTCGGCGCCGAAGGGATAAAATCCGGGGGCGCCATATCGGGGGCGAAATGTCCGCGATACGATCGGCCCCCCGCACGTGCGGGGGGCTTTTGTATATCCCCCTGCCTTTGTGGGCAAAGTCCCATAATAAATCACGAATCCGGGCGCATCAAAAGCCCCCGAACTGCCCAAATTCTGCACATTTTATATTATAACACATTGTCCCGCAATATGATACAACTGCGCCTGCGGCGACTATTCCCTGCGGCACTCGGCTTGCAAATCAATGATATCAAAGAACATGAGAAACCCGAACCAAGGCAGGTTTGAAAAGTGAGAGTCAAGTTTACGCTGACAATGGATGATGTCACGGTCGAAGGCAAGCAGATCGACACCATCATTCTCGACTGGATTTCGGAAATGGAGTACAACGACGTGCTCAAGGTTTCGCACAACTGGATCACGTCGCAGAATTTCCTGACCCAGCGCATGACCGGTCTGTCTCGTGTCGGGGAATCCTCGCTGACCATCGAACCCATGGAAGATTTTTAGGAGTCGCAAAGCGTCATGGAACAACTCCTCGATTACCTGACGGGATTTTTGAAACTGGTGCCGGATTCGCTGGAGGCCGTGAAGGGACTCATCCAGGAGCATTTCGGGACGGCCGGCGTCATCGCCGCGGTTATTTTCTGCGTGAGCCTGGTCGCTCTGCTTTTGTCCAAAGTCCTCAAGGCCGGCTTCAACATAGTCCGCTACGTCGTGTTGCCTTCGGTGGTCGTGACCTTTATCGCCACCTACTTTTTGCCCTATTCCTTCGGCTATATTTTGCCGGTGACGGTTTCGTTCTTTTCGGTTGTACTTATGATCAAGGGATAACAATAAACATTTCGGTGTCCTGATGACTAAAAAGCTCAACGGCAAGAAAAACGACGACGAAAACAAACTGGAGCGTCTTCAGGTGCGGCCCGACGCGGCCGACCTGGAAACGCCCTTCGACGATGACGAGGAATCCGAAGGAAGAGTGTTCATCGAATGTCCCGGCGCCACCATCTATGACCCGGAGACGCGTCAGATTGTCAGCGGCGTCAAATTCATCGACGAAAACGATCCCTCGCTGGGTTATGAAATAATCGACAAGCAGGTATTCGCGCCGAACCATCGCCGTCGCCGTCTGGTCAAGAAAGAGCATGTCGGTTTGATCCGCCGCTGCCAGGCCTGTCAGGATTTGACGGTGCGCATGATACGCAACGAGGGGGTGGATTTTTGTGTTCCCAACCCGAAATTTCCGCACCGTAAACGGCTCAAATCGGTCGATAAAAGCTGGTAATTTCTTTTTAATTTTTTATATCCAAAAATAGTCTCACATTTGACGTAATTTATTGCACGACAATCGGATAATGCTCCACTTTTCCCTTGCGCGGGCTATAAATAATGTTATATTAAAGGGTTATGGAAAACCTACCGGAAGACCGCCCGCGGTCGGCTCCCAAACGGCTGGGAAACGTGATAGACGGTTTGTTGAGCCGCATGGGACTGGCCTCGACGCTTGCCGGATGGAGAGTAGTTAACGCCTGGCCGGACATCGTCGGCGAACAGGTCGCCGCGGTGACCAAACCGATACGCTACGAAGACAATACCCTGCAGGTTTCGGTTCCGGACGCAGGCTGGCGCCAGGAATTACACCTCCAGATTGACATGATCCTGGAAAAGATTCACGAGATACCCGGCGGCAAGGTGGTTAAAAAAATCCGCTTCACGGCATAGACAAAAGATAGGACAGCATATGGACGAGGGAGTAGCGACTCTGGAAGAAAAGAAAGAGACAAAGAAAAACAGTTACGACGCCAATGCCATACAGGTTTTAAAAGGCCTGGAGGCGGTTCGCCGCCGTCCGGCCATGTACATCGGCGACGTCAGTTCCCGCGGCCTGCACCATCTGGTTTATGAAGTCGTGGACAACTCCATCGACGAGGCCATGGCCGGGGTCTGCACGGCCATCAAGGTCGAAGTCGGTACCGATAATTCGATCACCGTAACCGACAACGGACGCGGCATCCCGACCGACATGCACCCGACGCAGAAAAAGTCGGCTCTGGAAGTGGTCATGACCATGCTTCACGCCGGCGGCAAGTTCGACCATACGACGTACAAAGTTTCCGGCGGTTTGCACGGGGTCGGCGTCTCGGTGGTCAACGCTTTGGCCGAATGGTGCTGGGTGGAATCCAGCCGCGACGGCGACGTATATCGTCAGGAGTACGCCCGGGGGGTCGCCACCGGCGATGTCAAAAAAATCGGAAGCCGCAAGCAGACCGGAACCAAAACCTGCTTTTTGCCCGACCGCGAGATTTTCAAAAGCATCGAGTTCAAGTACGATACGCTGGCCAACCGCATGCGCGAGCTGGCCTTTCTTAACAGCGGCCTGAAAATTTCTCTCATAGATCATCGCTCCGATAAAAAAGACGAATTCATGTACAAAGGCGGGCTGGCGTCGTTTGTCGAATATATCAACGAAGATAAAACCCCGCTGTTTAAAAAGCCCATTTATATACAAAGAGAAAAAGAAAACACCGCGGTCGAAATCGCCATCCAGTACAACGACTCCTACGTGGAAAACGTCTTTTCCTACGTCAACAACATCAGTACTATCGAGGGCGGTTCGCATCTGACCGGATTCCGGACGGCTCTGACGCGCACGATCAACTACTACATCGCCAAAAACAACCTGCTTAAGAACGGGAAAAGCAAAAACGGCGGCGGGACGGCCCTTTTGGGCGATGACGCCCGCGAGGGATTGACGGCGGTCATTTCGGTCAAGGTTCCCGATCCGCAGTTCGAAGGCCAGACCAAAACCAAGCTGGGCAATTCGGAAACGCGCGGGATTGTCGAATCGATTGTCAACGAAGCGTTGTCGGAGTATTTCGAGGAAAACCCGCCGGTCGCCAAAAAGATCGCGGAGAAAATCATTTCGGCGGCGCGCTCGCGTGAGGCCGCCCGCAAAGCCCGCGAGTTGACCCGGCGCAAATCGGCACTGGATAACGCCTCGCTTCCCGGCAAACTGGCCGACTGCTCATTAACCGACCCCGATATGTGTGAACTGTTCATTGTCGAGGGTGATTCGGCCGGCGGCTCGGCCAAGCAGGGCCGCGACCGTCGTTCGCAGGCGATACTTCCGCTCAAGGGTAAAATTCTCAATGTCGAAAAGGCGCGCCTGGACCGTATTTTAAGCAACGAAGAAATCCGCACCATGATCACGGCGCTGGGCACCGGTATCGGCCACGAGGATTTCAACGCCGCGGGGCTTCGCTATGGCAAAGTGATTATCATGACCGACGCGGACATCGACGGCGCGCATATCAGGACGCTGATATTGACTTTCTTTTTCCGCCACATGCAGGAACTGATCACATCCGGGCATATATATATCGCCCAGCCACCGCTGTTTTTGGTACGCAAGGGCAAGAAAGAGATTTATTGTTTCAGCGACGAGGAACGCGAACGGGCGGTGGCCCAGCTGGGCAGTGAGGGTATTTTCGTCCAGCGCTACAAAGGTCTCGGCGAGATGAACCCGGAGCAGTTGTGGCGCACCACTATGGACCCGGATACGCGGACACTTCAGCTGGTGACAATCGAGGACGCCGCCGAGGCGGACAAGCTGTTCTCGAAGCTGATGGGCGACGAGGTCGAGCCACGCCGCGAGTTCATCCAGAAGAACGCGACGTATGTAAGGAATCTGGATAT
>CALAMC010000054.1 GCA_937925655.1 uncultured candidate division Zixibacteria bacterium | reverse complement strand
GTATTGGATCGCGCCCGGCTGGACGTCGAAACCGGGTCGATACTGGACAATGAAGTGGTGATCGATTCCCTTATTATCGAGGGCGTTGCTCTCAATCTCGAACAGCTCGATAGAAAAGGCAACTATCAGGTTTTACTCGATAATATCAATGCGATGGACCTGTCATCATCGGAAGACTCCCGGAGACTGCGTATCGGCCTGATTGTGTTGCGCGATATAAACGTCACCGGTTCGCTTAACCTAATGGGGAAGACCCATGAGAAATCTTTTAAAATCGGTAACTTTAAACTGCGTAATATTGGCGGCGACACCGGCGCGAAAACTGGCGAAGTGGCGGCCGCGGTGGTTAGAGCCATCATATTAAAGGCTCTATCCTAAGGAAACAGCCTGCTTCCCGATGGCTTCGGCGAAAATCTTACTGACCTGAAGAATCAGAGCATTGAGAAACTCAAAGATTTGGGCGGTTCGCTGACGGGGGAGAAAAAACAACATCTTCTTCTGTATGCGTGCCGGTGCAATGTGACCCGCAATTCATGCATCAGTCATTGTCACAATACCATAATCCTGCCGGGCGCCGGCGATTACACTCGCTCTTAAATATTCAGAGGCCGGCATTGGACAGTATGGCCCCTATTGGGACGTCACCTTCGATAACTTCTATCCGCACTACCCTTTATTTATTTCCTTGCTTTTTTTATAGTTAAGCATATCATTTGAACCGGTTGCGGCGACGGGTAGATCCACGGCAACCGGAAATATCACACGGTGGAAATATCATGCATCCGCCCATACAACCGACCCCGATCGCAATAAATAAATTTTATGCACCTGTCCGGAATAGAGGGCATGCATGTAACAGGAGGAGCTTGGGCTTTGGTGGTTAAAGTGTCGACGACAATGGTGATGTATCAACTCGGATAAGGTTATGTGATTTAAAATCTATCTACGGATGGATGGTCACTGAATTTTAAAAGGAGGAGTACGATGAAACAGTACGGAGCGGAATTCTTCGGAACCTTCTGGCTGGTGCTGGGGGGTTGCGGCAGTGCCGTTTTGGCGGCGGCCTTCCCGGGTCTGGGCATCGGATTTGTCGGCGTTGCCCTCGCCTTCGGTCTGACGGTCCTGACGATGGCCTTTGCCATCGGCCATATCTCTGGTTGCCACCTCAATCCGGCCGTATCCATCGGCCTGTGGGCCGGCGGTCGTTTTCCGGCGGGGAAGTTGCTCCCGTACATTATTGCGCAGGTGCTTGGCGGTATTGTCGCCGGTGCCATACTGTAATTGCCTCCGGTAAGGCCGGGTTCGACGTCACCGCCGGCTTTGCCTCGAACGGCTACGGTGCTCATTCGCCCGGCGGCTATTCGCTTTTGGCGGCACTCGTGACAGAAATTGTCATGACGGCCATGTTTCTGATAATCATCCTCGGCGCCACCGACGACCGCGCCCCTAAAGGCTTTGCCCCGATTGCCATCGGACTGGCCCTCACTTTGATTCACTTGATCAGTATTCCCGTGACCAACACGTCGGTCAACCCCGCGCGCAGTACAGGTGTGGCCCTGTTTGCCGGCGGCTGGGCTATCGAGCAGTTATGGCTGTTCTGGGTGGCCCCCATAATCGGCGGTATGCTCGGCGCCGTCATTTATCGCTTCATTGGCAAAAGTAATTAGTAATTATTTTGCCGGAAAAGCGGCCGATTGCACGGGCCGTCGGCACTATGGAACTGGAATTCGAAATCATCGCTTGACAATATAAGGTAATTGCCTTAGTTTTGTCTTATGCCGACTATTTGGTCTATAAATGGAGTTATTCACTAACCCGTTCGAAGGAAGGAAGGGGCGTTCACCATGATTTCAAAAAAACTATTCGTCCTGCTTTTGATCCTCACCGTCGCGGCATCGGGTTCGGCGGCGGACCTCAAAGGCAAAACCAGCGTGGGAATAAGATTCCCCGTCTTTGCACCGCTTTTTAACGGCGACAACTTCGTCTCGCCGACCGGAGTCCGCCAGCCGTTCATGATGGGCTGGGATTTCGGTATCGAGGCCAGGTACGGTCTGTCAAATCAGGTCATGCTCGGATTCACGGCCAATTACCTGAAAACGTACGACGATACGACCAGCCTGGATAATTCCGGCGATGATTTTAACAACAGCGATCATGCTTCCGCCAAGCTGACCGGGTTTGCCTTCGGATTCCAGGGATATTGGTTCTATGTCCCGGACTGGCGTTTTCAGCCGTACCTTCTGGGCGGAATCGGCGTCGACCTCTGGACCGTGGAAGATATCGCCACCGACAAATCGCGGGGCGCCGATGATTTCAATGTCAAGGTCGGCACCGGCCTGCTGTTTCCGATAAACGACAATTTCACCATCGATGCCCAGGTCAAATTGACCCGCGAGCTCGCCAATCTTTCCGAAGATTTTCCCGCCGGCTTCTATGGCCCGAATACCTGGGAAGAATACGACGACCGGCCCTTCAAGGGATATCTTGAAGTCTCGCTCGGCCTGGCGTACATGTTCGGCGCCAAAGCCGATGAGGACGGCGACGGCGTATCCGACAAGAAGGATCAATGTCCGGGAACTCCCCTAGGGGTCGTGGTTGATCAGTTCGGCTGTCCGATCGACAGTGATGGCGACGGTGTCCCGGATTATCTGGACAAGTGTCCCGACACTCCGAAAGAAGCGGTCGCGGATATGCACGGCTGTCCGATCGACAGCGATGGCGACGGTGTTCCCGATTATCTGGACAAGTGCCCCAATACGCCCAAAGGGTACAAGGTCGATGCGGGCGGTTGTCCTCTCGATGATGACGGCGACGGCGTTCTCAACGAAGCCGATAAATGCCCCAATACACCACCGGGCGCTCCGGTGGATGCGTCGGGTTGCCCTCTCGATTCCGACAATGACGGTGTCTATGACTACCTTGACAAATGCCCCGGCACACCCGTCGGGATTGAAGTCGACGAAACCGGCTGTCCCAGGATCATCAAGAAGGGCGAGAAGATAACCCTGCATATCAATTTCCCGACCAATTCATTCGAGATTGATGACGCCTCGAAGATTATTCTCGATGGTGTGGCGCAGACCATGATATCGTTCCCCGATATCAAAATTCGCGCCGGAGGCTTTACCGATAATACCGGCAGTACCAATTATAACCGGACACTGTCCGAGAATCGTGCCAAAGCCGTCGTGGAGTATCTGGGAAGCAAGGGCGTTCCGACCGATCGGATGTCTTTCAGAGGATACGGCGAGGATCCCCAGTATTTCATAGGCGACAACGCCACCGAAGAGGGCCGCGCGGAAAACCGCCGCGTTGAGCTCGAATCGGTTGAGTAGCGGCTAAATTAGAATCGATTTTTTCCCGGAGGCGGTCACATGGCCGCCTCCATTTTTTGTACATAGAACAAATAATAATAATTGGCAATCCTGATTGCGATCACCGTACGATAATTGCATTCGGGAACCAAAATTACTATAATAGAACCAAAAAAAGTGTTGATCGGCCTTATGCCCGTTGAGGAGGTGCATCCATGAGACTGACAATTTTGACGATGATCCCGTTTATCGTGATGGTGGGAAGTTTCGCCAAAACACAGGAACTGCAACCGATCAAACTGCCGACGCCGTCATTGGCGAACGACAAGCCCCTGATGCAAGCCATGAAAGAACGGCAAAGCCAGCGGGAATTCGACGACCGGGAACTGTCTCTGCAGGATCTGGCCAACGTGCTCTGGTGCGCCAACGGGGTCAACCGCGAGGACGGTCGCCGGACTGCACCATCGGCGATGAACCGGCAGGATATCGACGTCTATGTTTTCCTGAAAGCCGGGGTCTATCTTTATGACGCCCCGAAACATGAACTGACACCGATAGTGGCCGGCGATTTCCGCAAAGAGTCCGGAATGCAGGAGTATGTTGCGACGGCGCCGCTCAATCTGGTGTTTGTATCCGACCTGGCCAAATTCGGGACGACCCGCGAGCCGGAAGATAAAATCTGGCTGGCCGGTCTCGACGCCGGACATTGCTCGCAAAACGTCTATCTGTACTGCGCCGCGGCCGAGTTGGCGGTCGTGACCCGGATGTCGATCGACCGGGACAAGCTATCCGAACGGCTCAAACTGCGACCGGAACAAATACCCGTCCTGGCCGAAACTGTCGGCTATCCCAAAACCGTGCCGGAGCAGAAATAGCCATCGGGGTGTTCTCTTTTCGGTCCGCGTAAATTGCTAATAGTTACACAAAAAGCACTTGACAATATGTTTGGCATTCCATACATTCTTCGGCATATGAAACATGTTTTAAAAAAAACCCATAGTCAAATGTCACGGGCCGCCTTGAGTGCCAGCCTGGAAGATTATCTGGAAACCATCTATAACTTGATCTCGGAAAAACGGGCGGCGCGCGTGAAAGACATCTCGCAACGATTGAAAGTCAACTATTCCTCGGTAACCGGTGCGCTGAAAACTTTGGCCGAAAAGAATCTGGTCAATTATGCACCCTATGCTTTGATATCGCTTACCGCCGACGGCGAAGTCGCCGCCCGCGATGTCATCCGCCGCCATACGGCGTTGCGCGATTTTCTCATCCGGGTGCTGGCCGTGGACGAAAAGCGGGCCGATGAAGCCGCCTGCGAAATGGAACACGCCATATCGAAAGACATCCTTGAACGGATTATCCGGTTCGCCGAGTTCGTCGAATCCTGCCCGCAGGGCGGCGCCAACTGGACCGACGGCGTCGGATATTCTTGCGACCAATGCCGCGGGTCCGGGCCATCAGTAGCATGCCGCACCAACCGGGGCCTTCGAGCAAAAATCCACGGGCCAAACATAATCCGTAAAACGAGGCGCGAGAAAAAAAGATAGCGGCGGGACGACAATATGTTAACGCGATTTTCGAACATGAGACAATCTCTTCCGGCGCAGGCGGTGGCGGTAATGGTTATCCTGTCCATCGCAGCCTTCAATCTGGCCCATTACCTGAATCTTCATCTGCACGTCCTGCCCGACGGTCACAAGGTTGTGCACAGCCATCCCATGAAAGGACAGGAGCGGACCCCTGACGGACATCACCATACCGAGCACGAATACGTCGTTATATCCGGAATGGGCAAAACCCTGCTGGCCGACAAACCCTTCTTTGCTCAGATAATAACTCACATCCCGCATTATGTCGATCGCTTAATTTTCCCCGATGAAGCGGCGCTTGAGTCTTTCGACGCCGTCCGTCCCGACAAGCGCAGCCCCCCGTTTGTCTCCTACACTTGATCTTATCCTTCACCGCGCCGCTGGCGCACAGGTTTTGACATTATAAGTGAGGTGACATCATGATTAAAAAGCTATTTGTATTACTGGCGATTGTCGTCATGCCGGCGGCAATTGTACATGCCCATAATGGCAGAATCACCGGAACGGTAACAGCCATCTCGAGCGAAAGCCCGATACCGTTTGCGTCGATACGGGTCGACGGGAGCAATCTTGGCACCATGGCCGATTCCAGCGGTCATTTCATTTTTGACCACATTCCGGTCGGCAGGCAGACAATAATCGTATCCGCCGTCGGATATCATGCCCGCCGCCTGACCGTGACTATCGGGGAGGAACAAACCGCCGAATTGAATGTTGCCATGCAACCGAATCACATCGACGTCGGTGGCATCGTGGTTACCGGGACGAGGACACCCCGTTATATTAAAGACGTGCCCGTGTTCACAGAGGTTGTTTCGAAGGCCTCGATCGAGGATAAATCGGCGAATAATATATTCGAAGCTCTGGATGGGGAATCGGGGGTCAGAGTCGAACAGCAGTGTCAGGCGTGCAACTTCACTATTTTGCGCATGCAGGGACTGGGAGCCGACCACACTCAGATTCTGCTCGACGGACAGCCGATGTATTCGGGTCTGGCCGCCGTTTATGGACTGCAACAGATGAGCACGGCCGACGTGGACCAGGTCGAAATCGTCAAAGGGGCCGGGTCGGCCCTGTATGGCAGCAATGCCGTGGCAGGAGCGATCAATATCGTGTCCTCAATTCCCCGAAAAACCGAGGGCAAGGTGAATATCGAAATCGGCGAGTACGGTACCAACAGCTACAGCTTGTCGGCCGGTTCGCGCCGGGATAATCTGGCCCTTTTTGTCTTTGCCCAGCAGACCGAACAGGACGAGCTTGACGCCACCGGCGACAGCGACGCCCCCGGTGGCGTCGATAATCCGGACGGATGGATCGACCGGGTCCGTTCCTCGGCCACAAACGCCGGCTTCAACCTGTTTATTGATAATCTTCTGGTCAAGGACCGGCTTGTCATCCGGGGCCGATTAATGGATGAAACCCGTCTTGGCGGCTGGCTAACCGATAACTTGTTCGAGAATCCCTTCGCCACCGGCACGGAACGCGTCGTGACCGACCGCTTCAGCGGACAACTGGAATATCAGGTTTCGCTTTCCAACGGGACGGAAATAAACACCAATGTGTCGGTCACCGAGCATAAACGGGACGCAACCAACGACACTTTTTTGGGTGATTACCAAGAAGCCTACGGCGAAATGCCGCCGGTTGATTTGCTCCGGCCCTATCTGGCCGAAGAAAACCTGTTCTTGCTCAATCTCAACGTGGTCAAACCGCTGGCCGGAGGGCATCGTCTGCTGGCGGGGACACAATTTTCGCGAAACGCCCTCGAAGAGAGCGGGCTGTATCTGGATATCGACACCCAAGAACCGTATTCATCATTGTCCAAAAAGAGCGCCTACGAAATAGGGACTTTTGTGCAGGACGAATTCGTGCTTTCCGATAAAATCGAAGTAGTCGCCGGATTACGCTTCGATTATCATAATTCGGAAGATGAATTCCGCGGTTCCGGTGACGTTTTGCCGCAGGGTCTCGAACCACTCGAGTACAATGAGTCGACACTCAATCCCCGCTTTTCTATCAAATACGCCGTGTCGGAGGCAGTGACTTTACGCGGCTCGATCGGAAGTGGCTTTCGGGTTCCGTACGGTTTCTCGGAAGACTTGCACCTGTGCAGCGGTTCGCCACGCGTTTACAAAGGCGGCGGCCTGAAACCGGAAAAATCCCTTAGCTATTCTCTTACCGCCGACTATACCGGCTCATCGGCCACGATCAGTATTAACGGGTATTTGACAAAACTCACGGATGCCATCGCATTTGCCGAAGCCGACCCGGATGTAGCCGAACTCGGATATACATATCAGTGGATCAACGTGGATGATGCTTATGTCACCGGACTGGAATTAAACGGTTCGGTATCGATTGCCAATGGCCTTATCCTCGGTGCCCGCTGCGAATTTTTCGACGGCAAGTATGACCACGCCCGTGCCGACTGGGTGGGAACGGAATACGAAGACATCAGCCGCAATATATCGCGTTTCCCGAATTTCTCGGGTGGCCTCAAACTGGCTTGGACATTTGAAAATTGGAATCTGGTGGCCGACGCCGACTACAAGGGAAAAATGTACATCGACCTGACCGAACCAGCCGATCCCGCTGGCAGAAAAATCCACGAAACGGAATCATATGTTATCCTGAACGCTAAAATCAGCCGGACATTTTTGGGCCGCTATAAAACATACTTCGGAGCCAAAAACCTGACCGATTATACGCAGAAAGAAAAGCATATCGACGATGCCGCCTTCATGTACGCCCCGATGTACGGCCGACTACTTTATGGAGGCATACAGATTTCTTTATAAATATCAGGGATTTTCAATCCTTCCAAAGAGCGCGGAGTCGCTTTTTAAGATCCGCCAAAGTACTCCGCGCTCGTTTTTATTCCTATAAATTTTTCTAATGTTTCGCGACCAATGTCATTGATTAACAACGTATTATCAGGATATCCCGGCCTTTTGATTAAATTTCCGAGTTCATTGCATTCATCCCCATGGTTGCATTTTTGCAATCATATTCGTATATTAATATAAAAGGTGGATATTGGAATTGACGGCAGAAAAAAAACAATCCGACACGACCAGCATCATTCTGGATTCCATCGCCGACGGCGTATTCACCGTCGATCGCGACTGGAAAATAATGTCGTTCAATAAGGCCGCCGAAAATATCACCGGCGTTTCCCGAAAGGAAGCTATCGGCCAGCAATGTTGTGATATTTTCAAAGCTTCGATTTGCGAAAGCCATTGCGCCCTTCGCGAAACGCTTCAGACCGGACGCCAGATAATCAACAAACAAATATATATCGTCAACTCTTCCGGCGAAACCATTCCCATCTCCATTTCGACAGCTCTTCTAAAAAGCAAGGATGGTCAAATAATCGGCGGGGTCGAGACTTTCCGGGATTTGAGCACGGTCGAGGAACTCAAACGGCAATTGTCGCGTCAATATTCGTTTCAGGATATCATCAGCAAGAATAAGCAGATTCACGAAATATTCGATATTCTGCCCAGCATCGCCGAAAGCGACAGCACGGTTTTAATCGAGGGCGAAAGCGGCGTCGGCAAGGAACTATTCGCCCGCGCCATTCACAACCTGTCGCATCGCAAAGAGGGGCCGCTGGTGACCATCAACTGCGGCGCCCTGCCGGATACACTGCTCGAATCCGAACTGTTCGGTTATCGAGCCGGAGCCTTCACGGACGCCCGCAAAGACAAGCCGGGGCGATTCGCCCTGGCCGAAGGCGGGACGATTTTCCTCGATGAAATCGGCGACGTCTCGCCGGCATTGCAGGTGCGCCTGTTGCGGGTTCTGCAGGAACGAACCTATGAACCGCTGGGCGCGACCGAACCGGTCCGGGCCGATGTGCGAGTCATCGCCGCGACCAATAAAAATCTTGAAAAACAGATCAAATCCGGCTCCTTCCGGGATGACCTGTACTATCGAATCAATGTCATAAAGATAAAACTCCCGCCGCTTCGTGAACGCCGCGAAGATATCCCGCTGTTGGCCGAGCATTTCATATCGCGCTTTAACAAGCTGAAACACAAAAACGTGACCGGCCTGTCGGCCGAGGTGCTGGCCATTCTCATGAATCATGATTTCCCCGGCAACATTCGTGAGCTGGAAAACATAATCGAACATGCCTTCGTGCTCAATCGATCCGGTGACATCGAACTTCGCGATTTGCCGGAAACCCTGCGGCCTGCGGCCGAAAATGAACAAATGGGAATAAAATCGCTCGATGATATCGAGGCGCAATTTATCGCCAATATTCTCCGCCAGTGCCATGGAAATCAAACCGAGGCCGCCCGTCGGCTGGGCATGCATAAAACCACGCTCTGGCGGAAAATGAAAAAGCTCGGCCTCCAGCGCCACAAATAACGTTTCATTTACGCAATAAATATTTGATATATTATTGCAATATTGCAACTATTCTAAATAACAGTCTGTATTTCCGGATTTGTACCATATATATATTTCATTGTATATCAATATCTTATAAAGCACATGGGCGCAATGTTCGATTTTGGCACATTTCTTGTGTCATCCATGAGTATGAATAAAAGGGTTGCAATATCGATATGGAATGACCGGGTTTCTCCGGTCATGGATTTTGCCCGGCAACTTGCCGTAATCGACTTCCAGAATGACACCGAGACGAGCCGCCGCATCATCGATATCCCTGATTCCAATCACGCCCACAAGGCTGAATTTATTAAGAGCCAGGGCATCGATTTATTGATATGCGGGGCGATATCGATGCCGCTGTATCAATTGCTGACTGCCTGCCATATCGAGGTACGACCGTTCATAAGAGGCACCATTCAAGACGTATTAATGGCCAGCCTCAATAACGACTGGCATGAAGATCGTTTTTTCCTGCCGGGTTGTCGGAGGAACGCCATGAAACTGGGCGGATGGGGTCACCACGGTCATGGCCGATGCCGTCGCCGGTCCAAAGAATTTAAGGAGGATTAAATGAAAATAGCTGTATCATCGACAGGAAACAGTCCGGACGCCGCAGTCGACCCTCGGTTTGGTCGGGCCGCCTATTTCATAATTTATGACACGCAAACAGATCAGTTTGTCGCCATCGATAATGTCCAGAACCTGCAGGCGGCACAGGGGGCGGGTGTCCAGGCGGCGCAAACGGTGGCCAGGCAAAAGGTCGATGTGGCCATTTCCGGCAATTTTGGCCCCAAAGCTTTCGCAACTCTGAACGCGGCGGGCATAAAAACCGCGCTCTGGGCCGGGGGAACAGTCAAAGACGCCATTGAACAGGCCAAAAGCGGCCGCCTGCAATTTGCCACAAGGGCCAATGTCGAAGGACATTGGGTTTAACAATTACCGACAGGAGTACTATGATGCCAGATAAAACTCAAGCGAACACAGAGGGCGCGGGCCTGGGAAGAGTCCGCCGACGGTTACGGGGGGCGCTAAACTCCCGAACGGGTAAAGCGATCGGCATCACTTCTCTGGTCGCCCCGTTGCTGGGGCTGGTCATCAATGATTTGCGTCAGCCGAACAGCCTGTCCCGTCGGTTGCTCGGCATGGCCGTCAATAAACTTACGGCCCCGAAGTACAAAATAGCCGAAGCGATAGACATCACCGATCGGATGGAAATCCTGAACGAAAACCATAAACCCGCAATAGAACAATAATCATAAAGGAGGTTAAAATGCCAGGAGGAGATAAAACAGGTCCCCGCGGATTGGGAGCCATGACCGGTCGCGGCATGGGTTATTGCGCCGGTTACAATGTCCCGGGATACATGAATTCCGGAGTCAATCCCCGCGCCCGAGGAACGTTCGGTTTCGGACGAGGTATGGGTATGGGACGCGGCAATCGTTGGGGTTTTTATGCCACCGGCCAGCCCGGATGGGCACGCGGTTATTATCCCGGAGGATATTTCGGCCCGGGTTATGCCGCTCCAATGTCAGTCAGCCGAGCCGATGAGATGCAATACCTCAAAGGCCAGGCCGAAATGCTGACCAAAGAACTGGAAGCGATTAAATCCCGCATCGATGAACTCAACGCCGCCGAATCCGGCAGGGAGAGCAAGTAATGACGTTCAATAAATCAAAAACCGGAGACATGAGCTACCGCGATTTGCACCCCGGCGGTCGCGGTGGCGGCGGTGGCCGAGGTCAGGGAGGCGGCCAGGGACAGGGCGGTGGAAGAGGACAGCAGAGAGGCGGCGGCATGGGGCGCGGGGGCGGACGCGCCCTCGGACCGGGCGGCGAGTGTGTCTGCCCCTCATGCGGCGAGACAGTCCCCCACCAGCAGGGCGTCCCGTGCTATGAAATGAACTGCCCCAAGTGCGGGGCCAAAATGACAAGAAAATAATAAAGGACCAATCGGATTTTGAAAATTGCAATTGCCAGCGGCAAGGGCGGAACGGGCAAGACGACGGTGGCAACCAACCTAGCCTTTTATCTGGCCGGGCGCGGCAGGAAAGTAATATATGCCGATGGCGACGTCGAAGAACCCAACGGCCATTTGTTTCTCAAGCCGCAATGGGATAAAACCGTCAATGTCCCGGTAAAAATACCGCTCATCGACGAATCCCTCTGTGATCACTGCGGCCTCTGTTCCGACATCTGCCGCTATAATGCACTGGCGGTTCTGCCGGACAAAGCCATGGTTTTCGCGTCGCTCTGTCACAGCTGTGGTGGATGCTATCATATATGCCCCCGGAAAGCGATCACCGAAATCGACCGGACTATTGGCATCATGAAATCCGGAACCGGGTCCGGTGTAACTGCCTATGAAGGAAGACTCAACATCGGCGAAGCCATCTCTCCGCCGGTCATTAAATTCCTTAAGGGCCATCTGAAAAAGGCGGACTTCACCATAATCGACTCGCCCCCGGGAACGTCGTGCCCGGTCATCGAGGCCGTCCGTGATGCTGACTTTGTTGTCCTGGTCACAGAACCGACCCCGTTCGGTCTGCACGATTTGAAACTGGCGGTGGAGATGATTCGCAAACTGGGCCTTGCCTTTGGCGTGGTCGTCAACCGCTATGGCGTCGGGGACGACCGCGTTCATGATTATTGCCGCGACGAAGGCATAAACATCCTGCTGGAAATTCCCAACGACCGAAAAATCGCGGAAGCCTGCGCGGCCGGGAATCTGATCGTCGAGACCCTGCCACAATATGCGGCTCATTTTGAAAACCTGTTGCAGAATATATTACATGCGCGCCGAACCACGGGAGTCAGGGTATGATTCGGGAAGTCACGGTTATCAGCGGCAAAGGCGGAACCGGCAAAACCAGCCTGGTCGGATCGCTGGCATATTTCGCGGAAAACAAGGTCATGGTTGACTGCGATGTCGACGCCGCCGATTTGCATCTCATTTTGCGCGGCAATAATTTGGCGTCGCATGATTTTATCGGCAGTCAGAAGGCCGTCATCGATTATGAACTCTGCAACGATTGCGGTCTCTGTCTGGAGTACTGCCGCCTCGATGCCATTGGTGAAAGATTCGAAACTTCCGAGATTGACGCCCGGCGTTATTATGTCGACTCGCTGGCGTGCGAGGGTTGCGCTATCTGCGCCGAATTCTGTCCCACCCGGGCCATACGTATGGTTGACCATGTCAGCGGCCGATGGTTTCTCGACGACACCAAATACGGTCCGCTGGTGCACGCCCGGCTGGGTATCGCCGAGGCCAATTCCGGAAAACTGGTATCACTGCTACGAAAGACGGCCCGCGATCTGGCGGAAAAAAATAATCATGAATTGATCATCATCGATGGCTCGCCGGGCATCGGCTGTCCGGTGATCGCCTCATTGACCGGCGTTGATTACGCGCTGATCGTGACAGAACCGACCGTCGCGGCCATTCACGACATGGAGCGCCTGCTCGAGCTGACCGGCCATTTCGGAATTCATACCGGTATCTGCATCAACAAATGCGATCTCAACCGGGACATGACGGATAAAATCGTGCAATTGGCGGCGACCGCCAAAATCGAAGTGCTGTCCCGGATTCCGTACGATACATCCATCACCCGGGCCCAGATGGCTGGCCTGCCTTACCCCGAGTTCCGAAAGGACGGCGTGACAAAGAACTTTCAAGAATTGTGGAATAATTTAATCGAGGATATGAACCGGCCGCACCGGCGAAGCCGGACCAATAACGTGCCACTGATACAACTGGGAAAACCAACGGAAAAAGAGGTATAGAATATGAAAATTGCCGTACCTACGGCCGAGGGGTTGCTCTGCGCCCATTTCGGTCATTGCCAGTATTTCACGGTCGTGGATATCGACCCGCAAACCCGAAAAATCATCAAATCCGAAATTCATACTCCGCCGCCGCACGAACCGGGCGTTTTCCCGGTCTGGCTGAGCCGCATGGGGTGCACCGCCATCATCGCCGGAGGCATGGGCGGCCGCGCCGTCGGCATGTTCCGTCAGAACGGCATCGAGGTGATCATGGGCGCACCCTGCGGCAAACCCGAGGAAGTCGTGATGGCCTATCTCAACGGCAACCTTGCCACCGGCGCCAATCCGTGCGATGACCCCGGCTTCCACCAGGGTGGACACGATGGGTGCGGACAAAAATAGGGTGGCATTTCCATCCTTCTGTTGTATGTAACGCCATTGCAACAAGGGAGGCGGACATAACGTCCGCCTCCTGAATTATTTTCCCGTCAAACTGCATTTCACCGCTCGGTTCGCGGTTTCCTTGCGCCGGCCGGTTTATTTTTTGGAAACCGGTATCGACGGCCTTTTGGCGTCTGCAGGCGACCACGTCGTCCCCTTGTCCTTCAGTAGCGAATGTCCGGTGGCCAACCCGAAAACGAATAAAACAAATATCAGAATGCCCGCGGCGAAAATTATATCGCCCGGCGCTCGCAACCATTTGAAGACGGTGACCGCCGGTGAATACAAAAATTCGCTGGACCGCGCGAACCAGTAGCCGTGCTCGACCGACGCCCAGGTCTGCATGAAACCGATCGGTAACAGGCTCAAAAGCACCATCAAAGCCAGGCCGACATTGATCGTCCAGAAGGACGCTTTGATAATATTATCCTTCCAGTCGCGCTTGACATACAGCACCCGCAAACAAAACAGCATCAATCCCAGGCCGAGCATGCCGTACACGCCGAACAGAGCGGTATGGCCATGCACCGGAGTGGTATTGAGTCCCTGCATATAGTACAGCGCAATCGGCGGATTGATCATGAAGCCGAACAGCCCGGCTCCGACCATATTCCAGAAAGCGACCGCGACGAAAAAATATATCGGCCAGCGGTACTTCCGGGCCCATTCCGATGACCGCGCCAGGCGGATATTGTCCCAGGCCTCGAAACCGATGATGGTCAGAGGAACCACTTCCAGGGCGCTGAAGACGGCGCCCAGCGCCATGACCACTGTCGGTGTCCCGGCGAAATAGAGATGGTGCAAGGCCCCGATTATTCCGCCGGTCAAAAATATCGTGGTTGAAAATAGAACCGCCGCGTTGGCGCTCTTGAGTCGCACCAGTCCCAGCCGCGCGAACAAAAAGGCAATGACCGCCGTCGCGAAAACCTCGAAAAATCCTTCGACCCAGAGGTGCACTACCCACCAGCGCCAGTATTCAGCCAGTGACAGGTGCGTGTTCTTGCCCCACATTAATCCGGCCATATAGAAACCGCCGATGGCCACCGCCGATATGAAAAACATGGTCATGAGCGGTTTCTGTTCGCCGCCGCCGCGAATGCCGATGATGACATTGCGTCCGACCAAATACAGCCACAGACCGAGTCCGACCAGTAATCCTATTTGCCAGACGCGCCCGAGGTCAACATATTCATAACCCTGATGACCGAACCAGAACCAGTTGTCGCCGCCAAGATGTCCCTTGACGCTCAACCATTCACCGGCCAGCGAACCGACCACGACCACGACCAGAGCGACAAACAAAACGTTGACACCCAGCTTCTGGCCGGGGAGCTCTTTACCGCTTACGGCCGGGCCGATGAACAGACCCGCCGCGAGCCAGGCCGTGGCGATCCAGAAAATTCCCAACTGCGTGTGCCAGGTGCGGGTGACGGCATAGGGCAGCCATTCCGCCAGAGGAATGCCATACAGGCCGTGACCCTCGACTCCGTAATGCGCGGAAATTACGCCCATGACCATCTGCGCCAGAAACAATCCCGCCACCGTCCAGAAATACTTGACAATGGCCTTCTGCGACGGCGTGGCCGTGAAACTCAACAGGGGATCGACATCGGGAATTTTCTCGGCCACCGGCTCACGCTTCTGCGAGGCATGGTACCATACCAGAAGCCCGATGCCCGCCAAAAGCATAATGATGCTGAAACCGGTCCAGATAATGGCGTCGCTGGTCGGTTCGTTGTCGACAAGCGGTTCATGCGGCCAGTTGCTGGTATAGGTGATATTGTCCCCGGGGCGATTGGTCGAAGCGGCCCATGACGACCAGAAGAAAAACGAAGCCAGCTTCCGAATCTTATCCGGGTCCGTGAGAGTATTGGCGGGGATGGCATATTCCTCGTGACCCTCGGTGAAAATCGTCTTATAGTAATTAAGATTGCTTTCGAAGGCTTCGGCCCGAATCGGCTCCAGGACAATCCGCCCGGTCGCGGGATCGTACGTGTTACGCCGCATCATTTCCTTGAGACGCGCCTGCAGCGTCGCCTGCTCCTCGCCGTTTAGTTGATCGTATTTCCGGCCATAGTCGGCATGCGACCAGGCCTCGAGAATAAAGACACATTCGCGGTGCAGCCAGTCGGCCGTCCAATCGGGTGCGACATAACTGCCGTGCCCCCAGATCGAACCCAGCTGCATACCACCCATCGCTCGCCAGACATTCTGACCGGCCGTCACCTCTCCGGTCGAAATAATGGTCCGACCATCGGTGGCAACGACACTTTCGGGAATCGGGGGCTTTTCCTGGTAAATTCGGAAACCCGCCCAGCCGAGCACTCCGAAAGAGATAACAATCACCAGAATGAATGCTATCCATAAACGCTTCATGACATGTACCCTTTCCGGTTATTTTTAATAAATCCGTTAACCGACATCAGTGCCCGCAATGGCACGATTTACCATGCAAATGTTCACATGGCACATTGAATCGCCGCGCCAGATCCTTCACCATGTTCAAATATTTCTCGTGGGTTCCGCTGCCCATGTGTTCGGATTCCACCTTTGCGAAGGCGGCCAGAAGGCTTTGCTGCCCCGAATCATCGAGCAAACGGTCGGCCACCGGAAACAATACGCCATCCTCTTTTTGTATATGATGACGCAGCAATTCAATATAATTACGGGCATTTTCAGAAAATGTGATCAGCCCATCGGCCTTGCCCTCCGATGCGGCCGCGATACTTTCATCCATGCCCCGGACATAATCGCGCCCCTGTTCGTGCTCGTGAAGCATCTGCCCGACCGGGCCGCCCTGCTCCGGTAAACCCTTTTCCACCAGAGCCGCAAACAGATGCTTTTCTTCTTTTCCGTGGTGACACCGGTCGGCAAAATTGCGGATAATATCGACCGCCCAAAGGGCGGCGGTTTTGTCCAGACGGCCGTCTTGTTCGGATTGCTCGACCATGCGCTCCAGGCAGGCCAGAACGACCTCGATCACACGGTGCTCGCCGGATAGAATTTCCGTCGGTCTCATGTTAAACTCCTTTCATTATATAATCGCATGTTATTATCTTATTATATATCAAAAAAATATTCGCTTTTATTGATTCGCTTTCTTTCGGGCCAACGCCGCTACCGTCGTTTCCTTTAAAAATCGCAGGTAATCCTCACGGATTTGCGACCATTGTTTGTGGACGGCACAGGGCGACTTTTCCGAACACCGCGCCCGGCCCAGAAAACAACCGTTCCATTTGCTGATCCGATCCAGCGGCTCGATTATATCATATAAAGTGATTTTATCCGGCGCCTTGGCCAGACGGAAACCGCCGCCGAAACCCTTCTGGGAATCCAGAAGACCCTGTTCGCCCAGTTGTTTGAGCAGTTTGCCGAGATAATTGCGGGGGGCGCCGACCTCGTCGGCAATCTGCGCTGCCCCGGCGTATTGGCCGGGCTCAAGCTCGGCCAGAAAGGTCAGGGCCAATGTGGCGTGTATTCCGGTTTTGGATATCATATACTATTCCCCTATTCGCATGTCAATATGCCTTTATACATCGGTTTTGTCAAGAAGTTTCTTAATAATTTTCAGTAGCTTTTTTATATCTAAAGTTTTCTAAAGCCCGAGGCCGGCGACGATCCCGACCATGTCCTCCAATCCGCTTGATAGCTTACGGTTAGAATATATTATTGACACCGGCGGTTGGCTTTGTCACATTACTTGAAACCTGAAGTAATCCTGTTTTAATGGGGAAAAGTATATGCAAAAAATTATCCTTCTCTTTTTTGTCGTCATATTCCTGATAATGCAGCTCATTCCCGTAATACGGGACAACCCGCCCGTCACGGCCGATTTCGAAGGCCCGTCCGAAGTCAAAGATATTTTCAAGAAATCCTGCTATGATTGCCACTCCAATGAAACGGTCTGGCCCTGGTATTCACATGTAGCGCCGGTATCATGGCTGGTGACCGGCGACGTCAACGAAGGGCGGGAGAATCTTAATTTTTCCGAATGGGGCACCTATTCTGCGAAAAAGCAAATAAAGCTGGCCGAAAACATCGGCGAGGAAATCAAAGAAGGCGAGATGCCCTTGATGATATATCTTATCTTGCACTCCTCGGCCAAGCTGAACGAGCGGCAGAAAGCTGTCATTTATAACTGGGTCACGGCGCAGGGCGGCGAACTGCCGGAGGATGACAGGTAAATACAGCGTCACCTTGCCTTCATATAATACGACCCTTTCTCTTTATATAAAAATGAAACACCCCCAAAACCATTTGCCCCAAGCCGCCTTTTTACTTACATTCCGGGCTTTGAGACGGAGTAAAATGTGAAAATACGAATTATCCGCTATACATTGATGGCCATCGTGCTGGGGCTGGTCATATATCTGGCTCTGGGCTATGGGCAAAGGTCTTTTGAAGCCTGGTGTCCGTTCGGCGGGGTCGAAAGCCTCTGGGGACTTTTCACGGCCGGGGAATTCAATTGCGCCCTGGGTGCGCTTAATTTATCCATGATGGTCGCCGTTCTCATTCTGGCCCTTGTGGCCAAAAAATCCTTCTGCGGCTGGGCCTGCCCGATCGGCTTTGTCGGCGAAATTTTCGGCCGCATCGGCAATAAAATTTTCCGTAAGAAAACCCATCCCGGGCCACGCTTGAATAACATATTGAAACTTGTCCGCTATCCGCTTCTGGCGATATTCCTGTACCTGACATACAACGCCGCGGAATTGATTTATCGCGGCTATGACCCCTACTACCTGATTTTCTCCGGGTTCGGCCATGGCTCGCTGGGGATGGTATCGTATATCGTGCTCGGCGTCATGACCATCGGCGCCTTTTTGATCCCGATGTTTTTCTGCCGTTATTTGTGTCCCCTCGGCGCCGTGCTGGACCCCTTTTCGCGCGTCGGCCTGGCTAAAGTCACCCGCGACGAACAAAGTTGCACCGACTGCGGGCTGTGCCAGGTATCCTGCCCTCATGACATTCCCGTGCAGAACCGCCTTAAAGTGCGCGACCGCGACTGCACCAACTGCCTGGAATGCATCGAAGCCTGCCCCGAAGACGGCGTTTTGAGTCTTCGGGCCAATTTATAAGTTAATAATCATGAAACTGCCCAAAATACTTATTCCGCTGTTGGTCATCGCGACCCTTATGGGTGGGTACTTTTTGCGCAACGCCTTCACCCAGCCGACTGCGGTCATGACTGTCGGCGACGGTTCCGGGAAAATGCTGGAATGGATCGTGGACGGCGTCCGTTGCCGGGGCACGTCGGATTTCTTCATCTCGCTATTCCACGGCGTCGATGGGATAAATGGTATCACCACTTATGCTTCCGAACACAAAGTCGTCTTTACCTATGACCCCGACAAAATCACTCCTCAAAAGATTCGCGAGATAATCGAGCAGGACGTTTTATTCAACGACGGCTCCCGGGCCCGGGTTTTCACGGTTATGTCGTTGAATAATTGAACAGTTTCTTTTCTTTTATATTCTATTTTTGCGCCTTGTCTTGTGACGTTAGTCTTTTTTTCTTACCGTATGTCAAAGTTTACAGAAACGAATTAATTTATATGGAGGCGTCGCCTTGAAGAAAAAAACTCTGATATACATAATCGTCGCTCTGGTGCTGGCCGTGGCCGCCTACGCTTTGGTCAAATCGATGAACGGCAAGCAAACCGCCAAATACCAGTTTGCCACCGTGACAAAAGGCGACCTGGAAAACACCATTTCGGCAACCGGGACGCTTAATCCCATTACTGTGGTCGAGGTCGGCACGCAGGTTTCCGGGACGCTCGATTCGGTTTATGTCGATTACAACGACCATGTCGTCGAGGGCCAGCTTCTGGCCGTGCTCGATACCATCATGCTCAAAGCTTCCGTTCTGGAGGCCGAGGCCAATGTCGAACGCTATGAAGCGCTGGTGAACAAGGCCGAATATCAACTCAACCAGAGCCGTGAACTGTTCGAAAGGGGTATGATATCCGAAGGCGATTATATAACTGCCCAGTCGGAAGCCACCACCCAGAAAGCCTCGCTTAAATCGGCCCGGGCCTCGCTGGACCGTACGCGCCAGAATCTCAAATATGCCGTCATCAGATCACCCATTGCCGGTGTCGTAATTCAGAAAAATATCGAGGCCGGGCAGACAGTGGCGGCCAGCCTGTCGGCGCCGACCTTGTTTAAAATCGCGCAGGACCTGTCCCGCATGGAAATACTGGTGGACGTCGACGAAAGCGATATCGGCGATATAAAAGAAAACCAGACGGTTCGCTTCGAGGTGGCCGCCCACTCCGATAAAAAATTCGAGGGCATCGTACGGCAGGTCCGCATGCAACCGCAAACGGTATCCAATGTTGTCACCTACACCGTCGTGGTCAATGCCGAAAACAAAGACAACCTGCTCTTGCCGGGAATGACGGCTACGGTGGAATTCATAATCGACCAAAAAAAAGATGTATTAATAGTCCCCAATAAGGCCTTGAGTTTCAAACCCGATGCGGTAACAATGCAGAAAGCCATGGAAAAACGGCGCCGGCAGATGTCAGACGGCAATAACCCCGACAGCACCGGCGGGGGCGGCCGACCGATGCCACCTGATAATTCGGCCACGCGCGGAACGGGCCAGGGACGCCGCGCCGACATGACCATGCTCTGGTATCTCGACGATAACGGCGAACTGACTATGGAGCCGGTGAAAACCGGTTTGACCGACGGCACCAATACCGAAATAGTCTTCAGCCGGAATATCAAAGAGGGCATGCAGGTTATTTCCGGCACCGGTTCCTCGACCACGACAACGACGACAAACACCTCATCGCAGGGACCGCCGCGCATGGGACCGCCGCCCTTTTAATGAGGCTTATATGAAAACAATAATCGAAGCCAGACAATTGTCCCGAATTTATCGGGTGGGAGAAATAGACGTGCATGCCCTGCGCGGGGTGGACCTGACCATCGCCGAGGGCGAACTGGTCGCCATTATGGGCGCGTCCGGTTCGGGCAAATCGACGCTGATGAACATTCTGGGATGTCTCGACCGGCCGACTTCGGGGCGATACTATCTCGACGGTCGCGAGGTCAACAGCCTGACCAATAACGACTACGCCGCCATCCGCAACGAACATATCGGATTTGTTTTTCAGGTCTTTAATCTTCTGGCCCGCACCACGGCACTGGACAACGTCATGTTACCGCTGTTTTATGACCGTAGCCATCGTATTCAGGACCCCAACACCGCCGCGAAAGAAGCCTTGCGGCGGGTCGGACTGGAAGATAGAATGGACCACGAACCCAACCAGTTGTCCGGCGGCCAGCAGCAGCGGGTGGCCATCGCCCGGGCGCTGGTCAACCGACCGTCGATAATCCTGGCCGATGAACCGACCGGCAATCTGGACAGCCGGACATCCATCGAAATAATGGCCCTCTTTCAGGAATTGAACGACCAGGGCATCACGATAATTCTGGTAACCCACGAACAGGATATCGCGTCATACACCAGGCGGATAATATCGATGCGCGATGGCCAGATTATCCGCGATATCGCCGTGCCCCAGCCGCGACGGGCCGCCGCGGATCTGGCATCATTGCCGCCGCCCGAAACGGAAATGATAAAGGAGGTTCGGCCATGAAAAGCACGCGCAATCTCCTTCGGGCCGCCTTTCAGAGCATACTAAAAAACCGCATGCGCAGTCTGTTAACTTCGCTGGGTATAATCATCGGCGTCAGCGCCGTAATTGTCATGGTCTCCGTCGGGCAGGGATCGCAAAAACAAATCGAAGATAACATCAACGCCCTGGGGACAAATCTTTTGATCGCTTATCCCGGAAGCGCCAGCTCCAGCGGGGCAAGGATGGGGGCCGGGACGCGCGTTCGTTTCAGTTTTGCCGACGTCGAAAAACTCAAGAAAGAAGCGACTCTTCTGTCGGCGGTGTCACCATTGGTAATGTCGGGCGGACAGGTTATCGGCGGTGGGAAAAACTGGTCCACGATAGTCTACGGCGTTTCCACCGATTACTTCCAGATTCGCGAATGGCAAGTGGAATATGGCAACTTTTTCACCGAAAAAGACGTTGCCGCCAAGCGCAAAGTGGCCATTCTGGGAAAAACCGTCGCCAATGAACTATTCCCCGATCAGGATCCGACCGGCCAGGATATTCGCATCAGAAACGTTCCCTTCAAAGTTATCGGCGTCCTCAAGGCCAAAGGTCAGAGCGGCATGGGACAGGATCAGGACGACATGATTCTGGCGCCGTCAACGACCGTTTTCTATCGCCTCAAGGGCGGCCGCTGGGTCGATATGATTAACGCCAGCGCCGTCTCCATCAATGATATGGATGCCGCCAAGGAAGAAATGGCCGCCATCCTTAGGGTCGCACATAAAATCGAATACGGCCAGGAGGACGATTTCACCGTGCGCAGTCAGACCGAAATCACCGAAGCCGTCACGGAAACCTCGCGAACGATGACCCTGCTTTTGGGTGCCATCGCCGCCGTCAGCCTCGTTGTCGGCGGCATCGGTATCATGAATATCATGCTGGTGTCGGTGACCGAGCGGACGCGCGAGATAGGCATCCGCCTTTCGGTCGGAGCACGGGCTTCGGATATCATGATTCAGTTTCTGACCGAGGCCGTCGTCCTTAGCGTCAGCGGCGGCATTATCGGCATTTTGCTGTCGGGTGCGGTTATCATGATTCTGGATAAATTCACGACTATCTATACCGCCGTAAATCCGGAGATAATTTTCATATCGTTTCTTTTCTCCGCGATCGTGGGAATATTCTTCGGATTTTACCCGGCTCGCAAAGCCGCCGCCATGGATCCCATTGCGGCTCTTCGCTACGAATAGAGATGGTACATAAAAAGGCCGGTTTCATCATGTGACGAAACCGGCCAATATGTTTTATACATTAAACCAGTAGCTGGCCTTGATCAAGAAGACATTATAGGAATCGCCTTTGAACAGCCGGTCGAAATCCCGGGAAAAATCCATATCCCGAAGCGTCCGGTCGCGCTCATAACGGGACCGCGTCCAGACCAGATACAGGGTGCTCCCCGGTAAATACTCCCAGCGAATCAGAAAAGACGAATTCAAAGCGACACGATTATTGTCAACATTGATGCCGTCGACCGGATCCGAATAGTCCTGCCCGCCCAGATAATAGCGGTAGTTTTCATAGTCAAGACCGGCGATATATCCGGAGCCCGACAATTGCATGGATAAATTCCGGTTGATAATTAGGCCGAACCTTCCGTCCAGGGATATCATGTTTCTGTCCAGTTCGGCAAAAACCGAGCCCTGACTGCCCTCGCCGATGTATCTTAACGTGCTCTCTTCATTGAACCAGTTAACGCCCGTGGAAAATTCCATATTGCTTTTGGGTTTGTAGTACACGCCGACATAGTTTGCCCACCAGGTGCCGCCGCGGTCGGTACCGCCGCCGGGATTCCAGTTGAACGACACTTTCTTGCGACCGTCCGTATTCAAGCTGAACCACCAACTCCAGGTCGGAACCTTGGGCCATTCCCAGAGCCCGTTGCCCCACCTTTCCAGGTCGCTGTACTTTTCGGCCTGGATTTCGACCCCGCCTCCGAAATCCCAGCGATTGCGAAACTCGATATAAGTATTATAATTGCCGCCCAGTGAATGATTGTAGCCGGCAAAGTTCCACTCTGAATAAAAGTTCAGATTATGATAAGTATTGCGGAATATCCACCAGTCATCGGTCGTGCGGTACTGCAACCATGAGCTGAATCGCTTGGTATCGACGCGGGGAGTGTAGCCCATATTACTTATGTCCAGCTCGGGCGATTTTATGGTTCCGCCGATGCTTCCCCGAACATGCTTTCCGCCCGCTTTTTCTATTTGCGCGGTAACACCATAACCGGTATTGTTCGGATCGTTTCGGCTGAATATCGCCTGTCCATACAGTATCCAATAATTATTGTTGGTCCCCAATCGCCAATCGACACCCCCGGTGACGGCCGGATGAACGCCGTCTTTGTTAACCATGGTAAACAGGCCGCCGACATGGGAATTCTTCAGAATATCCTGCTTGATACGAAAGACACCATAATTGGCCAGCGGTTCGATTACCCCCTCGCGCATCGTCGTGTCGGCGGAGACGATATTATCTTCCGCATCGAGCACGACATTGGTCTGCGCGGCATATTTGGCTTTCTCTTCTTCGGTGACTGCGGTCAAAATACCGATTGACGTTCGTTTCGAAAGCTTGCCGGTTATTTTGGCCGCACCCAAAATGGTGGTGACGTCGGGGTAGTCGGTATAATAAATGGCTTCATCATCGTTGACACCCGAATAAAGCTGTCGGCCGATACGCCGGGGGTACAACAGCATGAAATTGGTTGAAAAAATATCGAGCCCTTCGACAAAAAACGGTCTTTTTTCTTCGAACTGGGTTTCATATACCGACAAATTTAATACCGGATTATCGAGTTCCACCTGGCCAAAATCGGGATTGATGGCGGCGTTAAGAACGAGGCTGGAAAAAATGGAATATTTGACATCGACGCCGGTATTCCCCAGATAGTTGCGGCCGTCAGGATTGCCGGGCGATTTCGGTTCAACCTCGGCCCGCGAAACGGCGTATGGCAAAATTTCCATGTGGCGTGATGATTGTATCCCTTCAAGTCCGGTAAGATGACCGAAATTGGAAACGAAGCCGCCGTCCGCTTCGGGCGTAAAAGCCCATTTCACAAATTCCGCTTTTCGATTGATGCCCCGGATAAAATCAATACCCCAGGTGGCAACATCCTGTTCCCTGAAACGAAGACACGAAAACGGAATCTTGTATTCGGCGCTCCAACCCCAGTCATGGATTTTTGCCTCGCAATTCCAGACCGCATCCCAGGACATATCGGCATTGTATTCATCGGAATAGCGGCAGTCCCGCATGACTCCGGCGGCGGAAATTTCGAAGGCATTGCCGGATTTATGGTCGTGATAGGGATCAAGACGGACCGTCACATAATCGCGCTCCGCCACGCGGTCCCGCCGGACCAACTGGCGGGCGATTTTATCCGGCTCCGAATCATAACACCAGAAGGCGACATACAACGCCTCATCGTCATAAACGACCGCCACCAGCGTCGATTCCGTCGCCGCTTTGCCCTCGTCCGGATCGGTTTGCGTGAAATCACGAACGCCGTTCTTTCCAGCTTCCTTCCAGACCGGGTCATCCAGAAACCCATCGATCTGCGGTGCATGGGGATTGGCGCGAATAGCCTTAATTTCCGGGACAATTCTCTCATTTGTCCGGGCCTGTTGGGCCGGGGCTTGCGAAAAAAACAAAATGGAAATGACGACCAGAAACAGGGGCAGACATAACCTCTTGGGCATAACAACCTTCTCCTCGCATCGTGTTAAATGAAACCCCTGTTTCACCCATGATACTGGTAAAGACGGATAATTCGGAATTTTGTTTCAAGAGAAACCCGGCGATGATTCGGCAAATAATAACAGCGTTGGAATTTTTGGCCAAAAAATAAAGGGGAAGCCGCCCCGGGACGCTTCCCCTTACATCTGAATATAATCCTTATACATTGACCTCACTGGTCATAATAAACAGCGGCTGCATTTCGAAACTGCGATAACTGGGCCGCAGACGGTCCACATTATAATGCCGATCAATATTGACGAATTTTTTTACGCTGGTGACGACATCGACCGGCACATTATCATACCGGCCGTTCTTTAGCACCACCAGCCGTCCGTGGATCCCCCGAAGGATTAAATCCAGCGCCAGATTGCCATAGGCCATAGGGACTATGGAATCGATGGCGTCGGGGTCGCCGCCGCGAACCAGATAGCCCAGCTTCTGGTTGATGACATCGACTTTATTGCCATTATTGAATTTGGGCGAAACTTCTTTCAGTTTTTCCGAGACGATATCGCCGATGCCGCCCAGTTTCATGTGACCGAAAGCATCTTTGGCGGTGTCTTTGAAAATCATTTCGCTCCCCTCGAACATGGCCCCCTCGGAAACAAGGACCACCGAATATTTGCTGGGGTTTTTAATCCGGTCATCACTTAGAAGCTCGCATAAACGGTCAATGCTGAATTTATATTCGGGAATCACGCACCGGTTGGCCGCCCCGGCCATGGTTGGCAACATCGCCGTGAAACCGGCGTAGCGCCCAAAAACCTCCAGCACCAGAAACCGCTCGTGCGACCCGGCTGAAGTTCGCAGAAGATTGGTCAGATGGATGGTGCGCGTGACACAGGTGGAAAAGCCGATGCAATAGTCGGTGCCCGGAACGTCATTGTCCATCGTCTTGGGAATCGCCACCACTTTGACACCTTCACGGTACAGCCGAACGCCGTAGCTTAGCGTGTCGTCACCGCCGATCGGAATCAGGTAGTCGATGCCGAGAAAATCAATGTTCTTTATAACCTCCGGAGTGAGATCATTTACCTCCTCCGTGTATATGTCTTTGTATTGTTTGGGCACCGCCGCTTTGGAAACGTGTCCCGGATGAGTGCGCGATGTATGCAAAAAAGTCCCGCCCGTGCGGCCGGCTTTGTTGACGATTTCCTCGGTCAGCACCTGATAATTGTTGGAATTGTCGGCGTCTTTGTCGCGTATGATTTCCATTACCCCCGCCCAGCCGTGCTTGAGCCCGATCACCTGATAGCCCTCGCGAAGGGCGCGGATGGTGACGGCCCGTATGGCCGGATTAAGACCCGGCACATCGCCGCCGCCGGTCAGGATGCCGATCACCCCTTTTTTCTGTTGGACATTTGCCATAGTCGTAATCCTGTTTAATTTTCCCTATAATTTTCCAGTTTAAAATGACCCATAATATACATCATTATACGTTGGGCACATATCTATTTTCGGTGATTCGGGCAATTCTCTTGATTGCCGTCATCTCCGGATTCAGGCTAATTTCACCGCCTTCCGTAAAAGGGAAAATAGTAGCAACAGCGCCCCGAATGTGGCCACGATCGTCGCTCCAGTCGGCGTATCCAGCCAGAAGGAGAAAAGTATGCCCAGGGCTGACCCGACCAGTCCGAACACCCAGCCCAGCGTGAGCCGGACGGCGATCCTTTCGGACAGCACAGCGGCGAAAACCGACGGCACCACCAGAAAAATGAATACCAGCAAAACCCCGCAGATTTTGACCGACGAGGTCACCACCAACGCAAAGCTGCCGTAAAACAGGAAATCCCACCAGTTCCCTTGCGCTGGCTGCTTGTCACCGAAGGTCAGGGCCAGAAACCGCGCGCGAGCCAGCCAGTGAAACAATCCGACGGCGGCATATAAGACGGCCGTCCTGGCCACTATTTCCGGCGTGACGGTCAGGATGCTTCCGACCAGAAGGTACCGAATATGTTCGGCGCCTTCCGGGCTGTGACTCACGGCCAGAATGGCGGCGGCGGAGCTTACGGCATAAACGATGCCGATAATCGCCTCCTGCGGGACCTTTCGTTCCATATTGCGCGTCAGGGTGAAGATCAACCCGCCCATGAGGGCAAACCCCAGCGAAAACAGGTACGACGTCACACTGTCGGATTCATATCCGAATAAAAAAGAAAAGGTCATGCCCAGGGCAGCTATTTGTGCCAGAGACAGGTCCACGAAAATAATCCCGCGCCGGATAACATGGAGCCCGAAATAAACGTGTATGCCCACCAGCACCAGCGACGCCAGAAACGGCCACAGGAGAAACTCCCAGTAATCCAGCATATTATTTCTCCGTCAGGATATCGATATTGTACCGCAGCCAGTCCAGATATGACTCGCCGTTTTCGCGACCACCAATTGACGGATAAAGCGTCACCACCCTGGCCCCGGTGGCCGAGGCGATTTTTTCCGGAACCCGTCGGTCGAAATATGGCTCGACGGCGATGATTTTAATGCCTCTGGCCTTGACCAGGTCGATGATTTCCTTGATATGGCCCGGCGACGGGGTCACGCCGGGGTATGGTTCGATAAATCCGGCAGCGGTGATTCCGGCGAACCGGCAGAAATAGGGCCACGAATTGTGATAAAAAATTATCTCCTTGTTTTTGATACCGGCGGCGTCAGGCCTCAATTGTTCGATCCCGCCCGATATTATTTCCAGCAGACTGTCGCAGTTACGGCGATAAATATCGGCATGGTCGGGATCTGCGGCCGCAAGACCATCCATTACCGATCGGGCGATGGGTGCCGCGTTGTCCGGACCGAGCCAGTAATGCGGGTTGCCGAATCGGTGCAGATCGCCATGGCGGGCGTCCGCCTTGAAAGAGGGCACCTCCATGGGGCTGACATTCGCGGAGCAGTCGATTATGCGCAGATTCCCGTTGCGGGAGCCGTCGATGATTTGATCCATCCATAAATCGAGCTCCATGCCGATTTTCAAAACGACATCGGCCCTTTTAACCTTGATCATGTAGCTCGGACGGACTTCCACGAAATGTGGATCGGACAGGGGCGAGGCGATGGCTTCGACGTTGACCAGGTCGCCGCCGATTTCGCGGGCGAACCAGGCCAGATCGGACGTGGAGGCGACGACGTTCACCGCCGCCTGACCGGCCAGAGGCATCAACGCGAGCAGGACCAAAAATAATCTATTCCAATGCATGACTGACTCCTAAAAATTATGCGGTTTATGCGGCCCGAGACTGACGATCAGTTGCAGGGTCACTTCCCAGTATCCGTCGCCATCATCGGGGTCGATATAGTGCCCGGCCAGTCGAACCAGGCTGGTTTCCTCGATCGGGGCAAAGCCCGCGAACAGGCCGGTTCTGGTCACCTTGTGGTGGTGCGTTTCTTCTTCATGAGCTTCCTTACGGCTGACGCGTTCGAATATGCCGCCGACGTTGTACTTCTGCATGAAACGATAATCAATGTAGCCGTAGCCGCCGTACGATTTCAAATCGTCGCCTTCATGCCGTTCATCGACGCGCGTCAAAAATTCGGCCTCGACCTGAAGCGTCCGGTAGCGCGACGGCTTGCTTTTGAATTTGATATCGCCGCCGAAAACCCAGCTGCGCAACTGCTCCGGATCGGCGCTTTCTTCCTCGACCTCGTCGTGTTCGGTGAATCCATAAACCTCATTCAAGACCGACGTTCCCAGGGCCAGTTCGGAGTTTTCGGACAAAGCCAGCGACGTGGCCAAACGCCCGAAAAAACCCGGATCGCGGCGACCGTCTTCGTGTTCGTGCTCGGTTTCTCCAGCTTCTTCGTCATCCCCGTGTTCGTGTTCCTTGAGGGCGTCGCCCTTCAGGACCGCGCCCATTATTTCGGTAAAGGCGTTTCCGGTCGGAACCACGAACGAGGCGCGCACGGCCATGTCGGACAACCCGTGGTCTCCGAAAAACGACTCGTGCACCAGTGGCCGCGCGATAAACGAATAAGCGTGGGGATGCACCGGATTCAGGCGGCCGAATTCCAGGAGGTACTTGCCGACCCGAAGGTTGGCGCCCAGCGGCAGGCCGCGCAGGATCGTGGCATAAACTTCTTCGATTTCGGCGTTGGTGCCTTTATGCCAGGCGACGACGACGTCGGCCCGGGCGTAGGGATTCAGATAGCCGCCGACGCTCAACTCCATTTCCGGATCGGCAAAATTCAACTTCTCCGATTCGTCGGCCCGGGTCGAATCATCATGACTGTAAAGGCGAAAATCACCCACGGCACTGATATCGGGGTTAAGGGTCGTCTGGGCCGTTACGACGCCTGCCGCGAGCGTCAATGCAACAACAACGGATAGTATTTTAAAAGGCATTTTTATCTCCAATAAAAAGGTTTCAGGGTATGGATTTATAAGACGCGAACGAATTATGCCGCAACCGGCGGAGCACGCGACGGGCCATGAACGATCACGGTGCCATTCAAAGCGGTCCGGGTCCCGACCTCCGGCTCGACATTGACATCAATAAGCGGATCAAAAAAGTTCTGACCGGCTTGGAATGCCACCTGTCCGGATGTCAGACAAATTTGACAATGGTGCGGATCATGCGCGTCGCCGTCTGGGGCGCCTTGCACGCCGGCCGTATCGTACGGAATATGCAGATGGGCATGAGCGCTCTGGTGCCACGGTATAATCAGACACAGATATATGGCCAGATACAGGGCACATGAGATCCGCAGATATTTATGGCTCGCTTCCGTCATAACGATACGATATAACAAATATTGTCTGTCCGGGTTTCACCCGGTGGCAAAATTATTGCGCCAGAAAGGCATTGGCAAGCATTGTTTTATTATATTTATTTTTGACCGTCCGCGATTTTGTTATATAATCCCCGGAACGACGATATTAATGGGTGTGATTTATGGACTGCAAAAAAGAAAAAAACCTGAAACACTGCAATTGCAGTTATGAACCGTGCGCCCGCAAAGGTCTCTGCTGCGATTGTCTGCAATACCATATAAAAAGCCGGGAACTGCCCGCTTGCGCTTTCCCCGATGACGCCGAGCGTACCTATGACCGCTCGTTCGAACATTTCGCCCGGCTGGTGAACGAGGGCAAGATTTAAACCGCCTCGATGGCCAAGCGCGCCATCAACCCTTGAAAAGGATAGAGGACTATGAATAAGACCACCGCCACCGGCGAAATCCGAACCGACCGCGATGTCGATTATTCCGGTCTGCCGATTGACAAATGGGCCGAGACGGTTATCAATATCGACGGCGAAGAACTGGTGATGGAAGTCAGTTTCGAAGACAAAGTCATCGTGGCCCTCATGGCCGGCGAGGACGCCGTCTGGAAAGGAACGCTCGAAGGGCTCAAAATGCTCCTGCGCGGAGAAATCAAAGCCCGGTAGAAGTCTTGTCGCGCAGAACTCGGAGCGAAGCGGAGCCGTTCTGCCTTTTGTATCCCACGCGAAGAATGATTGAGCCAGACCGGGCAATTACGTAAAATTCATGCTCGCATTATTATCTATTGTACTTACGGCCCATCAGGCCATCGACCGAATATTTCCCCGCCCCGGTGAATAACAGAGCCGAAAACGCCGTTAGAAACATGAACGCCAGCTCTTTTCGGCCAAATGGATCGTCGGCGTGAATTATAAACGCCGCTGTCGCCATGGTGACAATCAACGGTATCACCGCCAGACGGGTAAAGGCGCCCAGCACGATCAGTATCGAACAGAAAAACTCCGCGAACACGACCAGCGTCAAAGACACCGCAGGCCCCAGCCCGAACGGATCGGCAAAGCTTGACATACGCTCCGTATAACCGGTCAGCTTGCCCCAGCCATGGGCGGTGGCCATGATAGCGCCGATACCGACCCGTAAAACCAGGAGTCCGAATGACGTCAATTTCTGGTCGGTGGTCTTATTGAATTTCGCGATAAAATTTTTCATGCAATCCCCGTCTTATTGATTTTGGCATTTTAAATAGAGAACGCCCAAAGACGCCCCATTGTGCCCGGACAACTTTTGACACGCCCGGAACTTCGCCGCCACACATGTTGTTTAATTAAGTGACCGCCATAATATGTAGAAGGGGCTACTCAAGGACAGCATGTAATAATAAAGGGCAAGGACTGCCCGCAAAGTCCCCCACGATTCGACACCTTGGAGTATTCTGACGGTTCCTCCTTAAGGGAACTCAAGGCCTGCCCGGTACATCCCAATTCGGGAGCCCCCACCGGGCAGGTTTTTTGATTTATACTTTATCGCTTCTGTTTCCACCCATTCGTAGGTCAATTCTCCTTGGAGAATTGACATTTTAAAACTAACTCGGCCGGGGAATCTGAATTTTGTAGCGCACCCAACGGGTGGTTGGTTACGATATGGCAATAATAACTATTGATTTGTCGCTGTTCTTTGGCCAACCATTAATTAGACTGAAAGCACATATCCACAATTAATTCTCTTTGTTAATATAAATCGTCGCCGCATAACCGCCTATAAAACAACGAAATACGAACGATGAGGAACCCGCGGGTCAACATTTTATCCACATACCCATAAAACCCCTAAACTTCCTCTTGACAAAACCGATATTTAACTATATAGTTGAACTAAATGGTTAGTTAGGAGATGGAAGAACAAAATACCAACATGCCGGATAAACCCAAAGGATCCGCCGAAATCATTCTTGATGCCGCCCGCGAGGAATTCGCTGAATTCGGCCTCGAGGGCGCCCGCGTGGACCATATCGCCGCGCGCGCCAATATTAACAAGGCCATGATTTATTACCATTTCGGCTCCAAAGAAAAGCTTTATCAGGCGGTTATCGACGACCATGTTGGCCGCATTGCCGCTTTCGCCGCCAATCAAAATTTCGACGCCGAAAATCCCGCCGTCATTATCGAAAAAATCGCCGAATACATGAACCGCATGTTCGCCGAACGCCGTTCCTTCGTGCCGATATTTTTGCGTGAAATCGCCTCGGGGGGCGATCGCCTCCGCGACAGTTTCACCCGCCTTATTCGCGAGTCCGGCATCACCGCCCGGTTCAGAAGCCTGATCGCTTATGGTCAGGCCACCGGGCAATTCCGCGATATCAGCGCCGAACACGCCGTCGCCTCGTTTATCGGCATGAACGTTTTTTACCAGATTGCCGCACCCGTTTTCAACCGGGTATGGGAGATACACGATGAAGAAAAATTCCGTTCCGAACGACCGAAAGTCGTCGCCGATCTCTTTTTGCATGGCCTGCTTAAGTAAGTACATCATATTCATGATTGTACTGCTGGCCGTGTCGCCGTCATACGCGGAGGATATGCAATTAACTCTCAAAGACGCCGTCACCCGTGCCCTGGAGCATTCCTACATTGTCAAAGCCGCCGTGCATGACAGCGCCGGGGCGGCATATCAGCTCCAAGCGGCGCGTTCCGACCGCTACCCGACTCTGTCGCTCGTTGCCGTCTCCTATGCCGTTGACGAGATACCTTCGTTCACCCTGCCTTTACCCGACGCCCCGTCGCTTGAGCTGGGCACCAAAGAAGTCTATCAGGCCGATTTAAAATTATCCTTACCCCTGTTCACCGGCGGCAAAATCGACGGCAATATCGACCGGTATGATGCCATAACACAGGCCGCCCGCGCCAATCTCAAAGCCCGGCGTCTTGAAACCGGCTATCAGGCGCGACGCGCCTATCTTAACTTAATGCTGGCCGACATAGCTCTTCAGTCGGTACAGGCCTCGCAAAAGCGACTGGAAATCATCAAAACCGACATACAAAATCTGTATGATCACGGCCTGGCCGACTCAACCGATATTCTTGAAACCGAACTGGCTTATCAGAAAATTCTGCTTCAGGTCGATTATCAGACGACCATGCGTACCAACTCGGCGGCGGCATTAAACAGGCTAATCGGCAGAAACCAGGCGTACAGCACCATACCGTCGGAACCATTACCAAACCCCCCCGGTGATAGGCCGTTGTCACATTCGGAAGACGACATCGAGCGACCCGAACTGGTCGCCCTGCGGGCCAATATCGCAACCGCCCAAAGTTTATCCCGACTGGCGACCGCCGATTATTTCCCCAGCTTGAGCGCCTATGGCGGTTATTCCGTCGGTAAACCCAACAAAGATATGTTCAACAAGGACTGGAATGATTATTTATCTGTCGGACTGGCCCTCAACTGGTCGTTCAACCTTGGCGGCAAGAAAATTCATAGCAAATCATTTGCGGATCACACGGTCGGCACCCTCGAGATGACCCTAAATGAAACCGAGGAAGCCTTCGCTCTGATGGCTAATACCGCCCGCGAGAACCTTCAGTACACCCTGGCGGCGTATGATATTTCCCGGCGCGAGTATGACATTGCCCGGCGTCAGTTTGCCCGTGCCCAAAACCAGCAGAAGGCGGGGAAGATGTCGGTCAACCGTCTGCTCGAAAAGGAAGAAGAGCTTCGAATCGCCGAACAAGCTTTCGAGGCTTCGAAAATAAACTATTGGCTCGCACAGACGGATTATCTGTATGCCGTCGGCTCGGACAAAATCTATGGAGGACTCGGCGATGAATAATAAAATCCCCTTTATAATCTTCTTTCTGCCTTTTGTACTTGCATCGTGCGGCAACGATAACAATACCATTGGCGGTTCCGGGCTTATCGAAGCGACCGAAATCACCGTCTCTGCGCAAGTGGCCGGAAAGGCCGAAGCCTTATATTTCGAAGAAGGCGACAAGGTTTTAGCCGGCGACACGCTGGCGGTGGTCGATACAATCAATATCATTTTGTCGCTCAAGCAGGCCGACGCGGCGTATAGTGCCGCCCAATCCAAAAAAAACATGGCCGCGATAGCCATCGAACAGGCAGAACACAATTACAATCTGGCCGAAAAAGAATTTAACCGCATTCAGGCTTTGATCAAAACCGGCTCGGTCAATCAACAGCAGTACGACCAGGCCGAAAACGTCTTCACCCAGGCCGACCTGAACCGCAAGCAGGCCCGGGCGACCTTGTCCGCCGCCGAGGCCGACTTGAACCGTATCGAAGCCGAAATGGCCCTCCTGCAAAGGCAGTTGAGCGATTGTTTCCCGACCGCACCGCGCGGCGGAACTATCACCGCCAAATATATCGAGGCCGGGGAACTGGCGACGCCCGGCAAGGCCATATACAAAATCGCCGCGCTCGATTCGGTCTGGGTTAAAGTGTACTTACCGCCCGCTGATTTGACAAAGATAAGTCTCGGCGGCGAGGCTTCCATCGACCCCGAAGACGGCCGCGCCGAATCGTTGCCGGGGACGATCACCTGGATTTCTTCCAAGGCCGAATTCACGCCCAAAAATATCCAGACCAAAGAGGCCCGCGCCGACCTGGTTTATGCCGTCAAAATTTCTATTCCCAACCCCGGCGGCGAACTCAAAGTCGGCATGCCGGTGTCGGTGACCATTCCATGAGATTAGTCGAAATACACGATTTGTGTCGGTCCTACGGTGCAATTACGGCCGTCAATAATTTCAGCCTGACTGCCGAGCGGGCCACGATTGTCGCGCTGGTCGGGCCCGACGGCGCCGGCAAAACAACCCTGTTCCGTGCCGCCTGCGGTTTGCTCGGATTCGAGACCGGCTCCATCACCATCGCCGGGTTCGATGTTAAAACACAATTTAATCATATCAAGCCGCTTCTGGGCTATATGCCGCAGAACTTTTCGCTGTATCCGGATTTGTCGGTTGAGGAAAACCTGTCGTTCTACGCCGGTCTATTCGGTTTGAACAGAACCGATTTCAATCAGAAGAAGAAATATCTTTATGATTTCTCCAATCTTGGACAATTTGCCGACCGACGGGCCGAAGCCCTGTCCGGCGGCATGAAACAGAAACTGGCCCTATGCTGTAATCTCATCCACGACCCGCAAGTGCTCATCCTCGATGAGCCCACCACCGGTGTCGATCCGCTCTCCCGCCGCCAGTTCTGGGATATACTTAAGAAACTGCGCCATGACGGTTCAACCATCATCGTCTCCACGCCATACATGGATGAGGTCGCTCTGGCCGATAAATCCGTCTTCATTTTCAACGGCAAAAACATGGCCGAGGGAACACCCGATAAATTGACCGCATTATTCAATGGCCGAGTGTATCGTCTCGATATGGTGCCGGACATAAATCAAATAGAATCCATAAATGCGCTTAGGGGCATCAGCGCCCGAAGATTCGGCAGTTCGATGCGCCTCTATATCAAACCGGAACGGGAAATCGCCGATTACCGAGCCGCCTTTTCGCAATTCGGTTTTTCCGAAAATGACCTCCGCGAAATCCGGCCCGAACTCGAAGACACCTTCATACAACTTATGGAACAAGCATGAACGATGCCGTCGTCATAGAAAATCTCACCCGCCGCTTCGGACAGTTCACCGCGGTGGATCAAATCAGCCTGACCGTAAGGAGGGGCGAAATTTTCGGCTTTCTGGGGGCCAACGGCGCCGGCAAAACCACCGCCATTCGCATGCTCTGCGGACTGCTTCTGCCGACTTCCGGTGCCGGACGGGTCAACGGTTTCGATATCTACCGGGAAAACGAGCGAATAAAGCGCTCGATCGGCTATATGTCGCAAAAATTCTCGCTGTACCCCGATCTGACCGGCCGCGAAAATATTCAGTTCTACGGTTCCATATACCGCCTGCCGCGCCGACAACTCAAAGTCAAACTGGAGGAGATGATCGAGCGTCTGGAACTGAACGAGTTTATTGACCGCCTCGCCGGATCACTGCCCGTCGGCTGGCGCCAGCGGCTGGCTTTGGCCGCCGCACTCTTGCACGAGCCGAGCATTTTATTCCTCGACGAACCGACCGGCGGTGTTGACCCGGTTTTCCGGCGACGATTCTGGGATATGCTCTACCTTCTGGCCGATTCCGGCACGACTCTGTTTGTCACCACCCACTACATGGACGAGGCCGAGTTTTGCGGACGAATCTCCATCATGCACCGGGGCCGGATTATCGAAGTCGGCCGGCCCACCGACCTCATGGAAAAACACGGCGAAAAAGATTTGCAGGACGTCTTCATCAAGCTGATTTCCCGCGAGGAAGCACATGTCTAAAGTCGGCCATATCGCCCGAAAGGAATTCCGGCACATCCTGCGCGACTCGCGCTCGCTTCTGATCGCCATTTTGATGCCGATATTAATGACGTTCCTCTATGGTTACGCCGTTAACCTGGATATAAAAAATATCAAACTGGCTGTGCTGGACCATGACCGCACCTTCGAATCACGTGAACTGGTCAACAAGTACTATAACTCCGGGTACTTCCATTACGCCGAACGGGAACCATCGCCCTCCGACCCCGAACGAGTCCTCAAAACCGGTCACGCCAACGCCGTCTTGATAATTAAACCGGGGTTTTCAAAAACCATCGAAACCATCCGCACCAACCCGGCCAATCTCTTCGTGAACAGCGAGGTCTATGATATCGGATTGCTTCTGGATGGTTCCGACGCCAATGTCGCCGCCGCCGCCGGAAGTTACGCCGCCATCATCGTCAACGAATACCTCGCTTCGCATCTGCCGCCCGACATGGAATTTCCCGGCGTGGAAATCTCGAAACAGGTCCTCTATAACCCGGATCTGAAATCCTCACACTTTTTCGTGCCCGGTCTGATCGCCATCATCCTCATGATGATCTCCGCCCTCTTGACTTCGATAACCATCGCCCGCGAAAAGGAAACCGGCACCATGGAGCAACTTTTAACTTCCCCCGTAACTCCCCGTCAAATAATTATCGGTAAAGTCCTGCCGTATATCGGCCTGGCCTTTTTCGACGGCATTTTAATTCTTTTCTTTGGCGTTTTTCATTTCGGCGTCCCGTTTTCCGGCTCGATAATACTTCTATTGTTTTTTATGGGCATTTATATCGCCGCCGCCTTGTCGCTGGGTGTGCTGATATCGACCATCGCTAAAACGCAACAGGTGGCCATGATGGCCGCCATGATCATGACCGTGCTCCCGTCGGTGATGCTGTCCGGATTTATCTTCGAAATTAAAAACATGCCGTACTTTCTGCAACTGCTGACCAGAATCGTCCCGGCCACATACTTCCTTCAAATCATACGCGGCATCATGCTCAAAAGCTCCGGCCTGGCCGAGCTCTGGCTTCAGGCGGCGACACTCATTCTCATTACCGTTGCCTTGTTGGCCATCGCCACCAAACGCTTTAAACTCAAAATCGGGTAAGCCATGATACAGACCATTATCGCCCTCATCATCAAGGAATTCCGGCAGGTCCGGCGCGATCCGATCATGCTCCGCCTGTTATTCATCATGCCGCTGGTGCAACTGTTGCTTCTCGGATATGTCGTCTCGACCGACGTCAAACTTATCGACACCGCTGTCTATGACTTCGACAATAGCCGCCTGTCCCGCGAATACGTGCGGTCTCTTACGGCCGGGGAGTATTTCGTTGCCTCCAAAGACGACCTGCCCCTTTTGAACGCCGATCTGGCTTTCCGCCAAAACCGCCGCAACGCCGTCATCGTTATCCCCGACGATTTCTCGGAAAAACTTGAAAACTTCGAAAAGGTAAAAATCGGGATGCTTCTCGACGGCTCCAATGCCAACACCGCCTCGATTTCGCTCGGCTATGCCGGCCTGATCACCGCCCAGTTCAATCAGCGCGTCCTGGGACTCAACATGCCGATTCAACTGCGTCAGAAAAACCTCTTCAACCCCGAAGCCGAATCGGTCTATTTCATGGTCCCCGGCATCGTGGCAGTGCTTCTGACCATGATTACCGTCATGCTGTCGGCCATGGGCATCGTCCGCGAGCGCGAACGAGGCACGCTGGAACAGCTCATGGTTACGCCAATCTCGACCATCGGCTTGATCCTGGGCAAAATCATCCCCTTTGCCATCATCGGCTTTGTCGAAATGTCGATCGCGCTGGCCGTCGGCATTCTGTGGTTCGATATCCCCTTTGCCGGGTCATGGGGACTACTGTATTTTTTGTCCTTTATATTTTTATTCACGACGCTCGGTGTCGGCATGTTCATCTCGACCGCCACCAGAACCCAGCAACAGGCCATGTTTTTCGCGTGGTTCTTTACCATTTATGCCCTGTTGACTTCCGGCTTTTTTATCCCCATCGCCAACATGCCCCATATAATTCAGCTTCTGACTTATCTGAATCCGATGCGTTATTACATGACCATCGTGCGCGGGATTATGATGAAAGGCTCGTCGATTGATATTTTACATAAAGAAGTTCTGGCGATGGTAATTTTCGGCCTTGTCGTCTTCACCTTCTCGGCTTTGAGGTTTTCAAAGAGGGTGAAATAGGGACTACCTGATAACAGAGTTATTTAAATCATTTTTATTGACAATGTGTCAAAATTTATCCAAATTTAGACTCAATTAAAGCTGTTAATTTTATGGGAAATAGCCGATTATAAAATTATGAGTGTCGAAACATATAGCCACTTCCGTTATGAAATCGCGCTGGGTGCCCCCATTCCCATGCCCCCGCCGCCCATCGACTATTTCGACAAGCAACAATATTCGTTTCAGCAGTATCTTCACACCCTCTGCAAAGTCAACGTCGGCGCCCTCGGCAAAAAGGGCAAGGAATGGTCATTCGGCCCCGGCGCTCCCGAGTCGGTCCAGATGTATAAATATACCGAGTTTATCGAACTTCTGGGTTATGCCGAACGGATGGGGCTGATCGTCCCGGCCGAACCGCAGGGTGACTTTACACCGTATAAGCTCTCCCAATCCTACTGGGAAAAATTCGACAAATTCGCCTCCTAAAATTCTGTAAAGCAAGATTTTTTGTCATCCCGATCTTGACCAGAAGTCTAAATATAGAAGCTTTGAAGATCTATAAAATCAATATAACAAAAAGGCGGCCATTTCAAATATAATTATAAGCCAGAATATATTTAATATAGGTTTGAAATTCCTCATTCGGCTCCATGCTTTTGAATTCATTGCCTCATAGCTATGGGTTTTCCAACCGTCATTAATCACGATTCTGCTTTTAACCCCTATAATATACATTACTACAATATCGATTGATAAAGGTAACAGTACGCCATAAAGGTGAAATTTCTTATTCGATAATAATGAAAACAAAGGTTCCGGAAGGCCAATTTCTGCTCTTATTAATATATAAGCCGCTAATATAAATATTAGCCAACAAATACTTAAAATCCGTTGGTATGTATTAATTACAAGTTGCTTTTTTCTTCTCCTATAATTGGGGCATAAATATTACCGACGGGCCATGGTTCAATCACTCTTCCTCTTCCTGTGCCTTCCGCCGGAACTACATTATCTGCTTGGCAGGCTTGGCACTGTAAGATTCCTCCGGGGCCGGCATCATGTTTATCAACCAGAGAATGACAATCCCCACATTCAAAATATGTCGCCATCATCAACTGCTCAAACAAACACCCGTCTCTTTATGAAAAACATGACACCGACCGGTATTGACCGAAAATTTGATATTCTCACCGATATTGTACTTACCCGAATCAGTTACCGTATTTAAAACAACATCGTTATATTTAAACGACACGACACTCCGATTGCCCAAATATTCAATCGCCGTGATTTGACCATTTAATATGCCGTTGAAATCAATAATGATATCTTCCGGGCGAATGCCGATCGTCACTTCCCGAAGGCCATAATCCGACGGCACATGCACTATCGACAGATTAAACGGCTTGATGGTGTTATCCGTAATCGACCCGGTCACAAAATTCATCTTGGGCGTGCCGATAAACGACGCCACAAACATATCCGCCGGGCGGTTGTATATATCATCGACTGTCCCCACTTGCCGCATCCGGCCCGATTCGATCACCGCCAGCCGGTCGGCCATCGTCAGCGCCTCGGTCTGGTCATGCGTCACATGAATCATGGTCGTGCCCAGGCTTTTCTGAAGCTCCACCAGCTCGCGGCGCATTTTCGTCCGTAAATTGGCGTCGAGATTGGAAAGCGGTTCATCGAGAAGATATATATCCGGCTGGCGGATTATCGCCCGCCCTAACGCCACCCGCTGTCTCTGCCCGCCGGACAGCTCCACCGGCCGGGCATCAAGACGGTCCGCCAGACCAATCATCGACGCGGCGTAAATCACTTTATCTTTGATTTTCTTCTTGTTTTCTCCGGCAATTTTAAGCGGAAAAGCCAAATTCTGCTCGACCGTCATATGAGGGTAGAGGGCATAGTTTTGAAAGACCAGCGCAACATTGCGCTTCTGCGGTGTAAGCTTATCGACCCGGCGCTCCCCGATCCAGATTTCCCCGGAATCGACCTCTTCCAGCCCCGCCACCAGACGCAACAGGGTGGATTTGCCACAGCCCGACGGCCCCAGCACCACCACCAGTTCGCCATCGGCGGTCAGAAGATTAATATCATCCAGGATTTTTTGCTCCCCAAACGACTTTTCGACTCTGACAATATTCAAGCGCGGCATGATATAAAATAAACCTATTGAGTGACTATGGCACCATCTTTTATCAAAAAGCTTCTGGCCGAACCCGACAGCTTTTCGGGAATGCTCGACGCCGTCGTGATGAACACCTGGCCGAAATTGCCAAACGATTCTATTAACCTGTCACACCGGTCCTTATCCAGTTCCGCGAAAATTTCATCGAGCAGTAAAACCGGCGGATGGCCTCGGTTTTCTTTGATATAATCGAACACCGCCAGCTTGAGCGCAATGGCCGCCGTGCGCAATTCACCCTGCGACCCGTGGGTGCGCGCCGGATAGTCCCGAATGATAAACTCGATATCATCCCGGTGCGGCCCGACCAGCGCCGTCTGCATGATTTTCTCCCGCTCTTTATAACGCGTCAACTTGAGCATAAAAGCCGTTTCTATTTCATTGATATTGAAATCGTCGCCCTCCAGTACCACCGAGGGACGATACAAAGCTTCGAATTTATGTGACCCGGAAATTCTGTCATAATATCGCGACGCATATTCCGAAATTTCCTTAACAAAATTCAATCTGGTATACATAAGCCGCGCCCCGCACCGGGCCAGAAGATCATTATAAATGCACTCACCGGCGTGATTCTGCTTGAGGAAGGCATTTTTCTGGGCCAGAATTTTCTGGTATTCGGACAAGTCCGCCAGATAAGTGGGAAAAACCTGTGAAATATAGACGTTCAAAAATTCCCGCCTCACCGCGGGCGCGCCGGCCAAAATTTCGATATCCGATGGTGATGCAAAGACGGCACTGTTTTCTTTGAAAAGCTCGACGATTTTGATATCAATCTTATCTTTGGTAATCTTTTTACGCCCACCCTTTTGATAGGCTATCGCGAAAATATGCCTTTTATCGTTTTTGACAACTTCGGCCTCCACTCGATAATGCTCGGACTTTTCATTGAGCATGACCGCGTCGTTGGCCCCGCGTGCCGAGCGACCCAGCAGAACCATGAATATCGCCTCAAGCAAATTGGTTTTTCCCGAACCGTTTTGTCCGTGAAAAATTTTTATGCCATTATTGAATTGGATTTCAGCCTTAAAGAAATTGCGGAAATTGCAAATATCTATATTTGCCAGATACATGCCGGGATATATAAAACAGACGCCGCTTAAAAGCAACCGCTGATATGATTTGTCCCGTCAGTCGGCCAGACGGAGCGGCATAATCAGGCAAAGATACTCTTCCCGGGGTATTTGCGGAGAGATGATCACCCCGGCCGAGACGGCATTGGTCAGCTCGAAAATGACTTCTTCGCCCTCTATTTTATTCAAAATATCCGATATATAAAGCGCATTGTAACCAAGTTCTATCGCCTCGCCCGAAAACTCACAGGGCAGCGTTTCTTTGCCCTCGCCGCCGACATCGGCGTTGGTCGTCGATATGGTCAGGTTATTGTTCTTTATGCCGAATTTTACCTGATGTGTCAGGGCGTTGGAAAGAATCGAAACCCGCCTGACCGCCCCGGCCAAATCATCCTTGTGGATGATCATCTTTTTATCGTTTTCACTCGGAATAACCTGCTCGTAATTCGGGTATGGTCCCTCTATCAGCCGCGATGTCAATATGACTTCACCCAGGTTAAAAATAATATTATTTTCACCAAAAATAATACCTACCGAACCGTTGGACTCACTCACGAATTTCGGGATAATATCCAATACCTTGGGTGGAATAATCAAATCTTCGGAAAGGCCTTTCAGCTTCTTGTTTTCAACCGAGGCCTTGGCCAAACGGTGACCGTCGGTGGCAACCATCGTCATAAAATCACCCTTGGTTGACCACAACACACCGTTTAAAGCCGGTCGTGTTTCATCCTTACTGCAGGCAAAAGTGGTCTTACGAATCATCGTCACCAAATCCTGACCGTCAATTTCAATCTGCTTTTTGGTGTTGGCCACCGGTAGCTTGGGAAAATCTTCAACCGAGGCACAGGCAATTTTATATGACCCGTTGGGGACTTTCAGTTCCACCCGGTTGGTCGTGCCTTCGAAGGAAACATCCGATTCTGGAAGTTCTTTAATAATATCAAACAGAATCCGCCCGGGCAAAACCGCCACACCCTTCTTGGCGACGGCGCATTCCAAAGTGACCGTAATGGAAACTTCCAAATCCGTGGCGGATACTTTTATCCTGTCTTCAAATGATTCAAAAAGAACGTTGGACAAAATCGGGAGAGTCGACTTGCTCGGAACCACCTGCATAACCGATTGAAGACATTTGTTGATTTTGGACTTCGATATGTTGAACTTCATTCCAACCTTCCTTAACTAAGGCTTTTGAACATGCTCTTTATATAATCCCTTGGTTATATATCTAAATAATATATTCTATAAGCAATGTTAAAATGTTTACAAACGGCAGTGTCCGGGCGTGATATTATTATCCGCCACAATCTTAACTTTCGTAATAAGAATAATTTTTTTTTGACTTAATTGTCAATAAACATTGATAAACGGTCGGCTTTTGAACATCGCTTTTTTTTCCACAATTTCCGCCCATAATTGTCAACCGTATATCGCCACCCCTTAAGCCAGTAGCGAATGCGTTAAATCGGCCACCTTTCTTCTGAAATTGGAGTCTTCTTCGATTTTGCGAGCGACCAATTCGCAGGCATGAATGACCGTCGAATGATCCCGGCCGCCGAACCCTTCACCGATTGCCTTTAACGAAAGCGGTGTGTGTTTACGGGTCAGATACATGGCTACCTGGCGGGCCAGAGCAATCGGGGCCGTCTTCTTTTTGGCCGTCATGGCGTCAGGTTCGATATTGAATGCCTCGGCTGTCTTTTTCTGAACCTGCTTGATGGTTATCTCCTTTTTGACCTGGAAAACATCCTTGCCCAGAACCTGCTGGGCAAAACTTAAATTGATTTCCGCCTTGTTAATCGAGGCATAAGCAATCAGGCGGGTTAAACAGCCTTCCAGCTCACGGATATTCGTGGTCACATTGTTGGCAATGAAGTATAACACGTCTTCCGGCAACGACGCTTTGTCCTGCTCGACCCGGCGTCTTAATATGGCCATGCGCGTCTCCAGATCCGGCGGCTGAAGGTCGGCCACCAGTCCCGAGGCGAATCGAGACAGAAGTCTTTCTTCCAAACCCTTGGTGTCTTTGGGATGGCGATCAGACGTGAGGACAATCTGACGGCCACTGTGATAGAGGTCGTTAAAGGTATGGAAAAATTGCTCTTGCGTCGATTCCTTGCCGCTGAAAAACTGGGTGTCGTCGATTAACAAAAGGTCGGCGGTGCGATACAACGACGTGAATTTCAACGTCGTTCCGTTCGAAAGGGAATTGATAAAATCAGACGTGAATTTTTCCGACGAGGCATAAATTATCCGTTTGCCGGGATATTTTTCCTTGACCGCATTGCCGATCGCCTCCAGCAAATGCGTCTTGCCCAACCCGGTGCCGCCATAAATGAAAAGGGGATTATAATTGGTCTTCCCCGGTGCCTCCGACACCGCCAGCGCGGCGGCATGGGCAAATTGATTGGAACTGCCGACGACAAAATTGTCAAAACGGTATTTGCCGTTCAAAGCATAGCTGGGATGAATAACCGCCGGCGCAACGGGACGGACCGCCACCGGTCGGCTGTCAAATTCGATTTCGGTTTGTCCCCCATTGCCGTTGCCGCTTTTGATTTCGAAAACATACGGCAACACGGTACCGTTGATCTCGATCAACGCCTCATCGATCAGATCGGCATAACGGTCCGACAACCAATCGGCCACGAACCGATTGGGGACAATAATCTTTAGCGAGCCGTCATCAAGCTGTGAACCCCGGGTGTGTTTGAACCAGGTGTTGAAGGAGTGATTGTTTACCCTCAACGCGACATAATCAAGACAGTTTGCCCAGAGCTTGCATGAATCAAAGTTAGGTTCGGATAACATCTTTCCCCCATTAGACAGAGTATCCACTGTTTTCGGTTCCTTCCAAAATAGGGGACAGGCAATAAATCACCATCGCCTTGCCCCTGAATCCGTTACCGGTTATAAACGGAATTATCCACAGCCAATTGGAATGTGTTTGCCGTTAAACTCTTGATATATAACGGAAGAATTTGTGCATTCTGAAGCTATTCACATCCTATCAACATATTTGCTGTGTGCCGGCTTATCCGGTGAGGCCAATAAAAGAAAAGAATTCGACGGGGTCAAGTCGCCTTACGAAAAAAAAGCCTGCAACGCAAAGTGCTTATTAGTTGCGAAATTACGGGCGCGGTTATAGTATCCTTGATTTTGCACCGTACAAATGCCGCCCAAAAAAAATTATCAACATTCGTAACGTCAACGATGGCAAGCGATAGCAATCAGGCCTGTGCCGTTACCAGCGCGTCGGCGATACTCCGATAATAACCGGCGATTTCCATTCGGTTAGAAAATTCCGGCAATTCGCCGCCGTCGGAGGCCTCGCGGATCGCCGTCATAATGGGAATTTCTCCTAAAAATTTCGTTTTCAATTGTTCGGCCAGTTGTTTACCTCCGCCCTTGCCGAAAATGTATTCGCGATGCCCGTTGGATTCGTAGTACGACATATTTTCCACGACGCCCAGCACGGTCAGGTTGGTCTTTTCGGCCAGACGTGCCACCCGTCCGGCCGTGTGAGCCGCCAGCGGCTGGGGGGTCGTCACGACCAGCATTTCCGCCTGCGGTATGGCCTGGGCTACGGTCAGCGTCACGTCGCCGGTGCCCGGCGGCATATCTATCATCAGAATATCGAGATTATCCCAGAAAACGTCGGTCAGAAACTGATTGATCGCCTTGTGTAACATCGGCCCCCGCCAGATGACAGGATCATCCTCGCCCACGAAAAATCCCATGGACATGATTTGAATGTTCTCGCGGCGCATGGGAATAATATGGTCATCGATTATGGTCGGCTGACCCTGTACTCCCATAATACGCGGCACCGAAAAACCATAAACGTCGGCGTCCAGAATACCGATACGCCGCCCCATCGCGCTTAACGCCGCCGCTAAATTGCAGGTCGTGGTCGATTTGCCGACACCACCCTTGCCGGAGGAAACCGCGATCACCCTCTTGGTGAAATCCTCGGGCCGCACCTGCGGCGTCCCGTCGGCCAGCGCTTTGGCCTTATCTGACCCGTATAATCTGGCGTGCAGGTTTTTGCGCTGTTCATCGGTCATGACGCCAAATGTGACATTGACCGCACTGACTCCATCAAGCGCCCCAACCATCGTTTTGATATCGTCACTGATTTTATGCTTTAATGGACAGCCGGGGATGGTCAGCGAGATTTCAATATTTACAACGCCCCCATCGACTTTGACATTTTTAACCATATCCAGGTCGGTCAGCGGGCGATGCAATTCGGGGTCGTTTATTTTTGAAAGAATGTCTATTACCTTTTGCCTGTCGGCCATTTCTGCCTCCTTATTGGCTGGTTTGTATCGGTAAAAACCCCAAACGCAACAAGGGGTTCCAATAATCGGTTAATAATACAACGAAGCCCGGATGTCAAGTCAGGCCGATAAAGAATCTTCGGCCGATGCGACTTCTTGAGTCTGCGGCGCCCGGTAAAAGAAAAGCAGGTATATAATCAGCCAAACGACCCCGACCGAGATGGCGGCGTCGGAGATATTAAACGTCCACCACCGTTCCAGATGAAATGAGCCGATGCTTATATCGAAAAAATCAAAATCCAAAAAATCGACCACCTGGCCGAGACGGATACGATCGATAATGTTGCCGACCGCACCGCCCGCGATAATACACATGGGTATGGCGACGATGGTAAGATTTCGATAGACGTAAAGAAAATAGACGACAAACGCGAACACACACAGGGATGATATCAGATAAAAGGTGCTGCCCCCCAAACTGGAACCCATCACGCCGCCTTCGTTATAGAGAAGTTTTACCTGAAAAAAATCACCCCAAACCTGGCGGGTCTGACCTTCGACCAGATTGGCTTCGGCCCATAATTTGGTGGCCTGGTCCAAAACGGTGACCGCCAGAATAATAATGATAAACAAAATCAATTTGCGCATGTTATTTGCGGCTGGCCTTTTCACGCTCTTCCGCTTCCTTGCATTCGATGCACAGACGGGCATGCGGCACCGCCATCAGACGAGCTTTCTGGATTTGTTTGCCGCAGGTATGGCAGACCCCGAATTCACCCTTGCGTATTCTCAACAGCGCCTGGTCGATATGGTATATCAACCGGCCCGATTTGGACGCAATCATGAAGGCTTTTTCCCGCTCGATGGCATCTGTGCCCTGGTCGGCCATATGATACGAATAGCTGGACAGATCGCCGGTGGCATCGCGGGTCGTCTTATTGGTCTGATTGCGTCTGTCCTGAATAGCCTTCAGAAGCTCCTCGCGCTTTTTTAAAAGGAGCTTTTCGTACTTGTCAAGGTCTTCTTTTTTCATAACGGCCTCACGCTTATTTGATTACTGCGATGTCCGCCATGGTGCCGTTTATATTCCAATTCTTGCCGTTCTTGTCCGGCGATATCCGGCTCACCAGCGCAATTTGATCGGCAAGCGTTTCCCTGCAAATGTACTGCTCAAACCGCTTCACCGCCGACAACAGCGGCTCATCGGTTTTGATTTCGACCGTTATACGGTCGGTCACCTCGAACCCGGAAGATTTTCGCATGTTCTGAATTTTATTGACCATCTCCCGAGCATATCCCTCATCCCTAAGATCATCGCTGATTTCCGTCTTGAGGGCCACCGTGATGCCGTCGTGTTCCTCAACCCCGAAACCCTCTTTTTCGACCATTTTGATTTCGACATCCCCGGTTTCAAGAACCGCCGAACCACCGGCGGATTCCAGCGTTATGGTTCCACCGCTTTGAAATTTCCTGATCGTTTCGCTGTCCCAGCCGGCCACTTTCGCGGCCGCTTCTTTTGCCAGCTTGCCCAGCTTGGCCCCGGCTCCGGCAAAATTGAGCTTGGCGCTGTAACTGACCACGTCAGCCACATTTTCCAGCGGCTCCACCGCCTTGATATTTAGCTCTTCCTTTATAACATCGAGCTCCGGCTTGATCCGTTCGAACCGGCTTTCACCCGGCAAATTGACCAGAATCCCCGCCAGCGGCTGACGAACCTTGAGATTCTTTTTAGCCCGGACCGCCCGCCCGATCGAAACCACTTTCTGCGCCGTCTCCATAGCCTCTTCCAAATCGCTATCGATTGCCGTTTCATCACAAACCGGGAAAGTCGCCAGGTGGACCGACGACAAAACGTTTTTGTCCATCGACGGCACCAGCTCCCGCCAAATGAATTCGGTCAAAAACGGGATATACGGTGCGGCCAACCGGGTGACACCGCCCAAGATATTATACAGGGTTAAATAAGCGCGCATTTTCGAGGGGTCATTCTCCGGCGCCCAGAAACGCCGCCGGTTCAATCGAATATACCAGTTGGACAGATCATCGATTACGAAATCGGTCAACATTCGCGCTGGGGGCGTTATATCATAGTTATCCAGCCGGGCCGTTATTCTTTTAACCAGCGTGTTATAGCGCGAGACAATCCAGCGGTCGATTCGCTCCGGCTCACCGGCATATTTTTCAAGGAATTTATCGACCGTCAACCCGGCGTCAGTGGCCCGCTTTAAAATATCATCGACATTGGCATAAAGCGCAAAGAAGCTGTAGCTGTTTTTATAGGTGTCGAAGAATTTGCGGATAACCTCGACCAATCCGTCCTCGGCGAATCGAATCGGCACCCAGGGATTGGAGGTCGCCAGCAAATACCAGCGCAGGGGATCGGCCCCGTGACGGGCGATAATGTCGAACGGATCAACCGCCGTGCCCCGGCTTTTTGACATCTTCTTGCCCTCTTTGTCCAAAACCAGCTCCATGACGATGACATTTTTGAAAGCCGGTTTGTCGAAGAGCATGGTCGATATCGCCAACAGCGAATAGAACCAGCCGCGCGTCTGGTCAATCGCCTCCGATATAAAATCGGCCGGATATTTCTGCGCGAATTTTTCCTTGTTCTCGAAAGGATAGTGCCACTGGGCATAGGGCATCGAGCCGGAATCAAACCAGGTGTCAATAACCTCGGTGACCCGCTTCATTTCGCCGCCGCATTGGGCACATTTCAATTTTATCGCGTCGACCACCGGTTTGTGCAGGTCGAGCTCGCCTTCGGGGACGTTTATTCCTTCTTTGCGCAACTGCTCGATCGAGCCGACCGCCGTAACATGCCCGCACCCGGGACATTCCCATATCGGCAGGGGTGTGCCCCAGAACCGTTCGCGCGAGAGTGCCCAGTCGACGTTGTTTTCCAGCCAGTCGAGCATGCGGCCGGTGCGGATTTCATCCGGTTGCCAGCGCGTGATATTGCTGTTTTTGATTAGCTGCTCCTTGAACTGCGTCGTGCGGATATACCAGCAATGCCGGGCGATATAAATCAGCGGCGTGTCACAACGCCAGCAAAACGGGTAATTATGTGTATATAATTCCTTCTTGTATAAGCGCCCGCTGATTTTAAGATCCTTGACAATCTCCTGGTCGGCCTTCTTCATGAACATCCCGGCATACTTTCCGGCAAAATCCTCGAAATGGCCGTCGGCTCGCACCGCCTGCAAAACCGGCAGGCCATACTTCTGTCCCACTACGTAGTCGTCGGCGCCGTAACCGGGCGCGACATGCACTATCCCCGTACCGTCCTCGAGCGTCACAAAATCGGCATTGATGACATAAAAAGCGTCATCCTTATGATCGGTGAATATATCGAACATCGGAACATAGCGGCGCTTATGAAAATCCGTTCCTTTTTTCGTTTCGATTATTTTGTAATCACCGCCGAGAACTTTATCCAGCAATGCCTTGGCCAGCACCAGCTTTTCCCCGCCGTGTTCCACCAGCGCGTACTCGGCCCCCGGATGCATGGCGATGGCGGCATTGGAAGGAAGCGTCCACGGGGTGGTCGTCCAGATCATGTAATAAAAATCGCTGTCGGCCGCCTTAACCTTGACAAACACCGACGGGTCGGCCACTTCCTGATACCCCTGCGCCACTTCATGGCTGGAGACAGCCGTCTCGCACCGGGGACAGAATGCTACGGTTTTATGCCCCTTGTAAATCAAATCGCGGTCGAAGAAATTTTTCAGAATATTCCAGACCGATTCGATATAATCATTGGTCAGCGTAATATAGGCATCACCCAAATCGATCCAGTAACCCAGCTTGCGGGTTATTTCGTTCCAGTCGTTGATATACCTGAAAACCGATTCGCGGCATTTTTTGTTGAATTCGGCAACACCATACTCGACAATCTTTTCCTTTGAATCAAGCCCTAACTGCTTTTCGATTTCGATTTCGACCGGAAGGCCGTGCGTATCCCATCCGGCCTTCCTATCCACGCGGAAGCCGCGCATCGTTTTATAGCGGCAAATCATATCTTTGATCGTCCGGGCGATGGCGTGATGAACTCCCGGTCGACCGTTGGCCGTCGGCGGGCCTTCGTAAAAAACAAATTGCGGCCGGTCGGCGACCAGCTCATTTAATTTTTCGAAAACCCGGTTCTTTTCCCAGAAGTCGAGAATCCGCGCTTCCAGTTCCGGAGTCGAGATGTCTTTAAATTGTCCGAATTTCATAAGTCCAAAAACCGCCCTTTAATTTTCTTTAGCCCACTAATTTACGGCGACCGTTTGTAATTGTAAAGTCAAAACTGGCCCCTGTTCCGACCGCCAGTTTATTATTGACTTGTATATCGGTCGAACGCTAAATATTTGTATGGCAGCCATGCGTCGTCAATCGTTCGCCGTGATTATTTTCACGATTCTTCTCATCGCCGTCGTCAATCTGGCCTGGTGGCTGATGTACCAAAAAATCGAAAAAAGTTTCGAAGCCCAGCTCTCCCGCCGCCTGGCCGCGGTCGCCGCTTTGGGAGCGCAGGAGCTCAAACCGGGGCTGATACAATCACTGAACGAGGGAAGCCTGGCCGCCTATGACACCACTCTGCAGATTTTGGACGAAATCCGTCGCATCGATTCTCTGTCAGAAGTGTTTATCCTCGATGCCGATTATAATTATCTCGCCACCACCCAGATTACAGGGGATTCGTTGTATTATTTGAAAGCCCTCAACGCATCGTATATCGATTCGGTTTTGCTGGGTGAGACCGCCGATGCCGCGCTCGTCAGCCGCTCATACCGGGTCAGCAATATTTTCCTCAAGTCGGCTTTTGCGCCGCTTGATGATACCTCCGGCTTTACTATCGCCGTCCTCGGTCTCGAAGCCGATCTGGACTATACCGACAACCTGATCGGACTTAAAAATAATCTGGTTTTTACTTCCGGCCTGTCAATCGGAGCCGGCTTGTTATTCGGCTTCCTGTTTTTCTGGATTCAGCGGCGGCTGGAGCGCGCCGAAAGAAACCTGCTTCGCTCGCAGGCCCAGGCCAATCTGGGCCGGATGGTGGCCGTCGTCTCGCATGAACTTAAAAACCCTCTGATGATTATCCGGGCCGCCGCCGAACGGCTGAAAAGGGGACAGGCCGGCGTCGCCAACGATCCCGAGGCCGGATTTATTTTGGAAGAAGTCGATCGGCTCAATGAAATCGTCACCGGCTATCTGGATTTCGCCTCCGGACGAAAACCCCTGACCAGACAAACAATTAACCTCTCGGAAATAATAGATAATCTTGTCGAGCAGTTCGGCCCGGGATTTACAAAAGACGGAATCCTGCTAACCGCCACCCGGGACACCGGCCGGCATGAAGTCTTCGCCGATCCCGTCGCCGTCAGACAGATTTTAATAAACCTGCTTCTTAACGCCGCCGAAGCCTCCAAAAGCGCCTTCAAACCGGAAGTTAATGTGTCACTTATAACAGGGCTTGATAGCCATACTGTTGCCGTTTGCGACAACGGCCCGGGGATTGATTCCGGCAAAAAGGCCGCCATATTCGAGCCGTTTTATACCACTTCAACCTCCGGCTCCGGATTGGGCCTGTACTTGTCGAAAAAGCTGGCCGAAGATATGGGCGGGGCAATCAGTCTGGATAGCCGTCCGGGTGGTCCAACCACATTTGCCTTGACTCTCAAAATACCGGGGAGATAAGAAACGATGGCCAATATATTGATAATCGATGATGAGCCCAAAATGGGCTATCTGGTGGAAAAATCCCTGACCGATGAGGGCTTTTCCGCTTTGGCTGTCAGCGACCCGACGGAAGGGATAAAACTAATCGGGGAACGTTCCTTTGATATTGTCATAACCGACCTTTCCATGCCGGATATTTCGGGGCTCGAAGTCCTTGAGGCGGCGAGGAAGAAGGGTGATGTTGACGTGGTTATCATGACCGCCTATGGAACCGTCGAAACCGCCGTCGAAGCCATGAAAAAGGGTGCGGCCGACTATATTCTTAAGCCGTTTTCCATGGACTTGCTCATCGGCCTGTGCCGCAAGCTGGCCGACCGTCAAAAGCTCGAAGCCCTCTCCGGTATGCTTAGCCACGATATCCGGCAAATATCTTATGATAAATTTATCGGCGATTCTCCGGCGGCCAGAACCCTGCTTAACCTCATAGGTAAAGTGGCTCCCGCCGATGCGACCGTCCTTCTCACCGGAAAATCCGGTACCGGCAAAGAACTCGCGGCCAATTTAATCCACGAAAATTCTCGGCGCCAGGACCGACCGTTTATTGCCGTCAACTGCGCCGCCCTGACCGAAACCCTTCTGGAATCCGAATTATTCGGCCACGAAAAAGGCGCCTTCACCGGAGCTGTGGCCAGAAAACGGGGACGATTCGAACTGGCCGACGGTGGCACTATCTTCCTTGATGAAATCGGCGAAATGTCTCCGGCCCTCCAGGCCAAAATTCTGCGTGTCCTCGAAGAAAAGCAGTTTGTCCGGGTGGGCGGAGTCGATGCCGTAAAAACCGACGTGCGCGTTATCGCCGCCACCAATAAAAACCTTAAGAGTGAAATTAAAGCGGGCCGTTTCCGCGAAGACCTCTTTTTCCGTCTCAACGTTTTTCCGATTGAAATGCCCACGCTGGCTCAACGTCGCGAGGATATCGGTCGGCTCGCCGAATATTTCCTGAAAAAGCAGGGATATGGTCATGCCGGTTTAAACGACGAAGTCATTGGCATACTCCAAAATTATTCCTGGCCGGGAAATATACGAGAGCTCAAAAACATTCTCGATCGGGCAATAATTCTCGCCGGAGGCGACCCGATCGGACCGGAGCATATCGGACTCGATGATGAAACCGACATGGCCCCTCTGGATAATGCCGCCGGGGCCACTGGCTCCGGCCTGGAATCGGCCGAAAAACAGATGATTCTCGATGCCCTTAAGAAAGCCGGGGGAAATAAAACCGAGGCCGCCAAATTGCTTAAAATAACCAGGCGCCGCCTCTATTCGCGGATAAAGTTCCATGATATTAAATGAGCCGGATGGTTCATGGTGTACCCTGCGGTACTGTAAAAAGAGTATTTTGGATATGACACCATTGTGCAACTCGATGAATTACAATACGATGCGGTTTTTGTATAACCGGCACACGGTTTGAATATGCCTTCTTTGGATTATACAAAGGAGAGAAATGTGAACAAGTTCGTGAAATTTATAATAGTGACCGTGATGGCGTTTATAGTTTTCCCTCCGGCATTATTTGCCCAGAATACCGATGCCGCCCGAGAACGACTCCGAAATGAATATGATAAAAGCCAGCAGGTAATCGAGCGGGCCGAAAATGTCATCGCCGAAGCTTCCCAATTCCGGCAATATCAGATTATGCGGGTTGCGATCGACCTGGCCCGAACCGTTCTGAATAATGCCAAAGAAATGCAGGATGACGCCAGAACCGGTCTTAATTCCGATGCCGCTTTGGTCATTGCGGCCAGCCTCAAACGCACCGAATTGGCCCGCGACCGGGCCTGGCAATCGATTAATATCATCAAGGAAGCCCGCGACCGCCTGACCAGCCAGACGGAAGAAAATGAAAATATTGTCTTGCGTCAGTTGGAAAAAACCGATCGCCTGGCCGCCCAACTTCAGGCCGAAATGGCCGTCGATTCTCCCCGCCGTTTGGCCGAAATGTTCGACAGCGCCCGCGATAATCAGCGTCGCGCCTGGGAGTTGTATTACAAAAGACAGCTCCGCCCGGCCTTGAGACTATCACTTCAGGCGGAAAAGTCTTTGAACAAACTGGCCGAACTACTTCAGGACGACCGGGGAGCCAATCAGCGCATGCAAAACCAGCTCCGGCTTCTGGAACAGCAAATGGAACAGGCACGGCAACTGGCCGCCGGTTGTCCCAATGCCGATGCCGCCCCGGTCATGAATCGCCTCGAAGAAACCTATCGCAATTGTCTCCGTCTGGCCGCCGAAAACGCGCCCGGACAATTTGAACAAAATATGAAACAGGCGCGCCAGATGTATCGCCGCCTCAACGAGCTTTGTGCCGCCGACAATGAACTGCAGACGAAATTGCGACAGATGACTGCCGAACTGGAGCGGCTCCGGGAAAAAGCCGGCTTGACAGCCGACGATCAGGTCAATAAACTGCTCGATGCCGCCGCCGAACATATCCGCAATGCCGAGCGTTTATGCCATGACAACCGGGCGGATGATTGCGCCGGACATATCAAAGCCGCCCAGATGAATTTGAGAAAGGCCGCCGAACTTCTGGGAAAATAAAGCTTGGGAAAAATCGTTTTCAGCATCCTGATTACTATCGCCACAGCGATCATTTTCGCCGGAGTCGCCCGAAGCGATGACTCCGGCGATTTTTCTATCCGCGCCGGAATCGGCTATGATTTCATTTCCCAGGAATACTTCTATGACTCTCTGCGTTTCGACGGCGGTCTCGATTCCGTGAAATTGAATCTTCTCAAACGGGAATACCTCGACGATAAAAAGGGGTTGGTCTATTTCAAATACGCCCCCAGTGAATATGGCCATAGTCTGGCCGAAATTGGCTGGGAACAAACCCCCGAAAATATCCGAGCCGTCGGCTGGGGGAAACTCCGAACCGGCGATGATACGCTGGCGCTTCTGGCCGAGTCCCGCCTGGAAATAAAAAAAAGATACGATGGCCCCGCCGAACCGGGCGAAGGCCTCGGTGTTTTCAGCGGGCGCCTGGGCGTAAACGTCCGCTTGTCCGACCGCATCAGAACGCAGGCGACCGCCTACCTGGAAAAGGTCGTTTTCGACTCGCTGGACAGCTATATTTATAATTATCACCGCCTCGGAGGCAAATGGGATTTTTCGTGGTTTTCCGCCAATTACGATAATGTCTTCGGAACCCTCGGCTTCGAAAAAAGAACCGTCCGCGATTCAGCTTTTCTGGATTATAACCTGCTTCGCGGCGGTTTGGGCTATATGGGATCCTTTATCGGCGGACGATTGAGTGCCGAAGCCACCCTCGAATTCAAAAATTATGCCGCCCCCGAGGACCAAAATGATTATTGGTATTTGACCGCCTCTATACGACAACGCCAGCCGGTTGCCGGAAAAGTCAATATTCTGGCCAAAGCCAACCTGGAATATTTTAATTACAAATCATCGGAGTTCATAAACGACGACTATGCCCTGGCCGAAACCGACCTGCTGGCCGAGTGGACCGCGGGCGATTTAACCTTTGCCATCGGCCCCGGTTTTGAATTAATGTCGCTTGAAAGCGGCTTTGATGACGATAATGATTATCTGGAATATCGCCTGAACGTGGAAATCGATTACTGCTCTTATGGGCAGGTAATGCTTCTTTTCGAAAACGAAATCGGGCGGCGATCTTATCCTAACCGGCCCGAATTTTACTCCGATTTCACCTTCGAAAGAGTCAGCCTTATCGGCAATGTCGCCATCTGGAAGGCCCTCGCGCTGGATATAATTTTTTCATCGGAGTGGCAGTGGCACTCTCTCGACGCCGATGACAACCGCATTTACCTGCTCTCCTCGAGCCTGACTTTCACGTTCTAAAAATCCCTCGACAGTCACCGTCCGGGTGTCGAGACCCGACTTGCTATGTGATATTTTTCACAATTTTTCTATATTGGGAATTATACAGGAGGCTTGTTTTCGCCATACTTTGTGATATACTTCACAAGGTGGGCTGATTGCAGGGCGGCTCTGCTGGCGTCGTCGGAGTGATTTTGAGCCGACCGTCAAGCTTCCGTTGGAAGGCCGGAACGCCGGATCCACTATGTCAATTTTGGCTGTCCGAAGGCCTCGCAAATGGGTTCCGGCGGGTATAATCTGGTGTATGACAAATTCGATAAGGGAGAGGGCAAAAAGTGTCGTCTTGACCGGAATTATTACTACCACCTGTCATATTAAAGGTTTAGTAGTAGAAAATTCTTGACAAA
>CALAMC010000053.1 GCA_937925655.1 uncultured candidate division Zixibacteria bacterium | reverse complement strand
GACTTCGTTATGGTCAGTAAAAAAACCCATCAACTTGTCGGCAAGCTGGCTTTCTTCAACCTCAACCTGCTGAACCGTTCCGCCGAGCTGGGCTATATCGTCGCCCCCGAATCGCAACGTCAGGGCTTTGCCCGCGAGGGCCTGATTTTGCTCATATCCTATCTTTTCCGGCAACTGGATTTGAATAAGGTTTATGCCCAGACGGGGTCCTTCAATACCGCCTCGGTGTCCCTTTTGGAATCCCTTGGATTTAAACGCGACGCCGTCCTGCGCCGGCATCATTTTCATAACGGCGAATTTCACGACGATTATATCTATTCGCTTTTGAAAACCGAATGCAACTTTTAGTTGCTTCCGGTGTTTATACGATATAATCTTGAATCAAGTGGATATTGGACTACATATATCCAGTATCCGATGGCCTGAATAATCGAAATCGCGGGGGAGAAAATGAAAGTTCACGATCTTCTCAAAAAAAAGGCGGGCAAAATCATATCCGTTTCATCGGACCACACTATCAGGGAAGCCATGCAGTTGATTTTAACGCATAAGGTCGGAGCGTTGCCGGTGATCGAAGGAAATGAACTGAAAGGCATTATCTCCGAAAGAGACATATTCCGCATCGCCTTCGATAAAGGTGAAGCCGGGTTCAAAGTTCGCGTCGCTGACGTGATGACACGGGACATCGTCATCGGATTTCCCGGTGATGACGTCGAAAGCGTCGGCGCCCTGATGACAAAAAACCGTTTCCGCCATCTGCCCATCATGGATAATAAGAAGCTTGTCGGAATTATTTCTATCGGCGACGTTGTCGCCGCCGACGCCGAAAAGCTGGCCGTGGAAAACCGTTACCTCAAGGATTACATTTCAGGGAAATATCCGGGTTAAGCGGCCAATCCGGCCACCCCGCTTCCGTGATTCACGAAATCGTGAATCGCGCTTTTCCGTTTTCTGAAGAACGAATACCTTTATGTACAAAAGCGAAGGGCTGTCACGCGCCCGGCGACAGCCCTGCGTTTGGTTCGCGGATTTATGTCGTAAATCCGATGCGAATCAGGAGGGACTTATTTATTTCGGCAAAATGCGGTAAACCGGCTCATCCGGTGGCGCGCCGCCCGGTGTCCGGGCCGGCTTGACGGCGGTCATAACCACTTTCATTTGCGTCACCACATTTCGGCACAATTCTATATCTCTGGCAACGTCCTCGGCTTTCCTGTTTATGTATTTTGCACTATCGACATATAGCTCGACCGTTTCCGGCCGCCAGTCACCCCGGTAAACCTCGTTACCCGCCGCCAGATACGTCTGCGAAAAATAATTGAACGATTTCAAAAAAAACCGCCGAACCAAAGTCGGATCTTCCCAGGCATTATCGGAGGAACCATACGGAACAATGAACGTTGCCAAGGCATTATTTCTGGCAATGCGATGCAATTCCTCCATCAACGGCAGAATTTTCACCACTCGAGCCGGTGTCCAGAAACAATTGATTTCGTCGACCGAATCGTCCTCGAAAGGCAATCGACAACAATCGCAATTATTTAAATCCGCAGTGACATCCACTCCGTCTCCGGGAACATCGTCGATATTGACCCATCCGGGTTTGATTTCGTGGATGCATCCGATATTAAGTTTCAATGCTTTGGCATCTGCTTTTAAAGGCCGGGCTTTTTTCACGGTCAGACTTTTGGTCGTCGGAATACCCCGGTTGGCCTCGTGGTCCTTTATAATCGCGCTGAACATATATATATGCACATTCTTCCTGCGGGCCGGGTTGAAACAGGGAATGTCCCATATTTCCCGAACATCCATATATGGGGCATATCGTTGTTTAATATCTCGCTCCGGATCGGTGTACAACCGCAAATGAGCGACATCATCGAAATCCGGTACGGTCGCAATAAAATGAACCCCCGCCGGAAGATTTTTTATCAGATTGAAATCATCGACGTGCTCCAGGACCTCCATGCAAATAATAGTATCGTAATCGACCGGAAAGTAACTTTCACGACGATAGGCGTCGGCGACCTTAAAATCACCTCCGGGACTGAACCGGAGCGCCTTTTGGATAGCCTCGCCGCTGAAGTCAAAGCCCCGATATGGTACACCTTTTTCGATGATCATGCGGGCCAGATACCCGGTCCCGCACCCGATCTCCAATACCCGGGGATGTTCCAGAGAAAGCAGTTTGTCGAAAACTTTCTTGTATAGAAATTCGCGAGTTTGCTCATTATAATCGCGGCTGAAAATTTCGTCGTAATAATCGGCGCCCTTTTCGGCATGCCCGGTTACCAGCATGGTCTTCTCCTCTATAGTCTCTTTATGGGGAATTATCGACACCTTGTGCAAAAACTGAACAGAAGAAAAATAATAAGATTACAAAAATCGGGGTGAGAGGATTCGAACCTCCGACATCTTGCTCCCAAAGCAAGCGCGCTAACCGGGCTGCGCTACACCCCGATTCCGCAAAATATACCCCTTCTTGGACGCAAGTCAAGCTTTAGGAAGGAATCGCCGCCCGCCGTACCCCGATCAATTTCCGACCCGGCCGCATTCGGACTTGACATTGGGGATAAAACCGCCCATTATTCTATCTCAAGAGAGATAGGTCCTGAGGGCTGGGTATTTGGCAGTCTTTTTCTGTCCGTCTGCCGAGAGCACAATCCAGCCCTCATTTTTTTATATTACGTTTCCAAAACTGCAGAATTCCGCCATGGTTCCGATTCCAATAAAAAAGCGGCCGCTTCCGGCCGCTTTCTTGATAAATAAAAGGACACCATCACACCTGAAACAGGTACTGAATTTTCATGAAAAACTTGCGCGAGGCCATATTCCAGTTCTGGGCCAGACTCGGGTCCGGTTCCGGGCTGTAAAACGGATATAAATCCGCCGGAAGCTTTTCAAAATCATAGGTTACCCCGGCGTAAAACACCGAAAAGGGACTGATGCGAAAAGTGACCAGCGGATCGATACTCCAGTTCTTCTGCAGATAATAGGCGTATTCCGCCGAGGGATCCTCCGATATCGGGATTGCAACCTCACGGAAGGTATGCTGGACTACCAGCCGAACCGACAACGACTTGGTCAGCTGAAATCCGAGCCGGGCTCGTGCCACGTAGTTTTCAAAAAATTCCCGGTCGGTCTTGAGGTCGTCGCTTTTCAAATAGCTGAAATACGGCTCAATTATAACTCTGTCAATCGGCTTCAAATTCAAGCCGGTTTCAAATTCAAATTCCCGCCCCTTTTCGAGCACGTTTAAAGCCGGCCCGTCCCCCACTTCGGCATTGAAATATCCCCCCAGTTTATTGCTGAACTGGCTGAAGGCGTCAAGGTGAATCCGCCAGAGATCACGAAAACGCACCCCGTTCCACATCTCATCGCCGGTGCTTAATACAACCGAGGCATTGGTTTGGGCAAATCTTAAAGCCGTCGACCAGCCCAGATTCGCATGCGACCACTTCCGCTCGCCCTCGTAATTCCATCGGGAATCGGCGCTGAAACTTGGCCACATCCGATCGATCAGGCCCCGGTCATAATAAATAACATACTGGGTGTAAAAATTCAGATTCCGATAGTCCACCCACGGGTCATAGCCCATCTGCGTTCGATAGGTCCAGTCAACTTGATTATAGTCAAGCTGGAAACTCCAGTGCCGGGCGTTGCGATTAAAACGCGAAATCAGGCCGAATCCGGTGAATGATTCACCGTCAAATCCACGCGTATATTTACCGTCGGCAAACAACCTTTGCGAACCGTATAGATCGCCATCGTCCGATTCTTTGGTATAAGTCATCAAATACTGCCCGTCGATAAAATACGTGGGCGATAAGCGAATTCGCTGGTCCAGTCCGAATATGGTGTTCGACCCGCCCGCTTCATACCGACGGTCATTGAGTATCATCCCTATCTGCGAACTCGAGCCCAGAGAACGCATGCCCCGAAAAATGTTGACATAACTTTTGCCGATGTCGAACGGCCCGACACTCGATTCCTCCAGCGGCACCAGGTAGAACGAATGGTCGTCGACCGCCGACAAAAAGCCGAATCGATACTTCCCGGAACGGCCGGTCAGCTTCACCGCCAACTGCGGGTCGTTGATCGTCCGTGAATAAAAGGAATTAAACAACGTTATGAAAATATCCCGGCCTTCCTGGAAAAACGGGCGCCGCTCCGGAAAATAAAGCGCCACCGGCGAATTGACATCTATCTGCGCCGCGTCCGCCTCTATCTGACTGAAATCGGGATTGACCGTTGCCTCCAGAGTAACGTCGGAATTAATGGCATATTTTGCACCCAGCGCCATTTCGCCGTCAATGTCAAGGCTCTTGAAAGGCAGCTCCGGATCATAGGGATCCGTCACGAATTTGCTTTGATTGGCAATCGCCGCCGGGAGTATTTCAATACCCCGCCCCGGATGGACATCGGCGATACCGTTGACCGTTCCCCATTGACAGGGCCAGCATAGCTCATTGCGGTTATTGGCCGCCCAGGAATACTGACGGGGACTTTCACGAGGGTGATTACGCCAAAAATCCATCCGCCACGTTTGCGCATCACGGTTGGGGAATCGCAAACCGGCAAACGGCACCGCCATTTCCACCTGATAACCGGTCGATGTAATTCTGGCGGCCGAATTCCAAATCAGGTCAAAGCCGACATCCGAACCCGTAATATTACTCCACATCATGTCTTTTTGAATGCCATACGGGTTCACATACAGCAAGTACGCCCAGGAAGCATCACCGTAGGTATCGAGCAACACAATAACGGCATCGTCACTGTTGAACTGGTCGCGCTGACACATCGTCGCGCGAATCTGTGACGGGTCGTCATAACAGATAAATCCCACATAAAGATTATTATCATCATAAGTTACCATGACCTGCGTCTTGACCGGCGGCTCGCTATTGTCACCGGGTGTCCGTTCGACGAAATTGTCCGATGACACCGCCGCCTGCCACCCGGCGTCGCCCAAATCCCCGTCCACATTGATCGCCCCCGTCGTTCTGGTAATATCCATGACGGGATGAAACACGGGCTGAAAATTATCCGAAGCCATACCTGTAACCATCATTAAACCCCACACCATTACCGCCATTGCCGGGCCGAATATCGGCCTTAAAAATCGTGAGGACATTTCCCAATTCCTTCTGTATAATTTTGCGGATTATGGTTTTCCGGCGTACATACCTGTAGCGGCACGCCTTGTTAACAGAGATCCTCCAGCTTAATGGTGTTAATTAATCTGTCACACGGTATTAGACGAGCGATTTCAAAAAATGTTCAATTGAAGTTATGCCTTACCGAATAATGTGATTTTAATATCCCGGATCGTCCCATGCCTTGTACCCAATCGAACGATCCGCAAACCTGCTGGGAATGCTTCCTGCGATGTGCCCGGTCGCAGATCCTGAACTTTGAAGGGTCGATCCTCATTTCGGCCGGGTCTTTGCCTGCCTTAAACCCGCCTTTTTATCAACTCCCTGGCCGCCGTCACCGCCTTGCCCCGATGCGACACCTTGTTCTTCTCCTCCAGCGACATTTCGGCAAAAGTCCTTCCCGCCGGAGGATAGAAAAAAACCGGATCATAGCCAAAACCGTTCTGACCCCGGTTTTCGCGTGTTATGACTCCCTCTACGGTGCCATCCACCGTTTCGACATTTTCGCCGTCCCAGGCAATCGCGATCACCGTCCGAAACCGCGCCTGTCGCTCTCCTTCGGGGACATCTTTCATCTCCCTTAAAAGTTTAGCGTTGTTGTCGGCGTACGAACACCCTGGCCCGGCGTATCTCGACGAGAATACTCCCGGTGCACCGCCAAGAGCCGCCACTTCGAGTCCGCTGTCATCAGCCAGCGCCGCCATCCCGGTAAACTGGGCGATACCACAGGCCTTAAGTTTGGCGTTTTCTTCGAGCGTCGCCCCGGTTTCCTCGATATCCGGGAAATCCTTAAAATCCGATGCCGTCAATATCTCGACTGGTAACCCGGCCAGAACATTTTTTATCTCCCGGATTTTATCTTTATTCTTGGTGGCAAAAACGAGTTTCATGGTTTGTCTGCATTACATATATATGGGTGTCCCACCGCCCGAAGGCTCTGAATTCTTATGAAGAATTAGCGGTGGGATATATTCTATTTCCTGGCCCGCGGTTGTTCACAACTGCTCCAGCCTTTCAATCGCCTATATCTTCCTCTCCCCCGGCCCGTCATACGAAAAATTACGATTACCCAGCTGACGCATCGGTTTCTCCCTCGTCATTTCCTCATAGGCATGCGCAATCAATCCCGGCACCCGTGAAATGATAAAGAACCCTTTGCCCAGTCGATAATCGAAACCCATATCGGAGATAACCGCCGCGATCGCCCCGTCGACATTAATCGGCAGTTGCTTGCCCAGCTTGGCCCCCAGCGCCTTTTCCAGCGCCCGACACAACTCGATATGCCGCCCCGAAAAGCCACACTTTTTGGCAATTTCAAAAAGCTTCAAAGTTCGCGGGTCCACATTGTGCAGACGATGCCCGAAGCCGGGCATACGGATTTTCTTCTCGGACAGATAATCGACCAGTTGATTGGCCAATTCCTCGACCGAGCCTTCCTTTTTGGCCCACTGTTGCAGGATCTTGGCCGAATTCTCGATCGCCCCGCCATGGCTGTCACCGATCACCAGCACCCCGCCGGCGATGGCCGCGTTGAGCGAATTTCCGCCCGATATCACATTGCGCGTCCCCAGCACCGACGGCGGCGAACAACCGTGATCGATCGAGGACACCAGTATCGCCCGCATCATTTCGGCTTCGGCCTTATTGGGCAGTTCCCCCTTAAGTATCAAAAATACCGCCTCCGCAAACGTGAGCTTATCCATGATATCGGTGATATCATAACCCCTTACCCGGATTTTGCCGGGCGCGATATTGGTAATGGCCGATTGCCAGTCACTCTCCGACATTACGCCTCCCTTGTTACTTTACTTCTATAACCTCTCGGACGACCGAGTCGCCGATCAGCGTATCCTTCTGAATCGTAAACCCCGTAAATCTTTCTTTGACAAAAGCCTCCCAGTCCGCTTCAAATTTCGAAAAATCGGTCCGAAACAGCTCTTCGATCGATTTTCTATAATCGGCGGCCGACTGCCAGAGCATCTTGAAGCGGTTGATACCATACGTGTACGTTATATATGCCACCAGCGAGGCCGCTTCCTGCCGGCGATAAAGAATATGCCGGCGCAAAAACGCCTCGTTGTTGAACATGCTATCAAGGGGGATATACTGCCCGATTTTGTGTAACATACCCGTCAGGTCGTGATAATCATGGCCGGAATAATCCCGCAATGTTATCAGGCCGTCGTGCAATACCCGGAAATCGGTCGGGCGAAGTTTCATTTTGGGAATCAAATAGGCTATAATCGGGACCCCCAGTGGCACCGGCCGCCCCCAGTGAATCTGGTTCGACGTGACATACGGAATATCATGACCCACAAGCGCGGCGGCATTGGCCGAATCCATGTGAATATAATAATGAATCGTGTCGGTCGGAATATCTATGGCCAGAAATTCACAATTTTCCATTAAATATCGCTCATTGAAACTGGCGAAGCGGTCGATATTCCGTCCCCAGTATTCACCCGGTTCATAATGATAGACGAAATGCCTGTATGTGTATTTCTCCCAGCCCTCATAAACCGGAAGTGGCTCATCCTTCTTTTTGCCACAGCCCAATATCGCCACACAAATCAGTAAAACCGAAACAACCGCCGTCAGACGGACAATATGTCTTTTCATTGATTCCTGCCTTTATCCGATATTACACCATTCTGCTTAATTGCACGGAAATATACTTTTTGACCGACCCGATGTCAAATCATGAAAACAAAAAGCCCCGCTTCGGGCGGGGCCTTTGTATCAAAAAATCCCGGAGATTCAAACTTTATTGTAAACCAGCGCTTTGGTCGGGCAAAACTGAACACAGGCCGGATTACCTTTACAGATATCGCATTTGACAATTTCATCGTGGCCCGCGTCCACCATGGCACAGCCGAACGGACAAGCCGCCACACAAGCCATGCATTTGACACACCGTTCCTCGTCCAAATCAATCGCCCCGGTTTCTTCGTTTCGCTTAAGGGCATTGAACATGCACGATTTGACACAGGCCGGGTCATCGCATTGAAGACAGACGACAGGCACATATTTGTCGGGGGCATAGGCCAGCGGGTAAATCCGGCTCCGGCCCGGTTTCTTGTCCTTCGCGTGCGAAAAGGCGCAGGCCAGCTCGCACGTCCGGCAACCGATACACAGCGACGGGATTATTTCGAAGCGGTATTTCATACGGCCACCTCCGCCGCCTTCGTAATCAGACCACCCATTTTCTTCGCCAGCTCAAGACGCTTGCAATCGTCGCAGGTTTCAAAATACTCATGGGGGATTCTTCTTTGTTCAATCAGATAATCGGCGAAGTCCCGGGTGACGATGGTCTTGCCACAATTTTTGCAGGTGACCAGCTCGAATTTCTTTTTCCAGATCGTTCTGATACCGTCTTTGTCTTCGTATGGAATGACATCGGTCGGGCATATCTGGGCGCAGGCCAGGCATCCGATGCAGTCGACCGGCTCCTCGCCGAACGGCGGCGCAATAACCTTCTTCTGGCCGCGCATTACCGCCGAAATGGCGCTTTTACCGAGCACCTCGCATATCCGCGTGCAGGCGTAACACATGATGCAGTTATCACCTTCGACGTTGGCGATATAACTGGTTTCATGGACGCCGTATTCCTCGGCCATTTTCTGGATAAGCTCGGAATTGGGACACCGCGCCAGCTGCAAATCCAGAAGAGTTTTTCGGATTTCAAGCAGTTCCGGCGTATGAGTATTCACGATCAACCCGTCTTCGACCGGATACAAACACGAGGTTACGTTCTTTTTCCAGCCTTCCCATTCCGGGCGCGTGATCTCCACCATACACAAACGGCAATTGCCGGTCGGTTCGATCGCTTCATGATTGCATAAAGCCGGAACATCGATACCCAGCCTTTTTATGACAGCCAGAAGCATCTCCCCTTCATGGGCCTTGACCACCTTCCCGTTTATCGTAATATGTGCCATATCTCACCTGTTATTTTATATCAATCGCCGCGAAAGTGCAGACATCATGGCATGAGCCGCAGGCGTCGCATTTATCCTGATCTATCACGTGTAACTTCTTCTTCTCCCCGGAAATGGCGCCCACCGGGCAGACACTCAAACAGGCCATACAGCCGGTGCATTTGTCATTTATGACATATTGGATCAGCTCCCGGCATACTCCGCCCGGACATTTCCTGTCGCGGATATGCGCCAGATACTCATCCCGGAAATATTGAACGGTCGATAAAAACGGATTGGGCCCGGACTGCCCCAGCCCGCACAGTGACGCCGTCACAATCGTTTTTGACAACCTTTCCATCAACGCCAGATCGGCTTCCGTAGCCTCACCGCGGGTGATCTTCGTGCAGTACTTATATAGCTGAAGCAAACCTTCCCGACAGGGAACACATTTCCCGCAGGACTCGTGCACCAGAAATTCGAGAAAATATCGCGCCACTTCCACCGGACAGGTCCGGTCGTCCATGATTATCATGCCGCCCGAACCCATCATCGATCCGGCCTTGGTCAGCGTATCGAAATCGACCGGTAAATCCAGCTTGTCGGCAGGAAGACACCCGCCCGAAGGCCCGCCCGTCTGCACCGCCTTGAACTCGCGGCCGTCGGGAATACCGCCCCCGATATTATAAATAATTTCGCGCAACGTCATACCCATCGGGATTTCGATTAACCCCGTATTGCGAATCTTCCCGGCCAGCGAAAAGGCCTTGGTCCCCGTGCTTTTGGGCGTCCCGATCGACACAAACCAATCGGCCCCCTTGTCGATAATGACCGGAACCGTCGCAAACGTTTCAACATTGTTCAAAACCGTCGGCTGGTCGTGCAACCCTTTTTGCACCGAGCGGATATACTTGGCCCGCGGTTCGCCGACCTCTCCTGCAACCGATTTCATCAGGGCCGAGGATTCCCCACAGACAAACGCCCCGCCGCCCCGGCTGATTCTTATATCAAAGCTCAAATCACTGCCAAGAATCTTTTCGCCCAGAAAACCGTACTCACGAGCCGTTTCGATGGCCTTCTGGAGATTTATCACCGCCAACGGATATTCCTCACGAACATAGATATATCCTTCCCTCGACCCGACCGCATAAGCACAGATTATCATGCCTTCCAGAACCGAATGCGGATCTCCCTCCATGATACACCTGTCCATGAAAGCCCCCGGATCGCCTTCGTCGCCGTTGCAGATGACGTATCGAATCGGGGCCTCGATTTGAGCGCATGATTCCCATTTGCGGCCGGTCGGAAAACCGCCCCCGCCGCGCCCGCGCAATCCCGACTTCTTGATTGTCTCGATGACTTCCTTCGGCCTAAGATCGGTCAGCACCTTGGCCAGCCCCGCATAACCGCCCCGTGCGATATAATCCTCGATATTGTCCGGGTCGATTTGCCCGCAATTGCGAAGCGATATCCGCACCTGATGCCTGTAAAACGGAATCTCTTTATAATCGGTGTACTTATGGCCGTTATCCGGATCGGAGTACAATAACTTATCGATTATCTCGCCCTTTTCCAGTGTTTTTTCGATAATCTCCGCCACATTACTTTTCTTTACCTTCGCGTAGAAAATACCCCCCGGCTCGATAACCACCATCGGCCCCTGCGCACAGAAGCCGTGACACCCCGTCTTTTTGACCGCCTCAAGACTCACGTCTTTTGCCTTTTTATCCTTCAGAACTTTCTTGAATTCATCGAGAATCTTGTCCGAACCGTTGGCCAGACACCCCGGCCCCAGGCAAACCAATATTTTCTTTTTCAGGGAATCCTGACGCTTGCGGCAATCCCGCCGCCACTGTTCCAGTTTTTTCGGCGTGTCGATATGCATCTTATCCCCTTTTGACCTTGCCCATGGCCTGGTCACAGCGCACCTTGCCGTGGTACTTATCGTTGACAATCAACACCGGGGCCATAGCACAGGCGCCGACACAATTGACCACCTCGACCGTGTATTTCATATCCGCCGACGTTTCCCCGGGTTTGAGTTTTAATCCGGCCTCTATCTGCTCCAGAATTTTATCGGCCCCTTTTATATGACAGGCCGTCCCCTTGCAGATGCGGATCACCTTCTCCCCGCGCGGCGTTAAACTGAAAGCGTTATAAAAGGTCGCGATGCTGTAAACCTTACTTAACGGGACATGCAGTAATTCGGAAGCTTTTACCATGGCCGGAACCGGCAAATACCGGAACTCCCGCTGGAAATCCTGTAACACCGCGATAATCGCCCCCGGCTCTTTGGGGTTGCGCTCGAGAATCTCCGTGACTTTATTCATGTCGATGTTCATTTTGTCCCTGCCTTTGTCCGGAATTTCTCACCGATTTTGCGCCCCTCGGCGATGGCCCTGTGATTGATATCCAGAAGCTCTTTCTTATGACCCATTTTAACGTTCAGCATTTTTAACAAGGTATCGAACGAAACAATCCCGGTGGCGCCGTTATAAGCTCCCAGCATGACCATATTGGCTACTTTGGGATTGCCCAGTTTTATGGCGATATCATTGACCGGCACCAGAAGCTCTTCGATATCATCGCGCCCCGACGTCACATCGATCAGCGAACTGTTGATCAGCAATAACCCGCCCGCTCGAATCAGCGGCCCGAATTTGTCCAGAGACGGCCGGTTGAATACGCAGGCCGACTGCGGGTTGTTTATAATCGGCGAACCGATTCGAACATCCGAAACCACCACCGTGCAGTTGGCCGTACCCCCCCGCATTTCGGGGCCATACGACGGTATCCAGACTACCTGCTTGCCTTCGTCCATGGCCGTGTAGGCCAGAAGCTGCCCGACCGTCATCACTCCCTGGCCGCCGAACCCGGCCATGACCACTTCTTTTTGTTTCAGCATGTCAGCCCACTCCCTTTTCGGGGTCTTTGAAAACCCCCAGCGGGTAGTACGGTTGCATGGTGCTCGCCACCCAGCCGGTGGCCTCGTGCGGCGGCATCCCCCAGTTGGTAGGACACGTCGACAACACTTCCACCAGCGAAAAACACTTATTCTCTTTCTGCAACCGAAATGCCTTCTTGATATGCTTCTTGGCATTGATGACGTGCATTGGGGTGTGCACCGCCGTCCGGACAATATAAGCCGGCGTTACCAGCGCCGATAAAAGTTCCGACATTCGAATCGGATAACCGGCCAGGCTGGTGTCACGTCCGAAGGGCGACGTCGTCGTTTTCTGCCCCGGCATCGTCGTCGGCGCCATCTGCCCGCCGGTCATACCATAGATCGCGTTATTGACGAATATCGTCGTGAACTTCTCGCCGCGGTTGGCGGCGTGGACTATTTCGCCCATGCCAATCGACGCCAGGTCGCCGTCACCCTGATACGTGAAAACGATCATATCCGGACGCATCCGCTTGAAACCAGTCGCCAGTGCCGGCGCCCGGCCGTGCGGCGCTTCCAGAAAATCTACGTTGAAATAATTGTATATCAAAACCGAACAGCCGACCGGGGCCACCCCGACCGCCCTTTCGCGAACCCCCAGCTCATCCAGTGATTCCGCCACCAGCCGGTGAATAATCCCGTGCGTACAACCCGGACAATAGTGCGTCACATTTTCGCTTAGCGATTGGGGCCGCCTGAATATTACATTTGCCTGTTCTGCCATGACCGCCTCTTCTATTTCGATTCCGCTTTTTTCGATTTAAGAATCGTGCGAATCTTGTCCTTGACTTCGTTGGGGCTGGGAACAATCCCGCCCGTCCGCCCGTAGAACTCGATCGGCTTTTTACCCTTGAGATAGCGATCCACATCCTCGATCATCTGCCCCATCGACATCTCCACCACCAGCACCGTCTTGATATTGGCCTTCACCGCTTCAATATGAATGGCCTGACCCGGGAAGGGATACAACGTAATCGGACGAAACAATCCGACCGAAATTCCCTCTTCTTCGAGTTCGTCGATAACCGTCTGGCAGATGCGAGCCATCGAACCATACGCCACAATAAGTATCTTATTCTTATTCGACACTTTATATTTTTCGAAACGGATTTCTTCCGCTTCAACCCGTTTGTACTTACGGTCCAATTCTATGGAATTGATTTCCAGTTTTTCGGGATCCAGAAAAAGCGATTTGGTGATCCGCGCCTTGCGTCCCTTCGCACCCGTCAGCGCCCAGTCCTTGCCTTCCGGCGACACCGGGTCACGATACTTCTCCGGGAATTCCACCGATTCCATCATCTGCCCGATCATCCCGTCGCCGATCAGCATGACCGGATTGCGGTACTTGTCGGCCAGGTCGAACCCGAGAATCATCAAATCAACCGCTTCCTGCACCGAGGCCGGCGCCAGTACGATAGTTTTATAGTCCCCGTGTCCGCCGCCCTTGACCGCCTGATTATAATCCGACTGCGCCGGCAGAATTCCGCCCAGTCCCGGGCCGCCGCGCATGATATTGACCAGCACCACCGGAAGTTGCGCCCCGGCCATGTATGATATCGCTTCCTGCATCAGACTGATGCCCGGACTCGATGACGTCGTGAATACCCGCATCCCCGTCGCCGCCGCGCCGAACAGCATGTTGCCGACCGCCACTTCCGATTCCGCCTGCACGAACACCCCGCCCACTTCCGGAATCCGCCAGCATAGATACTCCGCCACTTCGCTCTGGGGAGTGATCGGATAGGCGAAATAGTGCGGAGCGCCAGCCGCAATCGCGGCCTCGCCAATCGCCTCGTTGCCTTTCATCAATTTCTTTGCCATGCCTTAACTCCCCGTCAGTATTGAAATAAAGTGAACTGGGTGCCGTGATTGACAACCTCAATCGCCACGTCGGGACAGGTTATCGCGCAAATCCGACAGCCGATACAATGCGTCGGCTCCACCAACTGCGCATAAAAATAACCCTTGAGGTTGATATCCTTGGACATCTTGAGAATCTGCATCGGGCAGGCGTGCACACATAGCTCACACCCCTTGCAGTAATTCTTATCTATTCTCACTCCGGGCATATATTTATCCCTTCTCTATCGCCAACGGCCCCGTCAGGCCGTGTTTTCTTTTCGTTCCCAGGGCTTGAGTAGCGATCGCGTCAGCGGCAATACCGGACAGCCGATTTCATTCATATTCAGGCTCTCCAGCACCTTCCCCTTGGCCGAAACGAACGCCAGCGGCAAACCCGTCTTCTCCGAAATCTCCGTTGAAAGATTGTACCCCTCCATGACAATTCCCGCATCGGTTTCCTCTATCATGTGGGTATTGGAAATCAGGCCGGTGAATTTCAATCTCGAGGTGCCCTCAACCCGGTTCATCGTGGCCAGCGTGGCCTCGACAGTCGAGGTTTGCGGCCGGCGGCTGTTTAAAACCATCAGCATGTCATATTCGCCGTCCTTGAATATATCCGAAATGGAACCGAGCGCCTTAGTGCCCTGTTCGTCGCCGCCGACGTCCAGTATCAACAGCCCCTCCGGACTTTCCACCAATGACCGCACCTGCGGCAGTAGTATCGGCAAATCGGCATAGAATTTCCCACCTTCGGGCGCAATCAAATCTATCCCCAGCTCTTTGAGCTCCCCTTTGGCTTCACGGGTTCTGAAATAGGGATTTACCAGGTCAAGATCGACCAAAGAGATTTCCTCGTGGCCGTTGGCTTTCATAAACTTGGCCAGATTGACCGCCACCTCGGTCTTGCCCGAGCCAAAACCGCCCACGATAACAATTATACTCCTGGAAAAGGCCGGGTAGCGCCATTGGGCCGAACCTGCCACGCCTGCAACTCCTTTAGTGATAATCGCTGACAGCATTCTTTCAAGATATTACGAATCAAACGCCTCAAAGTCAAGCCAATATGTGAAAAAAATCACTAAGCATTTTTGTCAGCAACATTTCCCGATTGCCAAATGTGATTGATAATCGATTATAATTATCCTATCTTTTGGCAAATTATCACGATTGGGTGCCCCACCCCCCGAAGGTCCTGAATCTTATGAAAGATCAGGGGTGGGAAATCTTGTAACCAACGGGTGATTGAGCATATTGTTGCCTGTCGTGTCAGGTCTTGCCCGTTCCTATTTTTGTGGGCGGCAAATGTCCATATTTGCCCCTTCGTATTTTAGGAGACAGTTATGCCCAAATTCACTTTCAAAGAAATCGCCCCGGAACTCTGGAAAGATTTCGAAAAACTCTTCGGCGACAACGGCGCCTGCGGTGGATGCTGGTGCCAGAACTGGCGCGTCCCCAAAGGCGGCCGCACCTGGGAATTGGTCAAAGGCTCGCCCGCCAAAACCGCCACCAAAAACCTGATCCTCTCCGCCGAAATGACCGGCCTTCTGGCCTATGACGGCCCCAAATGCGTTGGCTGGTGCTCCTATGGCCCCCGCTCGGTTTTCCCGCGCATCGAAACCGCCAAAGCCTACAAACGTAACGACATCGATAAAACCTGGTCGGTCACCTGCTTTTTTATCGACAAAGCGTATCGCGGTCAGGGACTATCCAGGGCCATGCTTGAAGCCGCCTTGAAGTTCATGAAAAAAC
>CALAMC010000052.1 GCA_937925655.1 uncultured candidate division Zixibacteria bacterium | reverse complement strand
CTAATACCTCCTGTTTTGTTGTTAATTCAGAGGTAAATGACCACTCGCTTTTTATACAAGTGTCAAATCAAGTCCGTCCTGCCACATATTATCTAATTCATTTTATTTATTCTTAGACCACGTTAGGCTTATCTTAATCTCTGCGTCTCCCGAGGCCGAAGAAATAAAAAAGGCAGAAATTCCGGCCTTTACTCCAAGTTTTAGGCCGAATTCAAGATTTATAATATCTGGATAGTTATCATTATCTTCTAATACTGAACGGACTTCACTTGCCATAGATTTTATGCCACCTAATGCCTTTTTAAAACAATCATTAATGTCCTTTACAGTGTCTTTAATTCCTGCCTGAGCCAAAATCCAGCCCGGCTTACCAGCTTTATCCTCCTTGTCAGATACTTCAATATAGGATTCGTTCATAAATTCGAAATCTTCCACTGACTGGATCAGAATTTCTGAGCCATTCTCAAAACTTAACTTTACCAGCTTTTCCATAAGACCTCCAGAATTATAATTATTAATTCTATCTTTGGTTTTGTCGGGATAATACCGCATCTTCCAGTATCTCATCTACATCCCTCGGATGCTTTGATACTGCCAGATGCCGCGTTTTCCGTTATTAATTATTGTCATCATCCTAATTTTGTTATATCTTCACGCGGCATATTCTTGACTATGTCTTTGCGTGCATCTCCCCCAAACCCATGGTTGTGTTTTTGCCGATGCCGATATGGCTTCCGGCGTACAAAACGGCGGCCAGATCGGCAGGGCAGTTTGCGATGGTTATCTCACCGGTGATTCCACTGATATCTATTTTCTTTTCCTGGCGTCCAGAATAGCGGACCGCTCGAACTCGTTTCAGAGCATATTCGGCCGAAATTGCTTCGGCCTTGTTTAAAAGCGTCTCATAGTCAAGGTGCATTTCATGGCCCCCGTGGAAATACACCAAATTTCCAAGGCGCCGCAATATGTTAGATATGATATCACGGGCCGTTGGTTGAAAATTCACTTTTTCGTTTGTAATGATTTTTGTGGGAGACTGAAATGAAATTTTAACTGCTGATGGGGATTTGCCGGGAATAAGGTCTTTCAAAACCTTTAAATTCGCGGCCTGGCTAAAGTTATTCTTCAGCTCCTCCCAGTCATGAGATATCCCGGATAAATCATCGCTCACTTCGATTATTCGGGCATGTCCCCGGTCTCCCTTATATTTTCTGCCGAGTCCGTCCTGAAAAGCCTTTACCAGCGACAGAAGCATCAACAGGCCACAGGTCGTGGCCCGGCCAAATAAAGTCAGGCCAACCGCAAAAGACTCTCCTTCACTGGTGTTAGGCCCGCTCCAGGGGTCAATAGTCAGCCGTAATGGATGCGGAGACTGGGGATAAAGCCGCATTCGTTTTGCTCCGGGAGGAAGAGGGGATTCGAAGATCATGCCATATGGACAATCGGCAACAAGAAAACAACGCCCGCAATTGCGATGCGATGCCACGCAGGTCAGCTCTTTCAGGTTATAACCCAATACCCCGTGAATCACACTTCCCGGAAACGAGTTCCATGCAATGTCGCGCGTTATGACGGCCTTAACGGTCAGGCTTGTCAAAGGCAATTCCAATTGATTTATCAGTTCATTCATATCGTCAATCCATTCCCAAGGACAGGAGATTTTCAATATCGATTTTGGCAAACCTTATTTTCTCATAATCGACACCGAACAATTCGCGGAAAATGAACAACAACTTTTCATATTTCCCTTTATCCAGTGCAATAATCCCGTGCGCCAGGATTGAATCATTTCGGTTCTGAAGGATGGCACGGATTTCATCATTTTGGGTAATATATTTCTGTCCCACCTCATTCCCGATTCGAGCCAGATAATTGAAAGTATCATAACTGCCCAAATCAACGGTTTTTCCCTTCTTTATTTTTTTGCTTACTTCCGCCTGTGTTTGGGCATCAAGTTTATCAACGGGGAAATTGGACGTTCCGATTCCATGCAACTTGTTGATTTCGGCCTGGCCGGCCATCTCCAGCGCCCGATACAAGCGTGCCACAGCATCATCGTAACGACCTTCTTCTCCCCGCCTCACGGCATTGGCCGCCACTTCCCAGACATATTCCCACGCGAGCCCGAGTTTCGGGAGATGTTGCAGGTGTTCCAGATTTTCAGCCACCTGGCGTATAAACGCGCCCAGCCGGTCGGCCACCGCCGGTTCCTCGGCCGAAAGCCTTCTTAGATCATCAAGCCCCTTGCCCAGAGCGTTGGCGCAGGTATCGTAACGGAATAAATCCCAATCCCGATATCCGCCAGTGATTTTTTCCAGGGCGCCGGCCAATCGCTTCAGGTTCTGACTGCCTTTACTTTTGATAGCGATACAGTCAGCCATGGCCGCCTCAAAACGACAGGCATTGAAGTTATTGCAGAAACTCTCCTTGTCAAAACGGGCGATGATATCATAAGGATGAGCGCTGTAATACATCTTTTCGGTGCCGTTAATCACAACTCCTTTGCCTTCCTTGGTACGCTCCTCTCCGCCGACATAAGCCACCGTCAAACCCAGTTCGGCCGCGGCCAGAATCAAGGCGGCGCTCATGATTTTGGTTCCGCCGGTCGGATCGGCAACGATATGCTCATGGTCAAGGCCGAGATTTTTGATATCATTCAATACTTCAAGGCACGAGCGATAACAATGTATGAGTTCATTATGGTTATCGGTCGGGAATATTTTCACGGTTGCATAGGGTACAAGCCGTTTGACTTCGGCCAAAAGGTTGTCGCAATCCGGCCGGGTTGTCGTGGACGGAATCCAATAGATGAAATGCGGGGTTTGTTCGGAAATACTTTTGACCAGAGGGATAGGCGAACCGCCGACTGTTTGTATCAGCACTTTTTTTGCAGGCATATTTGGATCTCCTTATTTCAGAATTTAATTATAAAGTTGTTCATAGCACCAAAGCAATCACTGGTATTATTTGCCGCGCGTTGATAGCCGTCTTAATCCCTTATTCGTCAGGGATGGTCTTCTTACATGTAGTACGTTCAAACTGGAAAGGATCATATATATAAAAAAAGTCTTAATCCCTTATTCGTCAGGGATGGTCTTCTTACCATTCGGCAAAGGATGTTCATTCGGCGAGGGATGTTCGTCTTAATCCCTTATTCGTCAGGGATGGTCTTCTTACTAAAATTTGAAAATAATATCATTGAGACGGGGCCGACAAGTCTTAATCCCTTATTCGTCAGGGATGGTCTTCTTACAATATCCCGGATGACTGGGAGCCGGGCGATGATATAAATATAGTCTTAATCCCTTATTCGTCAGGGATGGTCTTCTTACATCAATCACAGCGGATTCCACGGCCGCAATACGGTCGGTCTTAATCCCTTATTCGTCAGGGATGGTCTTCTTACTTTAGGCATCCCCGCTTCCTTGCGCCAAAGGGTGTGTCATAGTCTTAATCCCTTATTCGTCAGGGATGGTCTTCTTACTTGGCCAATGGATACGCAAGGGCGTTTTGCCCGGCGTCTTAATCCCTTATTCGTCAGGGATGGTCTTCTTACCTGAAGCCATGACGTACTACAAATTAACCGATGAACATGGTGTCTTAATCCCTTATTCGTCAGGGATGGTCTTCTTACTTTCGAGGCGCGGAACAGTTTCGGTGCCGAGTGCCGTTTTGGTCTTAATCCCTTATTCGTCAGGGATGGTCTTCTTACATGCCAAGTACGTATTATATGGGTCAGTCCCGGTGCAAAGTCTTAATCCCTTATTCGTCAGGGATGGTCTTCTTACTTCAACAACGCCGTTAGCGTTGAATGCGACGATTCTAATGTCTTAATCCCTTATTCGTCAGGGATGGTCTTCTTACTGGATGCCATGGGGCCGATCAGTAAAGTCGACGGAACCAATTGTCTTAATCCCTTATTCGTCAGGGATGGTCTTCTTACTGACATCAAAAACGCTGTTGAAAATAATAAGGCCAACCTGTGTCTTAATCCCTTATTCGTCAGGGATGGTCTTCTTACATTGGACGCAATCGAAATCATCTCATGCACTTCGGCGGGGGTCTTAATCCCTTATTCGTCAGGGATGGTCTTCTTACCGTAGTTTCGCTAAACCTGGGGGCCGCACTCGCAACCAGTCTTAATCCCTTATTCGTCAGGGATGGTCTTCTTACGGGAGAAAACCAACTGCTCGACGATAAAGTCCTGAACCTGTCTTAATCCCTTATTCGTCAGGGATGGTCTTCTTACGGTAACACCTACCATGTTACCACAAAAATGCGGGTTGACCGAAGTCTTAATCCCTTATTCGTCAGGGATGGTCTTCTTACTAACATTGTTGATGACGGTGCGAATGGCTGGCGAGGTCTTAATCCCTTATTCGTCAGGGATGGTCTTCTTACCTATTCGGTGGCTAAGTTTGATATGCCCCCCAAACCTGATTGTCTTAATCCCTTATTCGTCAGGGATGGTCTTCTTACAGAGACGGCGGCAGAGACGGCGGCAGAGATATCGGCGTCTTAATCCCTTATTCGTCAGGGATGGTCTTCTTACTACAAAAAACTGAGTCCTCTGCTTCCGGACGAGCCCTCGTCTTAATCCCTTATTCGTCAGGGATGGTCTTCTTACTGGTTTATGCTCGGATAAATCAATTCCGGCGGACTCTCCAGACGTCTTAATCCCTTATTCGTCAGGGATGGTCTTCTTACCGGATTCGACCTTGGCCGGTCGCGATCGCATTCACAAGGTTGTCTTAATCCCTTATTCGTCAGGGATGGTCTTCTTACCGATATTAGGGCCATGAAGAAAAAAAGACAACCAAAAGTCTTAATCCCTTATTCGTCAGGGATGGTCTTCTTACTGCCGCCAATATAAGTCACCATTTCACAACATCTTCCGGCCCCGATATCCGAAACCTAATGAGATTATTGCCCGATGTCAATAAAATTAACTGCATTTTTCTGGTTATTCAGTTGTCAAAGAACAGGTTACGTTTTCCAGAAACCTCCCTGGACATTCTCTTCATAGAGGGTTTCAGGAAATCATATCACGATCACGTCCGGGTCGTCCATTGGTTTTGGCCCATGACCAAGCAACATGATTTTTTTGCGGCAGGACTCGCATAAAATATAAACTCTTATGGAATCGGTCCCGGTCAGTTTTATTTTGTCTTTTAGGCGTTTCAGGCATTTTTTCCAAATCAGGACATCCAGATTAGGCAGTTCGAAAACCGATTCCTGGACCCGGTCTCCGAAATCATCCAGAATTCGAGCCGCTTTGAGCCGCATGCGGTTGCTGGTTATGTCATAGGTTATCAAGAAATGCATCATTTCGCCCTGAAAATATGGAAATCAGCATTAATATTCTTTTTCATGAAAAAAGCACGCAATGATTCGGCCTGTTCCGATAATAGCTTTCGAAAATCATATTGTCTCAAGTTTTCCTCCCATCGGATAAAAAAGCGTTTTAACGCTTCCGAACGCAACCGGAATCCATTGTCGTCGCCAACAATAAAATCCTGTTCTTTAAAGATTCCAAGGTTCAGCGCTTTTAAAACGAAACGGTCCACTACCGGAGCCCGGAAGACCTCAAGCATATCCAGCGCCAGCGACGGCCGGCCGTACTCCACCCTATGATAAAAGCCCAGATAGGGATCGAATCCGGCCGCATCGAGGTACGATTGTATAGCTGATGCCAACAGAACATATCCGAATGACATCAGGGCATTGGCCGAGTCGCGCGGTGGACGCTTGCTTCGCCCATTAAACTGATGCGGGTTTTTAAAGGCGCGCGCATAAGCATCGAAGTATATCCTGGCGGCGGATCCTTCAAGTCCATTAAGGGTTTCGGGATCGTCGACCGAGGGTATATTCGAATTTAGCCTTTCCAATTCGTGCACGGGTTCACCAAAATCAAGTTCGCGGCGATTCCATGATAACTGTTTCAGGACTTCTGCCGCACCGGTTAGTTTGGCCATAACCAGGCTTCGAGATAATTTCAGGCAGATATCGGGATCCCCAAAAACCTTAAATTGGTTTATTCTCAAGATTATATTTTTCCCAAGCGGCGGTGATAATTGACCGTAAATCTTCCCGGATTCGGACAGCAAGGCCAATTCTATCCGGTTTTCCAATAAGTGTTTCAGCGCCGGTGTCGTAACGTGAATATTGCCATAGAGGAGAATACTATTCAATCGCGCGGTTTCAATCTCCGCCAATTCTTTGCCATCCATCTCAATCACAATGGTCTGGCCGGTTTTGCGCAGAGTTGCACCTTGTTCGGTAACATACAGACAGGTCATACTCTTCCGGTCACTTGCTAATCCGGCAAGGGGCTGTCATGGCATAACCGTTCTGCACTACCCGGCTGTCGCCCGGGGCAATATCCCGCACCAGGCGGCCATAATAAGGCCGAATTTCTCCCCCGGCATAAAAGACCGCCCCCGGTTCGATCTGCAATAATGGGCGCTTGAAAGGATTTCCAAAGACACCTTCCCCCAGCTTGCCATATTTGGTTCTCAAGCGAAACCACCCCTCGCGGGGATCATCCTTTGCTGGAACCATTGACGACAGGTTGACAAAGCCGTTGCACCCATCATCGACGGCCTGAAAGATTTCGACCGGAATCATTTCGCCCAGTCGGAAGGCCCCCAGTCCGGTTGATTTATCCCGGCCGAATCCGACTTGTTCCAGCGCCTGAAACAGGGTCAGAACCCGTTCCTTCCAATTAGGTTCGGTGCGTATATATATTTCCAAACCGTCCTGATGCTCCAGTTGGATTGCCTCGGTTTCAAAAAACCCGCCCTCATGATCGGTGGAGAAGCTGTTGCGATCCGGAGAGGCATGGGGTC
>CALAMC010000051.1 GCA_937925655.1 uncultured candidate division Zixibacteria bacterium | reverse complement strand
ACTTATATCCAAAATTTTGCATCGGGGAAGGAGCGAAAAATGAAAAAAATTCAAGAACGAACCCATTTTGCCGTAACCGCCCATTATCCTTTGTATTGAGCGGGCGGCGGACGCGACGCAAGCCATAAGCATGAAGAGTTTCTATCTATATACCCTCCCACCCGATACCATTATGGCGCGTTGCACTATATTATGGTACATGCCATTACATCCAAATTACCACGCCGGGAAGGGGGCAAAAAAAATGAAAAATATTCAAGAACGAACCCATTTCGTTAGAAGTGACTACAATGCAAAATGTTGCGGAATCAAATAATGGTTACGTTTCCAGATAATCGGAGGGCAAATAGCGCAATACCAGTTGAAATAGCGGCCCGTCGGCTTCAAAAGTGACATCATCAATCTGCATGAGCATGGTGCGGCTGAAAGAAATGGTCTTAACCACGCCGTCATCGCGATCATATAATAGACAGCAGATGCGCGGATCGATGCTGTCCATGTCCGCGAACTCACGGAGATCGGCCCGCGACAGCGCCGTCATGAATTCCGTGACCTGAAGCGTTCCCGATAAAGTGACCGACTGATTGAATGTCACCAAATCACGGCACGACAGGTCGGCGGCGACGTCCATGCTCCAGGCCGTATAATACACGACGATCTTTTTTACCGGCTCCGGTTCGGGCTGGCTTTTTATGTAATTGAGGTAAATGACGAAAAAGGCAACGAATAGTGCAATCCACACTATTCTTTGCACGAGTTTGTCTCTATTCATAATCCGATTCGAGATACTCCCGGGTCATCGACTGTCGGTGAATCCGTTCCGCCAGCCGTTTCGAAAACTCCGCCGCCGTATTTTCACCGTACACCTTGAGCATATGATTCATCGCAATCACTTCGGATATCACCGTGATGTTTTTCCCCGGAGAAATCGGGATATCCACCAGCGGGATAGGCACCCCCAGAATGGTCGTATAGCGGTCCTCGGCCCCGAGACGTTCGTACTCCTGATCTTCCGACCAGTGCGACAGATGCACCTCGACTTCGATACGTTTCTGAATCCTGATGCCGCGGATGCCGAACAGCTTTTCCACGTCGATAATGCCGATGCCGCGGATTTCCATGTGATGACCCAGAAGCTCCGAACCGGTGCCGACCACCAGGTCGGCGGACTTGCGGGTGATGCGGATGACGTCGTCGGCCACCAGGCGGTGCCCGCGTTCGATCAGGTCGAGCGCGACTTCCGATTTGCCGATGCCCGACTTGCCGGTGTAAAGCAGGCCGACGCCATAGACGTCAACCAGTGTCCCGTGGCGGGTTATCGACGGGGCGAAGATTATATCCAGATAGGCCGCCAGACGGGTGGTCAGCTCCGAGGTGCTCAACCGCGATGAAAAAACGGCGGTTTCATATTTGTCGGCGATGGCCAGAAACTCGATCGGCGGCGTGATACCCTTGGAGATAATCATCAGCGGGATATTCTGGGAAAATAACTTTTCGGTCCGTTCGCGCAGCGTCTCCGGCGACCACTGCGAAACATACGTGATTTCCGTTTGTCCCAGCACCTGCGTGCGCCGGTTGGGGAAGCGTTCGAAAAATCCGGTCAGGGCCAGGCCCGGCCGATGAATTTCGGCGTTGACCAGTTTCTTTTTGAGACCTTTTTCGGAATTGAGCAGGGTCAGATCGAAAAAGTCTTTGCGTTCTTTATATAATTTTTCAACCGTTAACTGCGGCATGGCTTATCCTTGAAAATTGTTTTGCCATAATATAATGCACAATTTATTTGTGCCAATAAAAAAACCCCGACAAACCATGCGTCGGGGCTTTCTGCCGTTATCCTCATTCGGGATAACATGACTGAAGGGTGGTTTATTTGTTCACTTTTTCTTTGAGTTCGTTCAATTCCTTTTTGAGTGACTCCATTTCCTTGCGGAGTTCTTCATTAATGTCCGGCCGATCATTATCGAAATCGCTGCGAAACAGGTCTTTCATTTTCGGGGCGAAAAACATGAAATTATCGTCATCCCAGCCAAACGGGTCGGTCCCAAATAAGCTCATGCTTTCGTTTTCGGCGACTTCGATAGTCATCGTCTGGCGGGCTTTATCCCGCATGATCGTCACCGCCAGTTGGTCGCCTTTATCGGCCTTGCGGACAGCTTTTTGCACGTCGGATGGCCCGCCAACCCGATTGCCGTCGATTTCGACAATGACATCGCCGGCCTTAAGACCGCTTTGGGCCGCCGGAGAATCCTCCATGACCGTAGTCACCAGCGCGCCTTCGCCGTCATCGACGCCGAAATACTCTCCAAGCTGGACCGACAGGCTGGCCAGCTCTACCCCGATATAGGTATCAGCGATAAACGTATTATCCGACTGCCAGGTCTTGCTGAAGGAATGCACCCCGGGCGAGATTTTCCCGCCGGGTCCGAAAAAGCTGTTTATGGCCGGATCGGCGGTCGCCCCGGCCTGACCAAGCTCCAGTATAACCTTCTTTTCCTTGCCTTTATGCAAAATAAGAAGATCAACCTTTTGACCGGGTTTATCATTGCGAACCAGACGAACCAGGTCATCGGCGCTTGCCAGCTTTTCGCCGTTATATTCGAGAAGTATATCTCCCTGGCGAATCCCCGATTTGTCGGCCGGGGAACCGGTTTCCACGCCTTTGATAATAACGCCGTGGTCGGTGGTCAGGTTAAATGCCTCCTTCAAGTCCTCGTCGATTGTCTGCGGATACACTCCCAGGTAACCCTGACCGGTGTCAGCCTTGGCGGATCCACCAATTAAAAAGAGCGCCGCCAAAGCAACTAAAATTGGTGCCAGAAAAAGTTTCCTTTGGTTCATAAGCACTCCTTTCGAGGATTATTATTGTCAATCATTGCAATTGGTTTTACCCGAAGAGGCGAGGAGGGTTCGAATATTTTTAGCTCTTGCGATACGAAAATTCGGAATATTTCCCGCCTTTTAATTGATTCCGGGATAAAAGCTTACGCTGGCGCCAAGACCCAACCGCTGAATCTCGCGAGCGGTGATTTTTTCGCCCCTCATCCAGATAGATAAGGAATATCGCGGCGACATCGGCATGAGGATATCCAACTGTCCGAAAATGCCTTCGGAATTGCCGCCGCCGGTAAGCCGGAATACCGGATAACCGGGGAAACCATCGGGGTTAATATAAAGCTGATTCTCGTCGTAGCGTTTCATAAACCAGGCTACCAGCCCAAAAAATTCATCAATATTCAGCGGATCATCGGTGTCATAGTAATTGGTGCCTGCGCCGACTGTCAGGTAAGTTGTAGTTGGCAACAGAAGGCGGGCCGAAATACAAAAACTTCGATCGTCGAAATGACCGTCCTGAATTCTCGTCGATACAGCGGCCGATAAAACTGGCGCGCCGGTCGGGCCATCGGGATTAACCGATGTTATTCCGGAGCCGAGTTTTTTCGAATATATGGTTATTCCCAGTTTGCCCTGGTGGAAAAGAGTATCATTGGGTTCGAGACTGTAGCCGGCGGCAACAGTAAATCTTTGGCTGACTGGCAAATTTAGGTCTAATCCAAATTGCTGATGGTCCTTCGTGGCAATACCCCTTTTGCTGGAAATAGACAGGTATTGCCCATGGACAAAAACGTTCATGGAGCCGATGGCGCCATCGGGGTTGACGAGTGGCCGCGGCGAATCACCCACGCCGGTTGCCGTCAGAACTATGACGAGAATGATGGTATAAACCGGCACGGCGAACCCGCTATTTCTATTTGACGGAATCATGGACTTTGAAAATAAGCAATCTCGCGCCGGATGCATAGAAGATTTTTTGTTATGGCCGATAAGAGATATAAATGACCATGATCGACCGAAATAAAGAGGGCAAATTGGGTTGTATAGGTCAATCGGTGCGGATTGGCCGATGCGTTGAGGCTTCATTGGGTTCGGTTGATGACCTGGATTCATGGCCGGATGTATTTCGGGTTGCCCGGTTTGTGGTGCGGCTTTTCTCGTGCAAATTATGGGTGTTGTGGGATTTATTTCGGCTTGACAAAACGCGCTTTTGGTATATAATAGGGTTTCGTCTTAAGGACGTTGCCGACGTCACAGCTTGAGCCAGGGCTGCCACAACCTGAATCAGGGCTTTTCCAGCCGGAATCAGGACTGCCGCAGCCCGAGTTAAGACTTAAGACGAGGAATTTGACGCGTGTAATAACGTTATACTCCCCTGTAGCTCAGTCGGTAGAGCAGCTGACTGTTAATCAGCGGGTCGCAGGTTCGAGTCCTGCCGGGGGAGCCAAATTTAATCCGCTGAACTTCAGCGGTCATTTGTTAGCGCGAAACCCCGTCGGGTCATCCCCTCGGGGTTTTGCTGTTTCAGGCGATTCCACGCCGCTTTGCGCCCGCCCACACATTCTCTCCTCTTCTCCGATTCCCGCACAGCCTGCGGGCTTCGCGGATGAACGCTGACGTTTTCGCCCGCCGCTTTCGGATGTGCCCTCCTGATTCTCCGATTCTCCATTCCTTTTCCGCCCGCTGTTAACGCCTCTCCTGTCGTCAACCCAGGTCCGACACCCCGAAAGGAGCTCCGGTAAGTATCGACCGGAAGCCGAGCGGAAGCGCCCGGCAAAAGACAAACGCCAGACAGCGGAAGCGGCCGAGAGAGACGGAGACCGTTGTGGGTGACGCCAAGCCCGCCCTTCAGGGCGGACCGGTGGACCCGCGGTCGACGACTTGACGGCCGAACCCATCCTCCCGGCGGCATCCACGACGCCCCCTGCGGTCGCCGCAAGGAGGACATGATGGAACGCAGAGAATCCTCAGCACCTCGTCTCGAGGAAACCATTTCAGAGATCGCCTCGATTCTGGGAGAAGGCTACCTCCGTTACCGGAGGGGACGCCGCCTGCCGCCATCCAGCCCGGATATGGCCGGCCATGTGGCGCAAACCCAAGAACACGAAGAGTTTACAGAGAATCGACTTGATTGTTCGGCCAATAGAAGCCTTCATTCATGCAGTGGTTAACGCCACGAGACGGCTGGAGCGGCTGGCCGATTTCGGCGGTTGGTCCGAAAAATAGGAGGTTGCCATGAATGAAACGACTTATCAGCAGGTGCAGGCACTTTCCCGGATGACCGTAGGGGAACTTCGGGAGCGGTATATCGATGTCTTCGGCGAGGAAACGAGGTCGTACCACAAAGACTTCCTTCGAAAACGGATTGCCTGGCGAATTCAAGCCATGGCCGAGGGCGATCTTTCGGAGCGGGCCAAGCGGAGGGCTGAAGAGATCGCCAACGACGCGGATCTCCGGGTCCGCACACCACGCGATCCGTTGAAACCGGGGTTGATGGAAGTCAGGGAGCGCTCGGTGACCGGCCGGTTGCACCAATTGCGGGACCGCAGATTGCCCTTGCCCGGAACGCTGCTGGCCAGAGAGTTCCGGGGCCGTGACATCGTGGTCAAGGTGCTCGACAAAGGCTTCGAGTACGACGGACGACGGTTCAAGTCCCTCTCCGCAATCGCCCAGGAGGCCACGGGCAGCAAATGGAACGGATTCCTCTTTTTCGGACTTGCGGAATCCAAGGAGCCGCGAAAGCAAAACGGAGAGCCGAACAGGAGGAATGAATGAGCAGACCTGCGGAAAGAAACAATCCATCCATCCGGCAATCGGTGGAGACTCACAGGACGACCGTGCGTTGCGCCATCTATACCCGGAAATCCACCGACGAAGGTCTCGACCAAGACTTCAACAGCCTCGATGCCCAGCGGGAGTCCGCGGAAGCCTATATCGCGAGCCAGCGGCATGAGGGATGGCTGTGCATCTCAGAGCGGTACGACGACGGTGGTTTCACCGGCGGCAATATGGAGCGCCCGGCCCTCAAGCGGCTCTTCGCCGATGTCGAATCCGGCGGCATCGACTGCGTGGTGGTATATAAGGTGGACCGTCTGAGCCGGTCTCTCCTGGACTTCGCCCGCATGATGGAGCTCTTCGACAAGCACGCCGTGAGCTTTGTCTCTGTCACCCAGCAGTTCAACACGACCAGCTCCATGGGACGGCTCACCCTAAACATCCTACTTTCCTTCGCCCAGTTCGAGCGGGAGATCATCTCGGAGCGGACCAGAGACAAGATGTCCGCGGCCCGCAAGAAGGGCAAATGGGTCGGGGGCATGCCTGTCCTAGGCTATGACGTGGATCGTAAGGGTGGACGGCTGATCGTCAACGAAGACGAGGCTTTGAAAGTGCGGGGCATCTACGACCTCTACCTGGAGCATAAAGCACTGATCCCCGTCGTGCAGGAACTCGAACGCCGCAAGTGGGGGGCAAAACAGTGGACCACCCAGCGAGGGGATGTGCGCGGCGGGAATCTGTTCAACAAAAGCAGCCTCTTTCGGTTGCTCACCAACGTCGTCTACACAGGCAACGTCTGCTACAAGGGCACCATTTACCGCGGGGAGCACAAGGGAATCGTGGACCCGGACCTCTGGCAGCGGGTACAGGATACCCTGCGGCACAACGGTCGCTCCGGCGGAAAGGATATCCGCAACAAATACGGAGCGCTGCTGAGGGGGTTGCTCTACTGCGCGCCCTGTGGAACCGCCATGGTGCATACCTACACGGCCAAGAACGGAAGGCACTACCGCTACTACGTCTGCCTGACCGCTCAGCAACGCGGATGGACGGCCTGTCCGACCAAATCGCTCAACGCCCATGAGATCGAAACCGCGGTCGTCGACTATATCCGCGGCTTGGGCTCAAGCACGGAGGTCTTTTCGAAGACGGCATCAGAGGTGCGGGCACAGAGCCAAAAGCGATTGACGGAACTCGAAACCGAACGTCGAGCCCACGAGCGCGAACTCAAACGGCTGGATGTCAGACTCCGCGCCCTTGTGGCCGAGTCGCCCACATCAAGCACGGACCGACGGCTGGTGACCGATCAGATGGCCGATCTTCAGGACCAGATACGGTCTCTGGAGCAGCGGATGACCGCCATCCGGGAGGAAACCGTCGCCATTCAGAAAGAAACACTGGACGAGGGAGACCTGGAGAAAGCCCTCACGGCTTTCGATCCCATTTGGGAATCGCTCGCCCCACGCGAGCAGGCGCGGATCATCAAGACCCTCGTCGAGCGTGTCGCCTACGATGGACGCGACGGCAAAGTGACCGTGACGTTCCGATCCCCCGGCATCAAGGCAATGTGCATGGGAGACGGAACCCGTGGAGTGGAGGAGCGCACATGACCTCGACGATACGTCTTTCGGGCGGCGGTGGGCACTTGGAAGTGAGCTTCACATTCCAGCCGAGAAACAAACGCAAGTCCGGCGGGGCACAATCCGACAACCAGAGCGGTTCAACCGGCAAAGGGAACATCCCCCGTGTCGCCAGGCTTCTGGCTTTGGCGATCCGCTTCGACGGGCTGGTCCGGCGCGGCGAGGTACAAGACTACGCGGACCTTGCCCGCCTCGGCTACGTGACCCGGGCGCGCATCACCCAGATCATGAACTTGCTGAATCTCGCTCCGGACATTCAGGAGGACATTCTTTTCCTACCGAATACAACCAAGGGCCGCGACCTGATCCTGGAGAGGGACCTCCGGCCCGTCGCGGCCGTTCCCCACTGGAACCGTCAGCGCAAAATGTGGGCGCAGATGCGCAAAGACCGCATCGAATAAGCCTTCCACCCGTCTGCCGACATTCTCATTCTTGAGG
>CALAMC010000050.1 GCA_937925655.1 uncultured candidate division Zixibacteria bacterium | reverse complement strand
AAGTAGGCCGCCTTCCGGAATCCCGACGAAGTCGGGACGAGAAACCCGACATTTTTCTGATATGGGCTGAATCCGCAGGGATTCAGCCTTCTTCAGTGCCATCTTTACATTGACGAAATCCCGAATATTATTATATTTCTTATAGGTTTCGGACGAGTCTCACTGTATTCCGAATTCATCGAAGCGTCAAACCTGAATGTTTTGGATATACAAAATAGAAATAGTACGGGAGGATGTATGAAAAACCGCCATTCCTTTCTTTCGCTTTCAACTCTGGCCATAGTGTCAATAATATTGATTGCCCCCGGTGTTTTCGGTCTGGAAGACCTGAAACCTATTCCCGACGAAATGAGCGATGTCGCCGCCATATATCCGAGCATTAATACACTGGGTTCGGATAAGGCCTATGGTTGCGGCTACGAAGAGTACTGGGGAAATCCTCTTTATTTCCTGCATTTACCCACCAAAAATGGAGCCACAATAGCCTGCTCCAGGTTCTATATTCCCGATACTATTATTGCCTGCACCCTGAAGTCGGTGGACATTGCCTTTCATGAACCGGGATTTACCGGCGAACCTGATGTCCGCGTATACCTGATGGTCTATAATGGAACATGGGGCAGACCCGGGAATAAGCTTGATTCCGTGGATATCCCGTACTCAAGTCTGCAATTCGCTCCCAATTTTACGAACGTCGCCTGGAACAATCCCGATAATATATTCTATACTTTCGAGGAATATTGTATAGGTGTAACCGCCATCCAGAATGACCCCGGCGATTCGCTGTGCATCGTGTTGGATGACGGAACGGGCATTCCTCCGGACATTTACGAATGCTGGAGTTTTATATATTATCCGTCCGAAGGCTGGTTGTGCATTGATGACGTTTACTCGGGTGATTATATGTGGTATATTGCGTCCGAATTTTGTGCGCATTATAATAATATCGTGGAAGTGGTCTCCACCACTCCCGTCAGAAATGCCCGAAACGCACCCGTTGAAACTTCCATCACAATCACCTTCGACCAGTCGATGGATGAGACGACGCTCAATGACACCACTTTTCTCGTCAACGGCAAATTCGGCGGACCGATTGACGGGTCAATCACCTATAACCCCGAAACCAACAGCGTCACGTTCGACCCGGCTCCGCCGTTTGCTTATGGTGAAGTGGTGAATATCGATCTGACCAAAGCCATCAGGGCGACAGAGGGGACCGCAATAAACGGATGTCACTGGTCGTTCACCACGGCCGTCGTCGAAAGCCCGGGCTATTTTGTCCCCGCCGGTTTTTACCCCGCGATAGACAACCCCCATGACGTCTGTCTTATCGACCTTGACCGCGACGGATATCTTGATATCGCCGTCCCGGCCGAAAACAACGATCGCGTCCTGATTTATATCAACAATGGAAACGGGACGTTCGCCGCGGCGGTGCCATACTCGACCCACGATACCCCCATGCGGATCTATGCCTGCGATTTTAACCGGGATGATTATCCTGATTTAGCGGTGGTCAACTATTTAAGTAACGATTTTTCCATACTGCTTAATAACGGCGATGGAACCCTGGGAACCAGGACCGACTATCCGACCGGTAGTTTCCCCATATCCATATTCTGCGCCGATTTATCGGGCGATGGTCATCCCGATATTGCCACAGCCAATGAAGGCAGCCAAAACATCGTTATTTACAGGAACCTGGGTGACGGGACATTTGAGTATGTCGCAAGCTATGGCATCAGTGGTAATCCCGTTTTTGTAAGCGGGGGAGACTTCGACGGCGACGGTGATATCGACCTCGTAATAGCCGACTATACTTTCAGCAACATCGAAATTTTCGAGAATACGGACGCTGGCGGTATATTTGAGTTCAGCGGGTTTTATGCCACCGGCAATTCTCCTTATTATATTTCTGTGGCCGATTTCGATGGCGATCAAGATCTGGATATTTGCACTGCAAACAGGGGCTCAAACAGCGTATCTGTTCTCCGAAACGACGGAACCCGCTGGTATTTCCATTTCTCCCGCACTGATTATACGGCCGCCGGAACCGAACCGCATTCGGTCAATTCGGCCGACTTTGATGGTGACGGCGATATGGATTTGGTTGCCGCCCTGGCATCGACCAACAGCATTTCAATCTTGAGAAATAACGGCAATGCCTACTTTATCGTCGATGCTATTTTAACTACGGGTAATTTCCCCTATGCGGCCGTGGCGGGCGATCTTGACAACGACGGCGATATCGATCTGGTTACCGCCGACCGCTTATCGGATAGAATATCTATTTTCACCAAATCCAAATGCTTTGATTCGGATGGTGATGGTTTCGGCGACCCGGGTGTACCATACAACGAATGCCCCGACGACAACTGCCCGTTTGTCCCCAATGGCGACCAGTTTGATTCCGATGACGATGGGAAAGGCAATGCCTGCGACAATTGCCCCGATGTTTATAACCCCGACCAGACCGATGCCGACGGCGATGACAAAGGGGACGCCTGCGATAACTGTCCCTTTGTGGCCAATCCCAACCAGCTGGATAGCGACGGCGACGGTATCGGCGATGCCTGCGATGTCATCCGCGGTGATGCCAACGGGGATGGAAATATCGACCTGATTGATATACTATTTATAATCAGTCATAAATACGATAATCCACCCGGCCCGGCTCCGGTCCCGCTTAAGGCCGGAGACGCCAACTGCGATGGCCTTTTGAATCTGCTGGATATATTGTATTTGATCGATTACCTGTATGGCACTCCGCCCGGCCCCGAACCCCAATGCCCGTAGTCTTGGTAGATCAGGAGCCCTGCCGAAGGTCCCGCGCGCCATGCGCGGGAGCTCCTGACATTTTTCTGAGCCCGCGAGTTGGCCGAAGTTTTCGTAGCTCGAAAGCCCTGTGCTTTCGACATCTATATTAATACCGCCAGAACCCGCAAATGATACTGCTGATACAGCCGATCAAAAAAAACGTCCAGGCTAGCACATAGTACGTAAATCCGCGGTTGCTGGTGAACATCTTCCGGCGTTTGAAAACAACGTATTTGGCGGATGGCGCCAGGTCCCATAATTGCACTTTGTAATCCCGGTGATAGGTTGACATTATCCACAGCACGAACGCCGCCAGCCACAGTGCAATATGCACCATACTCATGATTGCCAGAATCGTCATGTTTTTTTACCCTCCTGGTGATATTTCTTATCGATCGAAAGCCCTGCCGACAACCCTGCGGAAAGAGAGGGAGCTTTCGACATTTTTTCGGTGCCCCGCCGCTTGCGGTGGGAGTTTCTTTTGGGCGGCAGATCCCTCGAGAGATCGGGAGGCCTGTCCACAGGCTTCCTGACCTTTGGAAGGATCTGCCCCTCTTTGCCGGGCAACGGCATAACAACGTGGTAGACATCTTTCTCCGTACGTTGTGATCGGCGGGTCCTCAGACCCGCCGTCATCTGGGTCCCGATTTGCCCCCGGCCCTGAACCTTGAAGGATCGGGACCGGGAACAATCACTACTCCGGCTTTTCTTTCTTCCGGTTTTTCAGCACCATCATTATGGCCCCTGTAATCATTACTGCAATGAACATGCTGGCGACTATTACCAGCATGTCGGCATTTCCCGATTCCAGAAGATATTCCGCGCCTTCCTTCAAAAGGAAAAACAGAACCAGCATTATTACAACTTCGAGCAAGAACTGCCCAATCAAAAAACTTTTCATATCTTCCTTCGTGAACTCCATTGATTAGTTGGCATAATGTCCTCTCATTTTACCGTCACTACCACGTTACCCTCCGATTCAATAACCACCGGTTTATCCGGGCACTTTTCGCAAA